>JBGPJN010000193.1:0-5713 GCA_041485445.1 Dehalococcoidia bacterium
AAGGGTGGAGTTCCGCCGTAAGCGCCTTCCAACCGGTTTAGATACTTATGCAAGAGTCGTTAGGTGGACCCATAACATGAGGTCTAACTAAACCTCACTTGAGTCTGTCCCATAGACCGGTTGTCTGACTTGTGCCGTACCGGCCGGGACGACGGCACCTGAATTATGGGCCGTGGAGACATGCCTCTGGTCTTGCTACCTCGCTGAGTCTTTCCGCCTACCGGCTCAGTTCCACCGGGCCCGGTCCCAGCCCCACGGGGCTTGCCTACTACGCCACAGTTTCAGCAGATTATGGGTGGTCCCGATGAGAACCGCCTCGCTAGCGGCAGCCTCAAGCCCCCGTCTCATAAACCGCCGGAAGGCCTGCCCTTCCTTCACCTGCCCGAACACCGGCTCCACCAGCACACCCCGCATCTTGTAGAGCCGCCGCCGCCGCTGAGTCAGGAGCTTACGCTCCATCCGCTCCCTGTGGCTCAGCCCTTTGGGAATCCGCCCGCGGGGACAGCCCCATTCCCGTGCTGCCTTCCGTTGTTTCCAGTCTTTCGTGGTCGCAATGAGCAGTTCCGGCCCCTCCGGGCGCGTCTCGGAGGTCACGTTGCCCTCGCTCCAATACCCTGCGTCGGCCAATACCATCCGGGGACGTTCTGCCACCCCCGCCGCCGTCAGGGTGTGCTCCAGGGTTTGGAGCATCGGCTCCAGTTGCTGCACATCGTTAGCCTCCTGGGTCACCCCAATGGCCACGATGATCTGGTCCGCGCTGACCACCGCCTGGACGTTGTAGCCCTGCACGTACCCCTGCCTGGTCTTCATGATGCGGCTGTCGGGATCGGTGACGTTGGCCTTCGCCTCGTCGGTCGGAATTGGCTCGATTACCTTGGGCTTCCTGCCCCGCTTCTTCTTCCCGGTGGCCGCTTCCTCCGCCTGCCGCAACGCCAGGTGTTCCTGGGCGGCCTTGGCGGCTCCTTCCGCCCCCCCCCCCCCTGCAGACGTTCCTTGGCCTCCTCCAGACGCTTCAGCCGGTCCGCTCGCCGGCCTAGACCTTCTGGCAACTCGTCCCCTCGCCGGTCCAGGCCATAGTGGGCATCCTCGTCGGCGTCCACGGCTGTGGCGTCCACCAGGATGCGGCGCACCTCTTTCTCAAGGGCCTCGTAGCTCCGGTTCGCGTCCAGGGCCGCGTTGGCTGCTACCTTCGTTCCGTCCAGGGCCACCACCTCCAGCTTCACCAGCCCGGCCTCTCGGCACAACCTGAGCACCTGCACAAAGAGCCGCTCCAGGGCCCCTTCGTGCTCCGCCCGGAACCGGCAGATGGTCCGGAAGTCCGGCTGCCGGTTGGCCGCCACTACCCGGAACCCCACATCTTCTTCCAGGCCCCGGGCAATGCGCCTGGAACTGCGCAGACCCAGACAGTAGGCGTACAGCAGGATCGCCACCATCACCTCAGGATCATAGGCGGCGGCACCCCAGCCATCACTCCGATAGGCGGCATAGAACTCGCTGAGATCCATCTGGCCTACGGCATCCACCATGAACCAGGCCAGGTGCCCCTCGCTCAACCACTCCCCCATGGTTGGCGGCATCAGGTAGGCTTGCTCTCGGTCACCAGGCAGCAGGTTGTAGGCCATGGGCATCTACCTTCCTCTCCACACCTTGCCAAGAGATTAACCCCTGGCCTACTCCATGGGAAGAGGTTTGTGGGACAACCTCACTTGCGTTTGGTTTCGCTCTGTTGTATGTTGAGCGGCATATGCAAAGTCAGGAGGGAGCTATGTCACGTGCAATCCGTTGGAAGGCCGGATTCCTGGGACTGGCGGTTCTATTTGCCCTGCTGGCGGTGGCCTGCGGCGCTGCTGCCACCGCAACTCCGGTCGCCAAACCCAGCAGTGCGCCGACCCCTGTCACCGCACCCAAAGCCACCGCCGTGCCTGCTACGGCAGTTGTCCCGGCCGCACCGGTAATCAACCCCGGCAAAGTAACGCTGATGGTGGGCGGCTTTGGCAACGAACGGTTCACCTTCAGCGTGGGGTCGGGCGCCGGCAATACCTACGCCCGGCTCATGCACGGGTTCCTCCTTACCGCCAACGAAAAACTGGAGCTGATCCCCGGCATCGCCTCGGCGTGGAGCCTTTCCCCGGATGGCAAGACCTGGACCTTCACGGTCCGGGACGGCCTGACCTTCCACAACGGGCAGCCCATCACCGCCGCGGACGTCAACTACACCTGGCTCTATGACTTTGGCCCCGATTCCCTGACCCATTCCACTCAGGGGAAATCCCAGAGCATCGCCAAGAACACGGCGAAGATAGAGCAAACGGGGCCCAAAACCGTAACGCTGACCACCAAGGCAGCGGACACCGGCCTTGCCGAGGTCATTTCCGAAGCCGGCGCCGACTGGTTTGGGGTGCTGCCCAAGCAGGACAAGCTGTTTGATGAAGCCATGGAACGGGCCTACGACACAAACCCCGTGGGCGCCGGCATCATGAAGCTCAAGCGCCACGTGCCCCAGGCGTCCATGGAGTTCGAGCGGTTCAACGACTACTACTTCCAGTCCAAGAATGGGTTCGCACAAGACCGGAGAGTGAACTTCCAGGCTTTGGACCTCCGGCTCATCCCTGAAGAGGCGACTAGGGTGGCCGCCCTCAGGGCTAAGGAGGCGGATATCGCCCCCATCAGTCTGGCGACCCGGAAGCAGGTGGAGGGGGCTGGGGGCCGCATGGTGTTCGGCCCAGAGGGCTTCTATATCAGCGCGGAGTTCCGCGGGGCCTGGAACGCGGACGTCCCCTTTAGCAAGAAACAGGTGCGCCAGGCCATGGCCTACGCCCTGGACTTGAAGGTGTTCCAGAACAACCTCTTTGGGGCCGAGGTGTTCGTACCCAAGGGGTGGGTCTTTGTCACCCCCAGCTCCTTTGGCTACAGCCCAGACCTGGACCCCTTCCCCTATGACCCGGCCAAGGCGCGGCAGTTGCTGGCGGATGCCGGCTACCCCGGCGGCAAGGGTTTTGGCCAGCTGAAAATAAACACCTGGATATCCACCGCCACTCCCTTCCTCCCCGAGTCGGCCCAGCTGGCTGCCGACATGTGGAAGAAGGAGCTGGGGCTGGACGTTGTGGTAGTGATAGGCGATCAGGCTAACATTCAGAAGATTCGTAATACTGAGGGCGGGCTCCGTGGGGAAGTCCGGTGGCATGATAACGAAGCTAGAAGGGACGGCGCCTCCATCATCCGGTCAAGCCACGGGACTGCCACTAACGGTGCCCGCGCCCACGAGGACCCCGCGCTCTACAAACTGGTTGACGAGACCCTGGGGGTCATCGACCCACTCAAGAAGCCGGAAGCCTTTAACAAGCTTTACAAGGTGCTGCGTGAAGAGGAGTATTATATAGGCGTGGGGTACGTGAATATCCCATGGGGTGTGGGTCCCCGGGTGGTGCAGTGGACCCCCAATCCCCTGGCGTCTTATCCCTCGGGCCTCCATACCTTGGTGCTCAAGTAACCCGAAGGGAGCCCCCGCAACTTCTTGCGGCGCATGCCTCGGGCACAAGCATTGGGGGGCCACCATGGCCCCCCCAATGCTTGTGCCCATGATGCCAACCTGGGGCGTCACTGAGAAGGACTGCACGCCACACTCTTTGGCTGCTTCCGACAGCGCCGCATACCGTCCGGCTACCAGATACGCCGTCTCAGTAGGGCAGGGCAGCCCGAGTCGGTCAATGTGGTGATCCGGCGCGATTATCCTGGTTCTTGCCCAGAGCGGGTGAGACCAATGCGACTCTTCATGAGACGGAGCTCAGCTCGAAGCGACTCGACCCTTCTTCGGACAGCCAACAGGGGGCGCGACGATCAACGCCGGCAGCATTCGCTGGGACAGCACAACTTACTTCGCCCCTTCCTATGTGGGAATAATAGCGGAGGACCAAGACCAGGCAAGGACTGCGGAAGCAAATGAAAGGTAACTGGAGCTGACCTAATGGATAACCTGGACCTTAAGATCATCGCCCAGCTGCAACTGGATGGAAGGAGGGGCGACGCGGGGATCGCCCGTGCATTGGGAGTCGCCGAAGGGACGGTGCGACGGCGTCTGACTCGCCTCCTCCGGGACGATGCAGTGCGGGTCTTGCCAGTGCCAAATCTAGAAAAACTGGGCTATATCACGACTGCCCTGATCGGGCTTCAAACCGAGCCGGGGAAGGCTGAGGAGGTCGCCGCGGCCCTCTCTCGATTGGACACGGTGCACTACGTCTCCGTCACCACCGGCTCCTACGACGTCTTCGCCTGGGTGGCACTGGAGTCTATGGAAGCGCTTCATGACTTCGTGAACCGCCAGGTCGGGGTTATGGAAGGGGTGCGGCACTCGGTGAGCTTTGTCAATTTGGACATCAAGAAGCAAGCTGGCCGCGTGGCCCTGTGATCGCTATTACGTTACAGAGTTAGCGCACTATTCAGCCGCAGATCCGGGGCGTTCAAGGCTCTTGATGAATGAGCCTGTCGACGCCGGCTCAAATTGACACCGTCCAATGCGGATGCTAGCATCGGCTCGACTCGGCGAGGGACTGCGCCGGGGACTCCCCCTACTTCGGGCAGCCTGGAAGTCGACACCTGCTTCCCGCTCAGGGCATAGGTCGGACATAAAGGAGAATTAGCGTGCGTCGCTTTGGAACATGGTCAGGTCACAGATCGTTCCCGATTATCGCCCTAACTCTGGCGTTACCACTGCTGCTGGCCGTGGCCTGCGGTGCGGCCGCCACGGCAACACCGGCGTCGCCCCAACCCACCGCGGCGCCAATCACGGGCACCGGTTCCACTTCCACGGCCATGCCCCAGGCCACCGTTGCGCCAGCAGCGCCGGTGGTCAACCCCGGCAAGCTGACCGCCATGGTGGGAGATTTCGGGGATGAGAAGTTCGATTCTGCCATTGCAGCGGTCAGCCGGGCGGGAGCGCATAACTTTGGCCGGACTCTCAACGGGTTTCTGATCTCCATTGATGACAAAGGGCAGATGGTCCCAGGCATCGCCAGCGACTGGAGCCTCTCCGCCGATGGCTTGACCTGGAACTTCAACATTAGAAAGGGCGTCAAGTTTCACAGCGGGGCCGAATTGGCGCCTAAGGACGTGCAGTGGAGTATGCTGCACACCTATGGCCCCCAGGCCATTGAGTATGTGGCTTCCACCCCGCTGCAGGCGTTATCCAAATCGGTGGACCGGATCGAGTTGAGCGGGGTTAACGCAGTAAGTGTGACCCACAAGCAGCCCCTTGCCAACTTCGCGGTTCAGGTTTCCGAAGCGGGGACCTCGTGGTACCCGATAATCCCAGGGAGGGCCACGCTGCGCAACGAGGCAGAGGAGCTGGCTCACCAGAGCAACCCCGTGGGCGCCGGCCCAATGCGGCTGGAAAGGCAAGTCCCGGCGTACTCCATGTCTTTCCGGCGGTTTGACGATTTCTACTACCAGCCCAAAAACGGGCTCCCCCAAGACAAGAGGGTGAAGTTCCAGTCGATGGACATCTTCCTGGTGCCGGAAGAAGCTACCAGAGTGGCGGCGCTGCGGGCGGGAGACGCCGACATCGTCCCAGCCAGCCTGGGGACGAAGAAGCAGGTGGAGGCCGGCGGCGGGCGGCTGGTGTTTGGCCAGGAGGGCGTGGCCATGGAGGTGTGGATGCTGGGGTGCTATGAAGCCAAATATCCCTGCAACAAGAAGGCGGTCCGCCAGGCCCTGAACT
>JBGPJN010000194.1:0-5655 GCA_041485445.1 Dehalococcoidia bacterium
GCGCCTGGACCTGGACCGGGAGCTGCGGGCCTACCCCATCAACGACGACGGCAGCCTGGGCCCCTACAGGGTGCTGCACACCTTCGGCAAGGACGGCTCCCGGGTGCACCGGGGCATTGACGGCATGTGTCTGGACGCCCAGGGCAACATCGTGGCCTGCGCCGGCTGGGAGCTGGGCGGTCCCGGCCCCATGATCTACGTCTTCTCTCCATCCGGCCGGGTAATTGAGACCCACCCAGTGCCCGCCGACCGGCCCACCAACTGCTGCTTTGGCGGCCCTGCGCTGACCACCCTGTTCGTCACCACCACCCAGGGCCACTTCTTCCGCGCCGAGACGGACCGGGTGGGCTGGGCGCTCTACCCGTAGGGCCGGGCGCTCAGTACCCGCCCATCGTGACCCCATCGTGTCCCCATTGTGTCCAAAGGAAGGGAGCAGTGTGAGCAACCAGGGTTGGCCGGCGGCTCCAGACGGGCGTCCCCGATGCCCCTGGGTGGACCTGCACAAGCCGGATTATGTGGCGTACCACGACCGGGAGTGGGGCGTTCCGGTATTCGACGATCGGCGGCTGTTCGAGTTCTTGACTCTGGAGGCGGCCCAGGCAGGCCTGAGCTGGTACACGGTGCTGCGGAAGCGGGAGGCGTATCGCCTGGCCTTTGACCAGTTTGACCCGGAGAGGGTGGCGCGGTACGATGCAACCCGGGCGGCGGCGCTGTTGCAGAACCCGGGGATTATCCGCAACCGGCTGAAGGTGGCGGCGGCCATTAACAACGCCGGGAGGTTCCTGGAGGTGCAGGCGGCCTTCGGCAGCTTCGCCGGGTATATGTGGCGGTTCGTGGATGGCAAGCCCCTGGTGCACCAGCTCCGGCACTTGCCGGACTACCCGGCCACCACCCCGGAGTCCGACGCCATGAGCCGAGACTTGCGGCAGCGGGGGTTCAAGTTCGTGGGGTCCACCATCTGCTACGCCCACATGCAGGCCACCGGAATGGTCAACGACCACGCGACGGACTGCTTCCGCCGTCTGGAGATCATTGCCGGCTACCCGGCTTTGGCCGGGAGGCCGGCAGGCGAGGCGGTGATGCCATGAACCTGGGAGACTACGGCATTGGCCGGGACCAGTTGCGCCAGGGCGGAGGCCGCGGCTCCGGCAACGACCACGTGGACGAGCTGTACGGCGCCACTGAGCTGTTCGTGCACCACGCGCCGGACCAAGCGCCCAGAGGGTTTGAGGGCCTGAAGCTGTACCTGGAGTCCCAGGAGTGCGAGGTGCTGTACACCACCGACACGCTGGTGGACCTGGGGGCCGGCTACCTGTCCTTCCGCATCACCCGCCGCAAGGCCGACGCTCTGCCCCAGGCGGTGGTCAAGCGCGCCCACTCCTGGGCCCACCAGCGCAACCTGCTGCACAGTTTCTTCAAACCCCTGTACCGCTAGGAACCGAACGGGCGGCAAAGTTGCGCCCCGTGTCCCCATCAAGGGGGCAGCGCCCTCACCCCAGCCCTCTCCCAGGGGGAGAGGGGGCAATGCCGCCAACCCCCCCTTTTTGCCTCAGGGAGAAGGGGGCCAGGGCCTGCCCTGGGCTTGACGAAGGGGAACGAGCGTCAGCGCAGTGGGGATGCACGGGGCGCGGCGGTCCACCGCCGGTGCCGCGGGGGATGGGGATGGGTCTCACTCCCCGATGGTCGCCACCACTTCAAGACGGGGCTCCGCGGGGGTTGCCGTCACGGCGGGCCGCTCGTAGCGGTAGCCGTAGCCGCGCACCGTAGAGATGGGCGGCTGGCGTCCGTTGCGGTTCTCCAGCTTCTTGCGCAGGTTGCTCACGTGCCACTTTACCAGACCCAGGGTGTCGTACTCCCGGCCCCAAACCTGGGTGAGTAGGAACTCGGCGGACAGTGCCTCGCCGGGGCGGCGCACAAACAGGCTGAGCAGAGCATACTCAATGGGGGTCAGCTCCTTGCGCTCACCGCCCACATACACCTCCCGGCGGGCGAAGTCCACGGACAGGTGAGCGTCGGAGTAGGCGGAATGAGCCGCGGTGGCGGTGGGCCAGTGGGAGCGGCGCAGACAGGCCTCCACCCGGGCCAGGAGCTCCCGGCCGCTGACGGGCTTGGTCACGTAGTCATCGGCGCCGGCGGCCAGGGTGCGCACCTTGTCGTCCACCCGGTCCATGGCGGTGAGCACCACAATGGGCGAGTAGGAGACCTCCCGTATGCGGCGGCACAGCTCCACTCCGTCCATGTTGGGCATCATCATGTCCACCACGGAGACATCGGGCTGGAAACTGAAGAACTCCCGCAGCCCGATGGCGCCATCGGCGGCGCCCGCGGTGCGGTGCCCGGCCTCTTCAAAGAGGCGCTTCAAGAACGTCAGCACCGCCGGCTCGTCATCAACAATCAGTACTTTTGCCATTTCGTTCGAGATTACCCCCAAGATAGACTGGCCTTACAGGTAATCTACCCCAATCCACACCCATCCACCACGGTGCGGGCTTACCGGTAGGCAGTGGGGGTACCTCTCATTTGAGTGAGGGTTACACCAGGGTTGAGGGCTTTAGTCCAGCCGGGGCGGGCGTAGGTTCCCTCATTTGCGGGGCACGTCATGACCCGGACGGGGGAGGGAAGGCCTTACCGGGGAGCGCTGCCGCAGCGGCTTATCGCCCGGCGGCTCGTGCCAGCCGCTGGTCAAAAGTGACTAGCGGCACGCCCAAGAGCCGCGCCAGGTAGAGGTAACTGGCGTCGTAGCTGGTGAGGTTGGTGTTCACCGCCAGGCGGAACACCGCGGAGTGATCCACGTCGCTCCAATGGATGGGCAGGGCCAGGGCCGTTTGGAGGGCATCACTCAGGACATCTAGCCTTTGCGGATATGCCGTCGCCTTTCTGCGGGCGATGCTGGCCAGCTCGTAGGCCAGGAGGACCGGTGCGAACAGGTCTGAGTCTTGGAGCAAGGCCAAAGCCTCCGCCGCCCTGGTCTCCCGGAAGCACCAGGCTGCCAGAACGGAGGCGTCCACAACCCTAGCGGGCAT
Organism: Dehalococcoidia bacterium; assembly: GCA_041485445.1. Taxonomy (GTDB): domain Bacteria; phylum Chloroflexota; class Dehalococcoidia; order Lucifugimonadales; family UBA3495; genus SHYG01. The sequence goes on from JBGPJN010000194.1 coordinate 3,024, forward strand.
CCCGCAGCTCCCGTACCCAGGCGGTTGACTCGTCGCCGGTGGTCAGGTCCAACGCCCCGAGGCGCCGCTCAGCTTCGTCCAGGGAGAGTTTCTCGGAGCCCACCGCGCCCTCCAGGATGACCATCAGCTCACCCTGCAGGGAGCGATGGTGCCGCTTGGCTCGCTGGCGGAGCCTGTCCATCAGGTCATCGGGCACATTCTTCACCGACAGATTGACTGGCATAATATGCCTCCATAACGGATGTATTGTGGCGCTATTATATATCCGTTACTTCTCCGCCGGCAACACGCCGATGGAGAGGCCGGTCACCTTCCACGACCCTGCCGGCAGGCGGCCACACCCCGGTTGACCCAAGGGCCGGTGGCTGATAAGGTTGTATCATATAAGCATGCAGGCGGCTAAGCGCCTACACGCCGGGAGGCGGGCATGGCCAAGCGAATGACGGTCATCTTTGAGGATGAGGAACTGTACACGGCGCTGAAGGTGGAGGCCGCCCGCAAAGGCCGCCACGCCAAGGACATTGTGGCCGAGGCGGTGCGGGAGTGGCTGGAGTCCAGGGAGGACCAGGAGCTGCGCCGCGGGCTGGAGGAAACGCGCCGGGAGTGGCAGGAGCAGGGTGGCGTGGCAGCGGGGGAGTTCTTCCGAGACATGAAGGGCGGCCCCGCGCGATAGGGGAATGCCTTACCGGTTGAGCTGTCCCCCGCAGCCCAGCGCGACTTGCCGCTCCCTTGCAGGCCACCCTAATATCTGAAAATTAGTGGCTTGCTGCAGCAGGATTCAATTCGATGTCCACCAGATTAAAACGTCCCATCTTCGCTGTCCAGCCTCCCCACACTAAGACCTTTTTATTGAGCATTGGCCCAACAACATCGTCAAGCACTTCACCTTTAATCCAGCAGCGCTGAGGCTGACCGTCCTCCTTCACCACATCTAACCAACCCTTGTCAAGATGCACCGCCCTCAAGGTCCCTGTGACTTCTCCACTCAACCCGATGGGTTCATCGACATCTAGGTTATCGCGAATCCGATATCTTGCCCCTGCGTGGAACAATACGCGCTCAGTAACGTCGGCCCGTTGGGTTGCAAACTCTATCTCCTTCACCCGATGCCCGTCAGGGACAATATTACGAGCCAGTTTCAGAAGGGCCTGCTTGTATTGCTTGTCTGGAATAAGTTGGTCTACCTGATTTGGCTCCTCTAACGTAGCTGCGGAAGGAGAGATAGCTCGTATGAGACGAAACAACCAATCCGTAATCTGTGTTGGGCTGATTGCCTCCTTCACGGCCTCGTACTCGGTCACCCCCGTGAAAAGTCGCAGCTGTGTTGGCTGGACAAATCTGACGGAAAAGCGGTAACTGCCCGCTTGCGGCTCACTGACCCAGGGCTGGCAAAGTTCCCTAACACGTTCGCTTGGTGCTCCCTTAGTTCGGAACGGAATATCGTCAAGCCATTCAGTGATTCTGTACAGAAGACTTTGAATTCCCTCTATATGTTGAACCACAAGAGGAACGGGGGCACGCCCAACTCCAACTTCGTTTCCCCGGACTGAAATCAAGACAGTTTCGCCGCTATACTGTCGACCCATTCCTTGCAGGGCGCGTTCCTCCCATATGACCCCGAGCAGCTCACGGAGTTGGGTTCTCGCGAATTCTGGAAGATCACGCCGACCTAGCAATGAATGTGCCTGCACTTCGGCTTGGTCGAGGTCACCACCCTTATAGAATAAAGAGACAGAGCTTACAGCCAGAATTCCCCTGGTCCGTGGCTCGTCGATCGAAGTCGCCTGAAGGGCGACTACTTCGTGCTGCGCAGCTGTCACGTACGAGGCACGAGCCGCATCCGACTCTCCCTTCCTCAGAAGAACCTCCGCATCTGATGCCGCGCGCTGTGAAGATAAGTGAGCCTCACCCAGCATGGTTATGCGTCCACTGCCTCAATGGCCACGCGCCTTGCCGAGAAACCAACCACACTCGCAATAGCGGGAAGGTTGGAGATTCCTTCTCTGGTTTGCACGACCTTCTCCCGTAAGCGTTTCGCTACCGCCGCCGCGTCGCCCCGGTCTACCCCAGACACTTCAAGTCTGTGAGACTGCTCTAAACTAGAATTTGCGATTCCCAGATAGTAATCGGCGCCAGTTCTCGTTTCAGCGCGAGCTACGGCAAACAGGCCCATTTCGATTTCGACAGCAGCAATGCAGACAGAGTACGCACCGTCTCGTGTTGCATCGTCAACATTATTCCACGCGCGCCGCTGACGCTCATTCGGTAGAACCCAACTGAGTTCCCTCAAAGTTGCCGATCCATTGGAAATCACCTCCATTTCAACCGGCGGTGAATGGTGCCTAGAAAGGCATATCGCTGCTGCCTCTGCGAACACTCTGGAGATGCTCTCAGTCAAACCTAGGTGCCTTTCGTACAACCGATCCAAGGCCGGCAAAGGTGTAATTCCGTTGTGTCTCAACAATGCCTATTGCTCCCCCTTCTTAACCAATCTACCAACACTACCCCAAGACTGCGCTATCTGGTGGGCCTACGTGTACAAAAGGTAAAACCCCCACCGCCTCTGAGTCCGGCGGCGCCCTTTCAGGCCAGATCGGTATAGTATAGGTCACAGTGACCTGCCCGGGCTCAA
>JBGPJN010000195.1:0-5645 GCA_041485445.1 Dehalococcoidia bacterium
GAGGCCTGAGCCGGCGGTTCATCCTTGAGGGGGGACGCGCACGGTTGCTGACCTTAGCGCAGCCTGTACCGGACGTAGCAGGTTTGGCGAGCAGGGGGTGTGCAGAGGGGTGAAACCCCTCGCCGGGGGGCTGGGGGTGTCCCCCAGATACATTTCTCTTCTTCCCCCTTCCTGGCCAGGAAGGGGGCAAGGGGGATGGTCGAAAGGCTGCTCAGCCGCCGCTGCTCCATGGTTTTGGAGCGCCAGTGGGGAGCCCAACCCTCCGACTCTGAACAGTTACGGGTGGACATAAAGCCTGGACTTGCGCTGGCTGGTGGGGTATTATGGGGAACGCTTCATAGGCATCATTCTTGGCAGGAGAGGCAGCATGAAAGTGGTCAAGATCAAGAACGTGGTCAAAGAAACGGCGGAGATGACCGGCGGGCTGATGACCGGCACCCAGGTGTACCGGCAGAACGTGCTGAAGCCCGGAGAGAGCAAGAACTTCAACTTCGGCATCGTCAGCTTCAGCGCGGGCTCCCGCAACAAGTTTCACAAGCACTCCAGCGACCAGATACTGGTCATCACGGAGGGTGTGGGCAAGGTGGCGACCCGGGACAGCGCCGGCAAGGTTAAGGAGCTGGCGGTGCGCAAGGGCGACGTGGTGTTGATCCCGGCGGGGGAGGATCACTGGCATGGCGCGCCCGGCGGCACGGCCATGGCCCACATCACCGTCACCGGCAACGGCAGCCAGACCACCCAGACCGAGCGCTAAGGCGGGCCGACAGGCCCCAAGACACCATAAGGCCCCTCCCACAGGGAAGGGGCCTCACACTTTTTGGGAATCGCGTTTGGCTGGGTTGGCCCTTGCGCCCGCTAGATGGGGAAATAGGGGGCATGTAGATTTCATCTTGGCTTTGGTTTAGTAGTCAGTCAATACAGTTACAGTTTCGGATGTCATTGCTACTAAAGTGGCCCCCTCTCCCACAAGTCTAGCCTCCGGGGTGGCCGCTCCGCTCCTGCATGAACTCCGCCAGCAGCCGCACTGTCTCCTGCAGGCTCCGCTCCCGGTCCCGGGTCTCCGGCTTCTCCTCGCCCAGGGGCGTGCCGCCGATCATCCGGTACATGTCCGCCACCCCTTGGAACAGGCGCGGCGTCATCCCCAGATAGTCGAATGTGGCCTCAATCTCCTGCATCTCGCTCACCCAGCGCCGGGCCTTGGCCGGCACGCCGGGGATCCACGACTCCATGAACTCGTAGGGGCCCGCCCGCCGGCCCGACTGGAACTCGGCCACCAGCGGCTCCCACAGATCCAACATCTGGGCTGCCATCAATAGCTCAGTGTACAGGGCGGCGGACCCCTTGGTCATGGCCGCGTAGCACATCTTGATGCCCGACGCCTGGCCGATGTCCGGCCCCAGGTTCCGCACGTCCAGTCCAAACTCTCTCAGCCCCTCCAGCTCCCCCGCGTGGGGGCCGGAGGCGTAGAAGCGGGGGCTGCGTCCGCCCTTGGGCGGGCTGCCGATGATGGAGGCGTCCACGAACCGCCCTCCCGCCTGGGTAATCACCGGCTCCAGCGCCCGCGCCTTCTGCGGGGCGATGGCGTTGCACTCGGCGAACAGCAGGCTGCGGCCCGTGGCCCGCATCGCCTCCGCCACCTCTTGGCAGACGCTGGGAGCCCCCTCGGACGTGGTGATGGAAAGCACCACGTCGGACTGGCGCACCAGCTCCGCCATGTTGGGTACGTCCGCCACGCCGGCCTGGTTGGACAGGGCGCGGGTCCGGGCGCTGCGGCCCGCCAGGCAGGTGACCACCCGCAGCTCGTGCTCCCGCAGCAGTTGGGCCACGGCGTGGCCCATGTCTCCGGGGCTGAGGACGGCTACGGTTTTGATGGGCATGTTTTCTCCTTACTACTCAATCGAGAGATTTGCGGTGTTGCGGCCGGGTGGGCGGGCCAATGCCTGGAATTAGTATACCGCGATTAACGCAGCCGCCACAGCAGCCGGAACCTGAGGCCGATGAAGACAGTCACCACCAGGGCGGTGATCCCCGCCAGCACCACCGCCAGCTGCGGCCCCAACACTCCCTCCGAGGCTAGGAATCCCAGCAGCAGGCTCCCCAGGGGCTGGAAGCCGTGGTCCATAGCGTAAATGCTGGTGATCCGCCCCCGCAAAGCATCCGGCGTCCGTGCGTGCACCAGCGCGTTGTTGACCAGGCGAAAGCCCGTGTTGAAGAATCCCAGGACCCCCAAGATGACCAGGGACAGGCCCAGGCTGGACGACAGGCCAAATAGGATCAGGCACACGGTCACCAGAATGATGGAGGCCATATTGATTAGGCCCCTGGTCTGGAAGTTGCCCAGGGAGGCGATCAACATGGTGGCGGTAAAGGAGCCAAACCCCATGCAGGCCCCCAGCAGGCCCAGGATTAGCGGACCGCCGCCAAACACATCCACCGCGAATATCGACAGCAGGTTTTGGGTGGAGTGGATGAACAGGGAGGGTATGAACACCAGCACAATGAGGAGCAGCAGCGGCGTGTCGCCTCTGATATGGCGGATGCCCTCGCCCAAGCTGCGGAACACCGACGCCGGCGTCCGGACAGGTTCCCGGTACGGGAGCTTCATGGGCAGGATGATCAGGAACACCGCGATAAAGGCGGCGCTTTGTATGAAGAAATTGCCGTCAACGCCCAGCTTGTGAATCAGGACGCCGCTAATCAGGGGAGCGATGCTCTGGGCCACACCGTTGGCCACGTTGTTGAGGGCGATGGCGTTGGTCAGGTGCTCCGGCGGCACGGTGTTCACCACCAGCGCCTGCCGCACCGGCTGGTTGATGGAGGCGTCCAGGCCCAGCAGAAAGCTGAAGATCAGGGCGTGCGCCACCGTCACCTGGCCGAAGTGCACGTCCAGGGCGAACACCAAGGCCACCACCACCAGTCCCAACTGGGCCGTTAGGTAAATCTTTTTCCGGTCCAACCGGTCCATCGCCACGCCGGCCAGCGGCCCAAGCAGCAGGATGGGCAGGGCGCGAATACCCAGGACGGTGCCAACCCAGAAGGCCGATCCGGTGAGTTGGTATACCAGCCATCCCATGGCGATCTGCTGGACCTGGTTGCCGGCGCTGATGAAGGCGCTGCTAATCCAAAGGTAGCGGTAGTTGGGGTTTTGGAGGGAGGAAAACGTGGGTAAGCGCCCGGGTCCTTGCCGGCCCGTACCCGGGGAGCGGTCCGCTGGACTCGTATGGCTGTGGGCCATGCACTACCTTCGCTCCGCTTCGCACACGCGGGGGTGTATTGCCGCTATTCTAAGCGGGCCGGCGCACCTGCTGCAAGGGGCTGCCCATCCAGACCTGGACCCTTTCCGTCGCCCGTTCGGTGCCAGTTGCGGCGGTGACAAGGGGGACCGACGTCAGTCCTGCCACTTGGCATGGGAATGAAAGTGCTGGCAGATTCGCTTCTTGCCGGCAAGGGCCTTTTCATTGTCGCCGCGAGGGCCTTGCCCCCGCTGGTTGAGTAGGCCCGACCGCAGTCGGGACGTATCGAAACCCGTCTCCCCGTTGGTCTCGATACGTCCCGATTTTATCGGGACTACTCCACCGGCGAGTGGAGGAGAATGAAAAGGCCCTGCCCTGCCGGCGCACTTGATTTTGCCGGCGGTTGCTTTAAGATACGGTGGAGATTGTCGCTGTTGGTGCGACGAAATATGAGGAGGTCCTGACATGGCAACCAAGATAGCTGGTGAGACGTATCTGGGTCACGCATTGCACGTTCCCCTGTCCCAGGATGGGCAGGTTTCCGCCTACGTATGGCCCATGCGCATTCTCAAGAGTGGCTGCGGCGGGCCAACCATCGGCGTTGAAGTGGGCAACGAAGAGGTGCTGCGCTGGGACTGCCACGACCGGCCGGGGCATTGGCACAAGGGTGGCTACGACAAGCTGGGCGCCCGCGGTTCCCACGTGGAGTTTCCCGAGGACGTGCGGGCGATTGACCTCCAGGTGGCCTTCGCCATGGAGCAGATAACCAGGGCCGGCGGCGAGCTGCTCACCGAGGCGGGGTTCGCCGAGGCCGCGGAGATCCTGGACCCGGCATTGGTCCAGTCCGCCACGACCAAGATCCGCAGCCATCTTCGCACCCAGGGTGACCTGCGATCAGAAGCCCTGGAGAAGAAGCTCCTGGTCAAGTAAGGCCGCTGGGGGGAATGTACCTACCGAGCCTTGCATTGCTGCTTAAACCGCTCATGGTGAGCCTGTCGAACCACGTGGCCGCGCCCTTCGACAAGCTCAGGGTGAGCGGGTCAGGTGCCCAGTTTAGCAACCAGTGCGAGGGTGGTTAGGTTCATGGCTGGAGCAGCCAGCGGTGCTCTTCGGAAGGCGGCGCTGGCTACTCCCTCCCGCGGGCGCGGGGGGATGGTTGCTACTCAAGCTTGCCGGAGAAGGTATGGCAACGCTGCAAACTCAAGCAGAACACCGGGCTTCCCAGCGGCAACGGCTGCTGGCGGCGGTGGAGGACCTGCGCCCCACGCTGCTGGGCCACCTGGAAGAGAGCGAGAGCCAGGGCAGACTAGCCCAGGCCTCCGTGGACGCCTTCAGCGCCGCCGGGCTGTACGGCTTGAAGTTGCCCGCCGAGCTGGGGGGCCTGGAGGCCGACCCCATGCTCCAAGTGGAAGTCATCGAGGCGGTGAGCCGCATCCACCCCACCGCCGGCTGGAACCTGTTCATCTGCGGCACCGGCATCGGCCTGGCGGGGGGGTTTCTGCCCGCCGCCGCCATTCCCCAGGTGTTTCACGGCGGACCCACTCCCATCGCGGCGGGGGTGCTGCGCCCGCGCGGCCGGGCCACTCCCGTGCCCGGCGGCTACCGGGTCAGCGGGCGGTGGCCCTTCGCCAGCGGCGTGCGCAACGCCCAGTGGTTCTGCGGGGGCACGGCGGCGCCGGGCAACGGGGCCAGCCCGGAGACCCGTATGGTCTTTGTCCCCGTCTCCCAGATAACCCTCCACGATAACTGGCAGGTCATGGGCCTGCAGGGCACGGGCAGTTGCGACGTTTCGATAGATAAACTGTTCGTCCCCCAGGAGTTCACCTGGGTCGCCTGGCAGAACCCCCAACGGGGAGGGCCGCTGTACCGCATGGGCCGCCCCGCCTTTGTGGCCGCGGAACACGCCGCCTTCGCCCTGGGGACGGGCCGCCTGGCCCTGGATGCCATTATCCAGTTGGCCCAAGGCAAGCAGCGGGGCTACACCCCCGACACTCCAACCATCGCCCGGCGAGGCGCTTTCCAGCGCGACCTGGCCGAGGCCGACCTGAAGCTGCGGGCGGCCCGTTCCCTGCTGCTGGAGGTGTACGCGGACGTTTGGGCCACCGCCTGCGCCGGGCAACCCCTGTCGGCGCAGCAGCAGGCCGAAACCCGCAGCGCCACCTGCTACGCCACCCAGGTGGCGGCGGACGCGGCGACGTTGGCCTACCGCTACGGGGGCGGCGAAGCCAACTACCTGACCAGTGTATTGCAGCGCTGCCTGCGGGACATCAACGGCGCGGCGCAACACCAGCTGGTGAACAACGACGCCTACGAGGAGCACGCCCAGGGCCTGCTGGGGCTGGCGGGCGGCTACTAACGACCCTTGCATAGGATTCTAAACTTAGCCTGACTATGGTCATTCTGCGGAACGGA
>JBGPJN010000196.1:0-5641 GCA_041485445.1 Dehalococcoidia bacterium
GACTGCCACGCCCGCTTCCGGCGAATGCAGGGGTACAACGTGCTGCACCCCATCGGCTTCGACGCCTTCGGCCTGCCCGCGGAAAACGCCGCCATCAGCCGGGGCATCCACCCCCACACCTGGACTATGAGCAACATCCAGAACATGCGCCGGCAGCTCGGCTCCATGGGCGCCATCTACGACTGGGGCCGGGAGATTATCTGCTGCGTGCCGGAGTACTACCGCTGGAACCAGTGGCTCTTCCTGCAGCTCTACCGGGCCGGGCTGGCCTACCGGGCCAAAGCGCCGGTGGTGTGGTGCCCTTCTTGCCAGACCGTGCTGGCCAATGAGCAGGTGGTGGATGGCAGCTGCGAGCGCTGTCACACCGCCATCACCCGCCGCGACCTGGAGCAGTGGTTCTTCCGCATCACCAAGTACGCCGACCAACTCCTGGACTTCACCGGCCTGCTGGACTGGCCGGAAAAGATCCTCACCATGCAGCAGAACTGGATCGGCCGCAGCGAGGGCGCGGAGATCGGCTTCGACATCTCCCACCACCGGCTGGATGTTAAAGAGATCCGCACCTTCACCACCCGCATTGACACCATCTTTGGCGTGACGTTCATGGTCCTGGCCCCGGAGCACCCTCTGGTGCCCCGGCTGACTTCCAAGGCGCAGCACGAAGCCGTGGCGGACTACGTCGCCCAGGCCCGCCGCACCTCGGAGATCGAGCGCCAGTCCACCGACAAAGAGAAGACCGGCGTGTTCCTGGGCAGCTACGCCGTCAACCGGCTCAACGGCGAGCAGGTGCCTATCTTCATCGGCGACTACGTGCTGATGAGCTATGGCACCGGCGCGGTGATGGGCGTGCCCGCCCACGACGCCCGGGACTTGGACTTCGCCCGCAAGTACGACCTGCCCATACGCCAGGTCATCGCCCCGGCGACCTGGGACGGCCCCGACGCGTCGGGGCTGGCCGAGGCCTACCTGGGCGACGGCTTCATGACCGCCTCGGGCCGCTATGACGGCATGACCAACCAGGAGGGCAAGCAGGCCATCGCCGAGGACATCGAGAAGAGGGGCTGGGGCAGCCGCACCGTGTCCTACCGGCTGCGGGACTGGCTCATCTCCCGCCAGCGGTACTGGGGCACCCCCATACCCATGGTTTACTGCCAAGCCTGCGGTATTGTGCCCGTGCCCGAGGCCGGCCTGCCGGTGCTGCTGCCCCCCGACGCCGAGTTCAAGCCCACCGGGGAGTCGCCCCTGGCGGCCCACCCGGCCTTTGTCCACACCGCCTGCCCTCAGTGCGGCGCGCCCGCCCGCCGGGAAACCGACACCATGGACACCTTTGTGGACTCGTCCTGGTACATGTTCCGCTACACCAGCCCCCACTACCATGAAGGCCCCTTTGACCCGGCGCTGATGCAGAAGTGGATGCCCGTGGACCAGTACACCGGCGGCGCCGAGCACGCGGTGATGCACCTGCTCTACTCCCGCTTCTTCACCAAGGCGCTGCGGGACCTGGGGCTGGTGGAGTTCGGCGAGCCGTTCCTGCGCCTGTACAACCAGGGCATCATCCTGGGAGAAGACCATGAGAAGATGAGCAAGAGCCGGGGCAACGTGGTCAACCCCGATGTGGTGGTGGGTCAGTTGGGGGCCGATGCCACCCGCTGCTTCATGATGTTCATCGGCCCCTGGGACCAGGGCGGCCCCTGGAGCGACGTAGGAATAAATGGCGTCGCCCGCTGGCTCAACCGCGTGTGGGGCGTCATGGAGCACGACCCGGCCCACTTGGACGCCGGCGCGGCCAACTCCCAGGTGGTGCGGGACACCCAGCGCCTGCTCCACCAGACCATCCGCAAGTGCTACCAGGACCTGGAGCGGTTCAAGTTCAACACCGCCATCGCCGCCCTCATGGAGCTGACCAACCACTTGAGCCGGGTGTGGGCCGAGGCCGACGTGGACTCCGCCACCTGGCGGGAGTGCACCAGGAGCTTCCTGCTGATCCTGGCGCCCCTGGCGCCCCACATCGCCGAGGAGCTGTGGGAGCGCGCCGGCCACCCCTACAGCATCCACCAGCAGCTTTTCCCTAAGTGGGACGAGGAGCTGGCCGCGGAAGACACCATCACCCTGGTGGTGCAGGTCAACGGCAAGGTGCGGGACCGCATCCAGGTGCCGGCGGGCATCAGCTCCGGCCAGGCCCAGGAGCTGGCCCTGGCCAGCCCCAAGGTGCAAAGCTACACCCAGGGCAAGGCGGTGCGCCAGGCCGTGTACGTGCCGGGCCGCCTGGTCAACGTGGTGGTGGGGTAGGTGGAGTCTGGAGCTTCATGTCGCCCACCGTGCCACCATCTCCAGCACCTGGGCGGGGGTGACGGTCACCCCGTCCAGCGTTGGTGGGTTGGCCTTCAGAATCTGAACCAGCTTTTCCGTACCAATCTGGCCCTTTAGCTGCTTTAAGGACCTGGCCGTACGCTGGGCCTGGGGAGTTCCAGCTGCGGCTCGAAGGATGAGAGAGCGGGCAAAGGCGCCTGCGGCCTGCTCAAGGTTGGCCTCCGGGTCCCGGTGGGCAGCCAGGTTGCCGTAGGCGTTGCCCAGGTTATTCTGGGTCATGGCGTGGTCTAGCGGGGCCGCCTCGGGGGTGCGAAAGTGCAGGGCCTGGCCGTAGGCGGCGATCGCCAGCTCCAGGTTGGCCTGAGGGTCCCGATGGGCCGCCAGGCCGATGTAGACGTTGCCCAGGTTGTTCTGAGTCGCGGCGTAGTCTAGGGGGGATGCCTCGGGGGTGCGAAAGCGCAGGGCCGCCCCGTAGGCCGCGATGGCTAGGTCCAGGTTGGCCTGGGGGTCTCGGTGCGCCGACAGGATGCCGTAGGCGTTGCCCAGGTTGCTTTGGGTGGCGGCGTAGTCCAGGGGGGCCGCCTCGGGGGTACGGAAGCGCAGGGCCTCCCGGTAGGCGGCGATGGCTAAGTCTAGGTTGGCCTGAGAGTCCCGGTGGGCCACCAGGTTGCCGTAGGCATTGCCCAGGTTATTCTGGGTGGCGGCGTAGTCCAAAGGGACCGCCTCGGGGGTGCGGAAGCGCAGTGCCTCCCCGTAGGCGGCGATGGCTAGATCTAGGTTGGCCTGGGAGTCCCGGTAAGCCGCCAGGTCCCCGTAGGCCTTGCCCAGGTTGTTTTGGATCATGGCATAGGCCAAGGGGGATGCCTCGGGAGTGTTGAAACGCAGGGCCTCCCGGTAGGCGGCGAGGGCTAGGTCCAGGTTGGCCTGGGGGTCCCGGTGGGCCGCCAGACGGCCATAGGCATTACCAAGGTTGTTCTGGGCGGTGGCGTAGTTAATTGGGCCGGACTCTGGGGTGAAGAAGCGCCTGGCCTCCCGGTAGGCGGTGATGGCCTTCTCCAGATTGGACAGCGGGTCTCGGTGGGCCGCCAGGTCACTATAGGCGTTACCCAGATTGATTTGGGTTATGGCGTAGTTCAGGGGGGCTGCTTTTGGGGTAAAGACCTGCAGCGCCTCCCCGTAGGCAGTGATGGCCAATTCCAAGTTGGGATAAGGATCCCGGTGGGCCGCCAGATCTGTGTAGACAATCCCCAAGTTGTTCTGGGCGCCAGCGTAAACCAGGAGGTGGAGAGAATTTTCCGGGTTGTTTAACGGTCGTGGAACCTGCCCGTAGGCGGCGACGGCCTGCTCTAGTAGCGGAATGGGGCTGGAGGCGCGAAGGCTCAGGTTACGTGCGCAGCTGCCAACGTAGAAGTGGAGGGTGGCCGGCGCAACCGCGCCCTGCGCCTCCTGCTGGGCGCCGGCCTGGAACTCTTGAAGGACCCGCTGAAACTGCGCCAACGCTGGCACGAAGGCCTCTTTCTTATAATGGGCGAAACCCACCAGCATCCGGGCTACAGTAACCATAGTTCTTTGGTGCACCGGTGGGATGTCCGCCACCTTCTCCAGCTCCGCCAGACCGACCTGCAGATGCAGCTGGCTTTGCCGGAACTCAACGGTCGGCTGAATTATGGTAATGCGAGGGAAAAACACGCCGTTGCCCACGTCGCCAAAGAGTACCAAGGCGGCGTTGACCCGGCGACCCAGGGCTTGAGCATTGGCGAACTGGGCATTGGCGTCGTCTCCTGGGATGGAGCGCTTCAAAGCCCGGACCTCCACCGTCGAGTTCAGCTCGGGTTCTGCCGCCAAGAGGCCCTCCACCGCCCGGCGGAGGCGCAGGCTTTCATTCCCGGTGTCGCCGTTGAAAGAGGCTACCCACAGGCCCACCTTGCCTGGGGCTGTGGGCTTGGGCAGGCGCTGGCCGGCCCACCAGGTGAAACCCAATACAGCGATGGACAGGGCTCCCGCGCCGCCCCAATAAAATGCGGCCTGGGCCCATTCACCGGTTGGGATCCCAGGTATTCCGACCCTCAGATAAGCTGCTGCCAACAGCCCGGCGCACAGTGCAGCGGCGGCCACCCACTGAGGCTGGATCCCCAACGATTGAAGCCAGGTTGTAATCCTGTCTATCATCTCACGCGCCCTCGGACTTTTCAGCGGGTTTGGCAGCCATTGTACCATCGGTATCGACCGGGGCCGCCCTGGGGGCAGCATCGGGTTGACAACCCCGGCAGCCCCAGGTATGCTACCGGCATAGTCGCAGCTAGGCGGCGGCAGTTCGTCCCTTAACAAAGCAAGAACGCCCGCGGCACCCCAGAGGTTTAATAGGGAAGACGGTGCGAGTCCGTCACGGTTGCGCCACTGTGTGCGGGGAGCTGGCCGAAGCTAACACCACTGTCCCGATGTATCGGGATGGGAAGGTATCGGGCCAGCCTGGATCCGTAAGTCAGGAGACCTGCCCGGGTTTGGTGGAGCCTATGCTCTGCGCCCAACAGAGATGGTTCCGTGGCATCCCTTGCTCACCGGTTTTTGGCTGGGGGCTGGGAAGAGAATCATCAGTTCCCCTGGCCGCAGTAGGGCCAGGGGTTTTTTGATTGCCCAGGTTTGGTTGGCCAAGGATTGCTGGATATTATGAAAGCCATGTCCCTGGTGGAACGGTACGCCCTGCTCCCAGAGGAGATTGACCGGGAGAGCCTGAAGCTGGTGGAAGCCAGCCTGCCCCGGTCGCTGGCTGTTGGCCCCCAGGAGCGGTACGTGGTCTGCCGCATCGTGCGGGCCGAGGGCGACCCGGACATCGCCGCCACCATTCGCTTCAGCCCCGGCGCCGTGGCGCGCGGCCTGGCGGCGCTGGCCGCCAAGGCGACCGTCGTCACCGACGTGCGCATGGTGGAGGCGGGCATCTCCCGCGCCCTGCTCAAGCGCCACGGCCTCGCCGCCCGCTGCATGATAGATGCCCCGGAAGTGGCGGCCCGCGCCCAGCGGGAGGGCACCACCCGCTCGGTGGCGGCGCTGCGGGAGTTGGCGCCCCACCTCAACGGCGCAGTGGTGGCCATCGGCAACGCCCCCACCGCGCTGCTGGCGCTGCTGGACCTGGTGGACGCGGGGCAAGTCTACCCCGCCCTGATTATCGGCATGCCCGTGGGCTTCGTCGCCTGCCCCGAATCCAAGGACGAGCTGATGCGCCGCCCGGCGCCCTACATCACCAGTCCGGGACGCCGCGGGGGCAGCTCCGCCGCCGCCGCCACGGTCAACGCTCTGCTGGACCTGCTGAGCCAGGGGGAGGCCAGGTAATGCC
>JBGPJN010000197.1:0-5612 GCA_041485445.1 Dehalococcoidia bacterium
CGGGTTTCCGCACAGTGGCCGAGCAAGCTACCGCAAAAGGTGGCTGACCTGCGTGGCTTAAGCTGCAGTATGTATTTATATCAGGAGCAATAGCCATGCCCAACCTCACCCTGGACCAGCGGCATACCGCGCTGCTCATCGCCGACTTCTACGGCGAGGTGATGGGCACGCTGCCCCACGCGGTGGACCGGCAGGTGATCGCCAACACTCATGCGTTACAAAGGGCGGCGCGGGCCGCCGGCATCCTGGTGTGCTACTCGGCCACCGTGTTCCGGCCCGGCTACCCGAAGATTGGCGACCGCAACAAGACTTTCAGCCAGCGCAAGCACTCCGGCCAGCCGGCGGTGGGCGACCCGCTGCGGCTGATCCACGCCGCGGTGAAGCCCGCTGATGGCGAGGTGGTGGTGGGCAAGCACCGAGTCAACGCCCTGTTCGGCACGGACCTGGATTTGGTGCTGCGGGCCAACAACATCGAGACACTGATCATCCTGGGCTACGCCACCAGCGGGGTTGTGCTGTCCACGGTGCGCTATGCTGCCGACGCCGACTACCGACTGGTGGTGGCGGAGGACTGCTGCGCCGACCAGCAGCCTGACGTGCACGACTTCCTGACCCGGCGCATCTTCCCCCGCCAGGCAGAGGTGGTCACGGCGGCAGAGGTGGTGCGGGCGCTGGGGGGCTGAGGGGATAAACAGGCTGGTATAATCTAAAGGCAGTACGCCGTGTAGCGTGGGTTCGCCCGCCGGCCCCTTTGAAGAGAAAATGCTAACCCAGTACATTGAACAGGCGATGGTACAAGCCCTGGTGGAGGAGATGGAGGACGGACGCTATTTTGCCTCCATTCCCCACTTCAAGGGCGTCTGGGCTGATGGCGAAACTTCGGAGGAAAGCCTGAAGGAACTGCGCGGCGCTCTGGAAGAGTGGCTGGTTATCGCGCTGCGGGAGGACGACAAGCTGCCCGACATGGCGGGGGTGAGCCTGAATTTCGGGGGCAAGCGGTGGCGCCGACGGTTAGCCGCCGGGAGCTAATCGCGAAGCTCCGCAACTTGGGATTCGAGGGGCCTTTCCCCCGCGGCAGGCACGAGTTCATGCGCAGAGGCCGAGTCCGCCTGATTCTTCCTAACCCGCACCGCGGAGATATTGATACCCCTTTGTTGCGCCGCATCGTGCGGCAAGCCGGTATCAGCTAAGAAGAGTGGGACGAGGCTTAGGACCTGCAAGAGTTACCCAGCGCATCTTCCCCCGCCAGGCAGAGGTGGTCAAAGCGCAAGAGATTATCAAGGCACTGGCGGGCTGACCGCCCAAAAATTGGCGGAGGGGAAAAGGAGGTGCCAGCAGCAAGCAGATGCCAAGTTGATGTACTCAGCAAAATTGGTTATAAGGAGTTATACGATGCCTACAGAAGCAGAAAAGCAACGGGAGAAGGAAAGAGTTACCAGAATAAGTGGTTTTCGTGTCGCCGCACACGATCTCCTGGCCGAGATTGACTTGCCGGCCCTCAAGGCCCGCAACGACCGCTGGGAAAAAGAACATGGAAAAATGACCCGCCAGGAGCGCATGGAAGAGGAGTTGCATAGAGCGATGGTATACACCGGCGCGGGGAAGGCGCCGGAACACATCGCCATTCACGTCCACATGGCCCACCAGTGTGGCGCCACGAAAGAGTACCTCTTGGAGCGCCTGCTCAAAGCAGCGCAATGGGGCGGTGCTGCCGAGGCCAATCAAACTGCCCTGGAAGCCTGGCGGAGGGTCTTCAGGCCGGACCTCCCCTCGGTCTTCCCAACTCGGATCGTGGAGCTAACCAGCGACTCTGTTCCGGCTGCCTAATCGCGTGATAGGGGAATCTCATTTCCCCTAGCCAATAAGCTCTCTTGGGAATTGGCAAATTACGCCGTTCCCATCGGAGCTTTTGTTATGCTTGAGTGTCACAAAGGCAGATACAAAGGCAGACGTAGATAGGCCGATTGAAGGTGGGACGGGCGCTGACGGGCTGAGGGGCTCCAGGCTGGTATAATCAGAAGCAGTACATATGGTGATAGGGGTTCGCCTGCCGGCCCCTTTGAAGAGAAGATGCTGACACAATACATAGAACAGGCGCTGGCCCAGGCCCTGGTTGAGAAGATGGAGGATGGACGCTACTTTGCCTCCATCCCTGGCTTCCAAGGGGTATGGGGTGACGGCGACACTTCTGAGGAGAGCCTGAAGGAGTTGCGCTCTGCTCTGGAGGACTGGCTGGTCATCGCGCTGCGGGAGGACGACAAGCTGCCGGACCTGGCCGGGGTGAGCCTCAATTTCGGGGGCAAGCGGTGGCGCCGACGGTTAGCCGCCGGGAGTTAGTCGCCAAGCTCCGCAGCTTGGGGTTCGAGGGGCCCTTCCCCGGCGGCCGGCACGAGTTCATGCGAAGGGGCAGAGTCCGCGTGATTCTTCCTAACCCGCACCGCGGAGACATTGACACCCCTTTGCTGCGCCGCATCATACGGCAAGCGGGCATCAGCCAGGAAGAATGGGACGAGGCTTAGTTTCCTGCTCTGCGCCTGACGTGCCCAGCAGCACGGGCACTTCAGGCGGTGGCAGACCGCTCCCCCAATAGACGGTCCACAGTTGCCTCCAATTGCCGCTGAAGCTCCAAGTCCTCCGGATGCTCCAGAATTAGCCTGACCACCACATCGTCAGGATACCGTTTCCTGCCACCTCTTCTCAATGCAATGAGGGAGCCCAACACCCGGTGCTGCACCTCATTGATGCGGCGCAGCCGGGACGGCTCGGTCAGCCCATGTCCACCTGCCTCATAAGTCTCACGGGCAAGAACGGTCAAGGCGTGGGCCAGCAGCAACAGGAACTCCGTTTTCTCCTGGGATGAATACTTGCAGAAGGTCTCAACGGCACGATCTACATTCATGGCGGCCCCTCCCCCCACCAGCGCCGCAGTCGCTCCGCAATCTCCGCCTCCGCGCCCTCGGTGCCCGGCTGGTAGTAGCGCCTCTCCTTCAGCCCCGGCGGCAGGAACTCCTGCGCCACAAAGTGGCCGGGAAAGTCGTGGGCGTAGCGGTAGCCCTGGCCGTAGCCCAGGTCCTTCATCAGCCCGGTCACCGCGTTGCGCAGGTGCAGGGGCACCGGCTCCTGGGGCCGCTTGCGCACGTCGTCCAGCGCGCGTTCCAGGGCCATGTACGATGCGTTGCTCTTGGGCGCGGTGGCCAGGTACACCGTGGCCTCGGCCAGCGGGATGCGCCCCTCAGGCATGCCCAGAAAGTGCACCGCCTGCTGGGCCGCCACCGCCACGGCCAGGGCCTGGGGCTCCGCCAGGCCGATGTCCTCCGCCGCCAGCACCACCAGCCGCCGGGCGATGAACATGGGGTCCTCACCCGCCTCGATCATGCGCGCCAGCCAGTAGAGGGCGCCGTCGGGGGAGGAGCCGCGCACCGACTTGATGAAGGCCGAGATGGTGTCGTAGTGGCCCTCCCCGGCGCGGTCGTAGAGGGGCGAGCGGCGCTGCAGGGCATCGGCGATGGTCTCCAATCCAATGATCCGCTGCCCCTGCGAGTCCGGTTGCGTGGCCGCCGCCGCGGTCTCCAGGGCATTCAGGGCTACCCGGGCGTCGCCGTTGGCGATGTTGACCAGGTGCTCCAGTGCCGCGGGCTCCAGCGCTACGTTCAGCTTGCCCAGCCCGCGCTCACCGTCGGCCAGGGCGCGCCCGACGATGACCGCCACCTGTTCCGCGGTCAACGCGGTCAGCGTGAACACCCGGCTGCGGGACAGCAGCGGCGCGATGACCTCGAAGGAGGGGTTCTCCGTGGTGGCGCCGATGAAGATTATGGCGCCGTCCTCCACGTGGGGCAGGATCACGTCCTGCTGGGCCTTGTTGAACCGGTGAATCTCGTCCACGAAGAGAATAGTGCGCTGGCCCTGCATCCCCTGCCGGTCCCGGGCTTCGGCCACGATGCGGCGCAGGTCCGCCACGCCGGAAGTCACGGCGCTGACCGGCTCAAAGTGGGCCTGGGTGACGCCGGCCAGCAGCCGGGCCAGGGTGGTCTTGCCGCTGCCCGGCGGCCCCCACAGGACAAGGGAGGGCAGCCGTCCGGCAGCGATGGCCCGGCGCAGCACCCGGTCGGGGCCCAGGATGTGCTCCTGGCCCACAAACTCGTCAAAGCTGCGGGGGCGCATGCGCTCGGCCAGGGGGGCGTCCTCCCTGGCCCGCTGCCGGCGGTGGTGGTCAAACAGGGTCATGGGCATTCCTCAGGGAGGTTACACCGTTCTCCCCCTTACCAAGGGGGAGTTAGAGGGGGTGGTGCGACCCCTCCCTTCGACTACGCTCAGGGCAGGCTCTGACCTCCCCTTGGTAAGGGGAGGAACCTCCCGGCCTACCTGAAATGGGGCATGACCTTCTCGGCGAAGAGGCGCATGGAGCGGGCCACCTCGTCGTGGGGCAGCATCCCGCCGATGTTGAACCAGCCCATGAACTCCTGGCAGCCGAACATCTCCCGCAGGGCATGAATCCGCTCCACGCACTGGGCCGGGTCACCAATGATGGAGAGCTGGTCGTAGATTTCATTGTAGTTAAGCTGCATGGCCCGGTCGGCGCCGCGGCCCCGGCTGGTGCTGCGCAGGGTGTTCAGGTAGTTGTTGATGGTGGGCTCCAGCCCGGCGCGGGCCTTCTTGCGGTCGCTGGCCACGTAGGCCGGCAGGGTGACCACCACCTTCGCGCCGGCCCCGACTCCGCCGGGGTGGCCCGCTTCGGCCAGGTGCTGGCGGTACTCCTCCAACCCGGCCTGCACGCCCCCGTTGCCGATAATCAGCGGGGTGGTCAGGATGCTGTGGCCCATGTCGCCCACCAGGGGGAAGGTGTCGGCGCTGTTGGCCGCCACGTACACCGGCGGGTGCGGCTGCTGGCACGGCTTGGGCACTACCTGAAGCCCCTGGGCCTGGTAGTACTGGCCCTGAAAGTCCAGGGAGTCGGTGGTCCAGGCCTTGAGCACAAACTCCACCGCCTCCTGGAAGCGCCCCCGGCCTTCCGCCATGGGGATGTGGTAGCCCTCGTAGTGACTGGGGTTGGAGCCGCGTCCGATGCCGAAGACCGCCCGGCCCCCGGAGAGAATATCCAGGGTGGCCACCTCCTCGGCCAGGCGGATGGGATGGTGCAGGGGCACCAGGTTCACCGCCGTGCCGACGCGGATGCGCCGGGTGGCCTGGGCGATGGCCGAGGCTGCCAGCAGGGGCGACGGCATGACGGAGAAGCGGGGGTTGAAGTGCAGCTCGGCCAGCCAGGTAGTGTGGAAGCCCAGCTCGTCGGCCAGCTTGGCCTGGGCGATGAGGTCGCGGTAGCGGCCCGCCGGAGCCTGCTCCGCCGCGCAGGGTAGCTGGTCAAAGATGCCGAACTCCATGGTTGACTCCTTCGTCGTCCCTCTATGATCTATCCTGCCGGGATTCGGGGATACTTCCACGGTTAATCCCCTAATCCCCGAATCCCGGCCCTTGGCGGCTCACAACGGTATGTTGCCGTGCTTCTTGGCGGGCAGGGTGTCCCGCTTGTCCTGCAGCATGGCCAGGGCCTGGATCAGCCGGGGGCGGGTCTCCGCGGGGTCAATCACGTCGTCCAGGAAGCCCCGGCTCGCGGC
>JBGPJN010000198.1:0-5598 GCA_041485445.1 Dehalococcoidia bacterium
AGTGGGCCAGCAAAGCCAACCGGGATGAGCAGGGGCAGCTTCGTATGCGCAGTGTACTTAACCGGCTCGACTACCAGCACAATCTGACCCGGCAGAATCCCACCGCTGCCTTCAAGGTGCTTTACAACGCCGCCGGAACCAACCTTGCTGCCGCCGTCATCCAGGGCGCCGGCGCGCGGCCTCAGGACCAGGGCGGCGACCTGGAGCTCAGCGGCGGCTTCGTCGCCGACCATGAAGCGTATGTATTTGAGACTGATTCCACGGGTGAAGCTTATTACCTCGCGGCAGTCCTCAACTCGCCCATTCTTGATAGCGTCATCAAATCTTCTCAGACCAGAGGACTTTGGGGGCCAAGACACATCCATACCCGCCCCTTGCAACTGCCCATCCCGCAGTACGCCGAGGGCAACCAGGCCCACCGGCGGCTGGCGGCGCTGGGCCAGGAGTGCCACCGGCGGGTGGCCGAGGTGCTGCCGGAGCTGGCCGCCCGCTACCGCAGCACCGGCAAGATTCGCGGGGAGGTGCGCCGCCTGCTGGCGGGGGAGCTAGCGGAAATAGACGCGCTGGTGCGGGGGCTGCTAGACTTGGCCAGGGAGAACAGCCTATCATCCCAGTTATGAGAAGGTGGGCAGTATGACGCCATTACGGCTCATCTTCAGCGACCATGCTCTGCAGCGGATGTTCGAGCGTGAGATCAGCCCGCAGGCGGTTAGGGAAGTTTTGGCAACCGGCGAGGTGCTTGAGGACTACCCGGAGGATGGCCCCCTTCCCAGCCGGCTGGTGCTTGGCCGGCACCGAGGTAGGTGCTTCCACGTTGTTGCAGATGAGCCGGAGCTTGGAGTTAATATCGTGATAACAGCCTACGAGCCAGGCCCAGATCAGTGGGAGCCGCCGGAGTTCAGGCGAAGGAGGATCAACCCGTGAAGTGTGCTATTTGCAAGAGCGGTGTGACCTCCTGTGGGGTCGGTACAGTAACTCTTGAGCGTGGTGGGAGCATTCTCATCTTCAAGAAGGTGCCAGCTCAAGTCTGCGCCAATTGCGGGGAGAAGTATTACGACGAAGAGACTACCAAACGGCTATTCCAGGCAGCCGAGGAGGCTGCGGCGGCTGGTGTGCAGGTGGAGATCCGTGAGTATATGGCTGCGTAACTGGCGGCCCGGTGCGGGGGCTGGTAGACTTGGCTGCCAATGAGTGATGCCTATCCCACGGGAAGGGAGGCCTGAACAAATATGAATCCGCTTTTGCAGCGCATCTCCGTTGACCCTAACGTCTGCTTTGGCAAGCCGTGTATTCGGGGCACGCGCCTTTGGGTCTCCCTAATTCTGGATTTCCTGGCTGGGGGGATGAGCATTGGGGAGGTGCTGGCCGAGTATCCGCAACTGACTGGTGAGGACGTCAGGGCGGCAATAGCCTACGGCGCCGAGATGTCCCGGCAGCGCTACGTGGAGATTCCAAATGGGGCCAGTGGATGAGGTTCTTCCCTAAATCGGCGGCCGTTTGTCGTGCCACTGTGTGACCTGCTGGTAGGCGTGGGCAATCCGCAGCAGGGTGGCTTCCGACAGGCGGGGGCCGATGAGTTGCATCCCCACCGGTAGCCCGTCAGCAAACCCGCAGGGCACCGACATGGCCGGCAGCCCGGCGATGTTCACCGGCAGGGTGCATACGTCAATCAGGTACAACTGCACCGGGTCGGCGGTCTTGTCGCCCAGGGGGAAGGCCACCACCGGTGAGGTGGGGGCCACCAGGGCGTCCACCTCCCCAAAGACCCGGTCAAACTCCTGGCGGATTAGTGTCCGCACCTGCTGGGCCTTCCGGTAGTAGGCGTCGTAGTAGCCCGCGGACAGGGCATAGGTGCCCAGCATGATGCGGCGCTTCACCTCCGGCCCAAACCCGTGGCCCCGGGTCTGCTCCATGGCCTCCCACATGTCCCCGGCCCCCTGGTGTGAGTAGCCGTACTTAACCCCGTCGTAGCGGGCCAGGTTGGCCGAGCACTCCGAGGGGGCGATGATGTAGTAGCAGGCCAGGGCGTACTTGGTGGTGGGCAGGGACACCGGCTGGACTACCGCGCCCAAGCCCTCCAGGGCCTTGATGCCCGCCAGCACCGCCTGGCGCACCCCCTCCTCCATGCCCGAGGTGAAATACTCGTCGGGGACGCCCAGGCGCAGCCCGCGGATGTCCCGTCCCAGAGCCGCCGAGTAGTCCTGAGGCGGCTGGGGCAGCGAGGTGGAGTCCCGCGGGTCATGGCCGGCAATGGCGCTCAGCACCAGGGCGCAGTCGGCGACGCTTCGGGTCAGGGGACCGATCTGGTCCAGGGATGAGGCGAAGGCCACCAGCCCGTAGCGGCTGACCAGGCCATAGGTGGGCTTGAGGCCCACCACGCCGCACAGGGCGGCAGGCTGCCGGATGCTGCCGCCGGTGTCGGAGCCCAGGGCGGCCAGGGCCTCGCCGGCCGCCACCGCCGCCGCCGAGCCGCCGCTGCTGCCGCCGGGCACCCGCCCGGTGTCCCAGGGGTTGTGGCTGGGGTGGAAGGCCGAGTTCTCGGTGGAGGACCCCATGCCGAACTCGTCCATGTTGCCCTTGCCCAGCACCACGGCATGCCGGTCCAGTAGCCTTGCCACCACCGTGGCGTTGTACACCGGCGTGTACCCCTCCAGCATGCGCGAGGCGCAGGTGGTGCGGATGCCCTTGGTGCAGATGATGTCCTTGATCTGGAGCGGGATGCCGGTCAGGGGACTGGTCTCGCCGGCGGCCAGGCAGCCGTCGGCCTCCCGGGCCTGGGCCAGGGCCGACTCCTCTGTGACGGTCAGGTAGGCCTGGACCCGGCCCTCGATCTGATGAATGCGCGCCAGGCAGGCGCGGGTCAACTCCAGGGAGCTGATCTCCCGACGCCGCAGCCGCTGGGACGCCTCGTGAATGGATAGCTGCCATAGCTCGGCCACGCCCCTACTCCTCCAGCACCGCCCGCACGCGGAAGAACTGGCCCTCCCGCCGGGGGGCGTTGCTCAGCACCTCTTCCGTGGTTAAGCCAGGGCTGGGGGTGTCATCCCGGAGCCCCGACAGGCCGGGGCCCAGATCGCCGGCGTGGGCCGTGGGCGCGACGCCGGTGGTGTCCAGTTGGTTCAGCACCTCAAACTGCGCCAGGATCTGGGCAAGCTGCTGCCCCAGGACGGCGCGCTCCGCGTCGGTCAGCGCGATGCGGGCCAGCGCGGCGATGTGCCGGACCTGGGCGGGGTCAAGGGGCATGCTGGGCCTCCGCGGCGAAGTTTGAAGCCGGGCCGGTGGCGTGGACCGATAGGCCCCGGCACCCTCGGCGGGTATCGGCCCCTGTTGGGGTGGCAGAGCCAGGATATGATACCATACCTGCGCCCCGCGGTTTCACCGGACAAGAAGGTTTGTAGGGGATCCGTTAGGTCCTCGTCATTCCGGCGCAAGCCGGAATCCATTAAGGCATTTCAGCCACGCCGACAGCATCGGGGTACCTGGACACCGGCCTTCGCCGGTGTGACGGGTAGAGCCCCCATCACTTAGAATAGCAAACTGAGACACAAAGAGGAGACGGTGAGCCCGTTGCTCAAGGCGGTGCTGGACTGGCGGCCCAAGACCCCCTTCTACTACGGGTGGCTGGTGCTGGCCACGTCCTTTACGGCCACGTTTCCGGCTACCGGGGTGTCCCAGGTGGTCATCGGCGGGGTCCAGAGCTTCATTCTGGAGGACACCGGCTGGAGCCGCAGCCAGCTGGCGTTGGCGGTTACCGTGGGCACCTGGGCCTCGGCCCTGCTGACGCCGCTCTTCGGGCGGCTGGCCGACCGCCACGGCGCGCGCTGGCTGATGCCCATCGGCTCGCTGACGGCGGGCGCGTCCTTGATCTGGATTGGCGGCAGCGTCCTCATCTGGCAGTTCTGGATGGCCTACATCCTGGGGCGGGCCGTGAGCAACCCGGTGCTCATCGGCGTGGTGCCGCGCACCGTGGCGGTGAACTTCTTCCGGCGGCACCGCAACCTGGCCCTCTCCCTGGTTTCCGAGGCCCGTCCCATGGGCGGCGCCATCGTCATCCAGCTAGTTGCCCTCATCGCCATTTTCTACGATTGGCGCGCCGCTTATAAACTGCTGGGGGTGGCCAGCCTGGTGATGGTGGCGCCCCTCGTCCTGATCATGCGCCGCCGCCCCGAGGACCTGGGCCTGCTGCCGGACGGCGCCCGGCCCGGCGAGGTGGATGCGGCGCCCGCTTCCGGGCACGGCGGCGGACGGCGCCGCTGGTCCTCCAGCGAGGCCGGGGGGCCGGAGTTTGACTGGCGGGCCGGGGAGGCGCTGCGCACGCGGACCTTCTGGTTCATCGCCGGCACCGCTGCCGCGGGCACCTTGACCTCGTCGGCGGTGGGGTTCAGCCTGGTGCCCTACCTGACGGAGGAGGTCTCCCTGTCTCGCGCCCAGGCCGCCGGGGTATTGAGCTTCGGCACAATCCTCACCATCGCCAACCTGGGCTGGGCCTTTCTGGCCAACCGCTTCACTCCGCGGTGGTGCCTGTTGGCGGTGCTGCTGGTTTCCTCGGCCATGGTCCTGTATCTGTACGGTTTGCGCTACGTCGCCCCGGCCTACGTCCTGCCCCTGGCCTTCGTGTACGCATTGCTGTGGGGCCTGGCCTACGGCCCGGTGGGCACCCTGGAGCACATGATGCTGGCCCAGTTTTACGGGCGGGGCGCCTACGGCGCCATTACCGGAATGCTGGGGCCTATGCAGACCACCGCCCTGGGACTGGGTCCTCTTCTCAGCGCAGTGGCCCGTGACCTGACCGGCAACTACGGGGCCTTCCTGCTGCTCATGTGCGGCGTGCATTTCATTGGAGTGGTCCTGGTCTTTTTGGTCCGGCCGCCCGCCATTCCCGCCCGGGCCGCTCCGGCCGCCGGCCTGAGCTAGCTCCCCGGGACGCCACCGGGCACGGCGGGCTCCGCTGCCGAAGTCGACCGGCGCCGGCGCCACACTCCCTTGCTGGGCGAAAGCAGCAGCGCCAGCAGGAAGAACCCGGTGGCCACCATGACGATGCTGGGGCCGGTGGGCAGGTTGGCGTAGAAGGACAGGTACAGGCCGATGACCACTGCCGCCACCGCCACCGCCACGCTGGCGGCCATGATGCCGGGCAGCCGCCGGGACAGCAGGGTGGCCGTGGCCGGCGGCGTGACCAGGAGCGCCAGCACCAGCACTATGCCCACGGTCTTCAGGGCCACCACCGTGGTCACCGCCACCAGCAGCGGCAGAAAGTACTGCACCAGCCGCACCGGGATGCCCGAGGCGGCGGCCATGTCGGCGTCGTAGGCGGTGAACAGCAGCTCTTTGTAAAAGGCCGCCACCGCCGCCAGCACGCCCAGGGCCATGCCGCCGGTGAGGGCCGCTTCACCCCAGGAGGCGGCCAGCACGTTGCCGAAAAGCAGGCCAAACAGGTCGGCGGTGTAGTTGTGGACCTGGCTTATCAGGATGATGCCCAGGGCAAAGCCGCCGGCGAAGATGATGCCGATGGCGGTGTCCAGCCGCAGCTTGGCCCGCTGGCTGATGAAGGTGATGCCCAGGGAGGCGGGCACCGCCCACGCCAGGGCGCCCCAGAAC
>JBGPJN010000199.1:0-5540 GCA_041485445.1 Dehalococcoidia bacterium
ACCACCCGCTCGGCGCCGTTTATGATGAAGGTGCCGTTGATGGTCATCACGGGGATGTCGCCCATGAAGATCTGCTGCTCTTTGATCTCCCCGGTCTCTTTCATCACCAGCCGAGTCTGAACGTACAGCGGCTGGGCGTAGTTAATCTCCCGCTCCTTGCACTCCTTGGCGGAGTACTTGGCAGGGCCAAAGTGGTGCTTCTGGAAGTGCAGCTCGTACTTCTTGCCAGTGTAGTCCACAATGGGGGAGATTTCGCGGAAAACCTCCCGCAATCCCTCGTCGGTGAGCCACTCGTAGGACTGGAGCTGGCCCTGGATCAGATTGGGGACCTCCAACACCTGGGGGATACGGGAATAGGACTTGACTGCGGGGAGTTGGGCCGGTTGTCCATTGGAGGCAGCAGACAAAAGCACCTTTGTCCTCCTCTAATAAAGATAGGCTGGCGGCTGCGTTGGGTCAGGGGGCTGATATAGACGAGCAAATCTGGAGCAGGGAATCGGCTGGATCGCGGGAAATAGTAAAAGGCACAGTGATAGGCATAAGTCGGTAACTGCCAATTATACACCCTTCCCCTCCAATGTCAACACCCTTGCTTGGGACAAAAGGCTCGGCCAGTGCCGGCCGCCGCCGCCCTTTGGCCAGACGCCTGGGGGATGGCCGTGGGGCCTTCAGCATCATGCCAAGTATTCGACAGAGCCGAGGGGAAGGGGTATCATTACACCTGGCTCAGACACGGGAGCAACATGGTGGACCGGCGGTCCACTGCCATGATCACCGACAAGGAGTGTTCTATGCAGGGTCCCATGCGAGGAGTTGCTATCGTTTCCCCAGTGCGCACCCCGGTGGGCAGCTTCGGCGGAGGACTGCGCGGCGTCTCCGCCGCGGAGCTGGCCTCCACCGTCATCAAGGCCCTCCTGGAGCGCACCGGCCTGGACCCGGCCCGGGTTGACGACGTGATCCTGGGCCACGGGTATCCCAACGGCGAGAACCCCTCCATTGGACGCCTGGCCGCCCTCAAGGCCGGACTGCCCATTGAAGTCCCTGGCTACCAGCTGGACCGGCGCTGCTCCTCCGGCCTGCAGGCCATCCTCAACGCTGCCATGCTGGTGCAGACGGACAACGCCGACGTGGTGATTGCCGGCGGCGTGGAGAGCATGAGCAACGCCGAGTATTATGTCAACGAGTCCCGCTGGGGCTCCCGCTTCGGCTCCATCACCCTCCACGACCGGCTGGTGCGGGCCCGGGAGACCATCTCCCCGGAGGAGCGGTTCGGCTACATCTCCGGCATGGTGGAGACCGCCGAGAACCTGGCCAAGGAGTACGAAATCTCCCGCCAGGAGCAGGACGAGTACTCCCTGCGCAGCCACCAGCGCGCCGTTGCCGCCATCCAGGAGGGCCGGTTTGCCCCGGAGATTGTGGCGGTGCCCATCCCCCAGCGCCGGGGTGACCCAGTGCTATTCGACAAGGATGAAGGCCCCAGAGGCGATTCATCTATGGAGGCCCTGGGCCGCCTGCAGCCGGTGATCAAGGGCGGCAGCGTCACCGCGGGCAACGCCAGCAGCCAGAACGACGCCGCCTCCGTCTGCCTGGTGGTGGCGGAGGACAAGCTGGAGGAGCTGGGCCTGAAGGCCATGGCCTACCTCAAGGGCTGGGCGGTTACCGGCTGCCACCCGGCCACCATGGGCATCGGCCCTGTGCCCGCGGCCAAGAAGCTGATGGCCAAGCTGGGCCTCTCCCTGGCGGACATGGACCTCATCGAGCTGAACGAGGCCTTCGCCGCCCAGGTGCTGGCGGTGCTGCGGGAGTGGAAGCTGCCCGGCCACGACAAGCTCAACGTCAACGGCTCGGGCATCTCCCTGGGTCACCCCATCGCCGCCACCGGCGCGCGCATCCTGGCCACCCTGCTGCACGAGATGGAGCGCCGCGACGTCCAGTTTGGCCTGGAGACCATGTGCGTGGGCGGCGGCCAGGGCGTGGCCGCGGTGTTCGAACGGCGGTAGCCTGATCCAGCCGTAACCATCAGGTACAGGGGACGGGAAATGAAAACATTCACACTAACCAGTGAACAGTTTGAAGAGTTTCGCGCCCGATTTAACTGGCCAGCCGTGCCAGCCGTTTTTAGCTGCAACCAATATCGTGATGTATTGCGAACTCCAGGTCTTGGTCCCTCAGACCCTGAAGAGAGAATGTATTTGCAGGGCAAGATTGCCCTTCTTGACGAGATTGTGAAGGTGGTTCTCAAGGAACGTCCTGAGGGGGTAGAATCTTCATCAATGACGACGGTGTGTTTATACCCTTGTCCTCTGACAGTTCTCAGAAAGTCAAAGTCGCCATTTTTCGGATTCGTTGAACTCAGAGATAAGAGGACATCACAACCTGCATGTCCCAAAAGGTGTTTAGAAGGGTTCCCCAGACCGTGGTTCGACAAGCTCACCACGAGCGGGCAATCCGCTCATCCTGAGCCAGTCGAAGGATGAGCAACAAGGGTTAGCAGACTTCTTGAACACTTCTTGGGAGGAGGCGGTCATGGCCCAGCGGGACGACATTGCCGACGTACTGGTCATCGGGGCGGGCGCTTCCGGCGCCGCCTTCACCTGGAGCCTGTGCCAGGCGGGCATCACGGTGGTGTGCCTGGAGCAGGGCGGTTGGGTCCCCGCCAACGCCTTCCCAGCCAACCAGCCCGACTCGCCGCTCCACTGGCAGACCGACTTCCACCCCAATCCCAACTTCCGCAAGCTGCCCGAAGACTACCCCATCAACGAGGACGAGACGCCCATCGCCCCCCTGCTGTACAACGCCGTGGGCGGCAGCACCATCCACTGGGGCTCCCACATCCCCCGGTTTCACCCCTCGGACTTCCGGGTCAAGACCGAAGACGGCGTGGCCGCGGACTGGCCCCTGTCCTATGAAGAGCTGGAGCCCTACTACGACCTGAACGACCGCATCACCGGCACCTCCGGCCTGCGGGGCGACCCGGCCTACCCGCCCAAGGCCGAGCGTCCCTGCCCGCCCCTGTCCATCCGGCCCAGCGGCGAGGCGCTGGCCAAGGGGTTCGACAAGCTGGGCTGGCACTGGTGGGCCTCGGACACCGCCATATCGTCGGTGCCCTACGACGGCCGCCAGCCCGACACCGGCGCCTGCCTGCGGTCCCCGGCGGGCGTGGACCTCACCTACTGGCCCAAGGCGCTGCGCCTGGGCGCCCGCCTCAAGACCCACGCCCGGGTGCGGGAGATCCTGGTGGACCGGGCCGGCCGCGCCACCGGCGCCCTGTACTACGACGCCCAGGGCAACTTGCAGGAGCAGCGCGCCCGGGTGGTGGTGATGGCCTGCAACGGCCTGGGCACCACCCGGCTGCTGCTCAACTCCCGCTCCAGCCTGTTTCCCGACGGCCTGGCCAACACCACCGGCCTGGTGGGCAAGGGCTTGATGCACCACCCAGTGAGCATGGCCATGGGGCTGTTCGACCATTGGATGGGCACCGACGAGGGTGTCCGGGGCAGCACCATGCTGAGCCAGGAGTTCTACGAGAGCGACCCCCGCCGGGGTTTCCTCCGGGGCTACGACATGCAGGTCCTGGGCAACGGCCTGGTGCCGCTGCAAGCGGCTTTGGGCGGCCTGTTGGGCCAGCGCATCGCCTGGGGCAGTGGGCACCACCAGGAGTTCCGGGAGCGGTTCGGCCACGCCGTGGCCATCAGTTGCATGACCGACGACCTTCCCGAGGACCACAACCAGGTGACCCTGGACCCAAAGCTCACCGATAGCCACGGCATTCCGGCCCCCAAAATCCAGTACACCATCAGCGAGAACACCCACAAGCTGCTGGACCACGGCGTGGCCCGGGCTTCGGAAGTGCTGGAGGCCGCCGGGGCCAGGAAGGTGCTGACAGTCCACCAGCGGCGCAACGCCGGCTGGCACCTGCTGGGCACCGCCCGCATGGGCAACGACCCCGCCACCTCGGTGGTGGACCGCTGGGGCCGCGCCCACGACGTGCCCAATCTGCTCATCATCGACGGCAGCATCTTCGTGACCGGCGCCTCCATCAACCCCACGCCCACCATTCAGGCCCTGGCCCTGCGCACCGCGGACTATCTCAAGGGCGAGGGCCGCAGTGTGGTGGGGTAGGGGACCCACCCGCCCCCCATTGACACTCCAGCTACCAGACCGTAGGATTACCCCGCATTGGAGGGGCGCAGGCCGCTCCCAAACATGAAAATGAGGTGACGGCAATGACCACGCGGCAGACCTTTGGCGAGGGAGACTTTCGTTACCGCTACGTAGCCAATTGGATGAAGCTGCCCCGAAACATGAAGCTCAAGGAGTGCCCCGGCGTGGCGGTGGACGCGGAGGATCGGGTGTTTGTGCTGACCCGGGGCGAGCACCCCATCATCGTCTTTGACAAGCAGGGCAACTTCATCCGCTCCTTCGGGGAGGGGCTGTTCAGCGACCGCACCCACGGTCTCTACTACAGCCCCTACGACAACTCCCTGCTGGCCGCCGACGACGGCATCCACACCATCCAGAAGTTCAGCCCCGACGGGGAGAAGCTGATGGAGATCGGCGAGCGCAACCACCCGGCGCCCCGGTGGAGCGGCCAGCCCTTCAACCGGCCCACCTCGGCGGCCATCCGGCCCAGCAACGGCGACGTGTACATCTCCGACGGCTACGGCAACTCCCGCATCCACGTCTACAGCCCCGAGGGAGAGTACAAGTTCTCCTGGGGCGAGCCGGGCATTGACGCCGGGCAGTTCATCCGGCCTCACAACATCGCCATTGACCAGGATGAGCGCGTCTACGTGGTGGACCGGGAGTGCCACCGGGTGCAGCTCTTCGACATTGAGGGCAACTTCGTCACCATGTGGAGCAACATCCACCGCCCCGACTCCATGGTGCTGTGGCAGGACCACATCTACATCGGCGAGCTCAACGGCATGGGCGGCGTGGACGACGCCCCAGGCCTGGGCCACCGGGTCAGCATTTACGACCTCCAGGGCAACCGGGTGTGCGTCTTTGGCGACAAGAAGGAGGGCGAGGGCGCCGGCCAGTTCATCGCCCCCCACGGCATTGCGGTGGACTCCAAGGGCGACGTCTACGTCTCCGAGGTGTCCTACACCATACGCGGCTCCAAGATGACCCCGCCCAAGGAGCTGCGCAGCTTCTCCAAGTACGAGCGCGTCCGGTAGCTAGGTAGGGGCGGGTTTGAAACCCGCCCCTACTCCCTGACGGAGAAGACCCTTGAGGGACCTGGGCGACACCACCACTGCCCGCTGGGCCGACGCCCTGGGGGCCATTGAGCAGTGCTACCAGCTGGGGTGGACCGACGGTTTGCCCGTGGCGCCGCCCATCAACCACCGGGTGGCCCAGTTCCTGGAGTACGCGGGCCGCGATGCCAATGAGGTGGCGGGCGAGCTGCCGGAGCGCCGGCGGCGCATCACGGTGGGCAAGGTGGCGGCCAACGCGGTGATGGCCGGCTGCCTGCCGGAGCACTTCCCGGTGGTGCTGGCGGCCACGGAGGCCATGCTGGACCCCGCCTTCAACCTGGT
>JBGPJN010000200.1:0-5526 GCA_041485445.1 Dehalococcoidia bacterium
GCAAGGGCCTTGCCCCCGCTGGTTGAGTAGGCCCGACCGCAGTCGGGACGTATCGAAACCCGTCTCCCCGTTGGTCTCGATACGTCCCGATTTTATCGGGACTACTCGACCAGCGAGTGGAGGAAAATGAAACAGCCCTGCGTAAGGCGGCGCGGGGCGTTGCTGGTATAATCCTCGGCTGGTACACTATGGCACTGGCGCCTGGGGGCACTGGAGGTCAGTTGCCCACTGGGTGCTTTTGTGGCGTCGTGTGGCTGAGAGGCACGCCTCGTACTCGGCATGGGGCCGGGGTTTGCTGAAGCGCCGGTAATACGCGAGGCGCGGCAATGGGTTGCCCATTCAAACCAGGAGAGGTCTGTGGCTAATCGCCCGCACTCCGAATCTCACCGGGCCCACCACCCTTCCCATGCCGGGTCCGCCCGTTCCTGGCTGTTAATTGCCCTTGCGGTGATGGCTGGTCTGCCAAGTTTGACACTGACTCTCACCGGGCACCGGGTGGCTCCAGAGTTGGTGGCCATCGTCGGCGGGCTTGCCATTCTGGGCTCGGCATTTCTGTTGTCTTGGACGCTGGAGGTAGCCCAGCTGCATATTTCAGCCTCCTTTGCCATCGCCATTCTGGCCTTGGTGGCCATCTTGCCGGAATACGTGATCGAAGCAGTCCTGTCCTGGGACGCTGGAGCGGCGTGGCACGCAGGGGCTAGCGCCGATATGGTTCCAGAGGTGGGCCGGGCCGCCGCCAACGTCACCGGGGCCAACCGACTGCTCATTGGGTTGGGTTGGTCCATGGTTACCCTGTTCTTCTGGATAAGGAACCGGCGGGCCTTGACGCTTACCCATGGCTTATCCCTGGAGCTCACCATCCTAACCGTAGCCACGTTGCTCAGCTTCTTGCTGTTCTTCATGAAGGAGGTCAGCCTTTACCTTTCAGCGGTTCTCATTGCCATTTATCTCTTTTATCTCTGGGCCAGCTCTAGAGCGTCCAGCGAGGAGCCGGAATTGTTCGGTCCATCGGCCACCATTGGCAGGCTGCAACGCAGACCCCAGATTCTGATTACTCTGCTGTTGTTTGTGTATGCCGTTGGAGTAGTGTTTGCGGCGGCGGAGCCCTTTGTTGGGGGGTTGATAGAAACGGGGAGAAAGTTTGGCATTCCGGAGTTCACGCTGATCCAGTGGCTGGCCCCGATTGCTTCAGAGACCCCGGAGATGGTGGTAGCCCTGTTGTTGACGCTGCGGGCCAACCCCCTGGGCGGAATGGCCGTCCTGATCTCCTCGGGAGTAAACAAGTTCACCCTGCTGGTAGGTTCAATGCCCATAGTTTTCAGCATCTCCTATGGGCATCCCGCCAGTTTCCCGCTGGACTCCCAGCAGATGGTAGAGTTCTTGCTTACCGGGTCGGCAGCTCTGTTCGCGGTTTGCTTGCTGGCTCGCATGCGAATCCCGCTGTACGGCGCTCTAGTACTGCTGCTCTTTTTTATAGTCCAGCTGTTTTTCGTCGATTCCCACGTGCGGCTTATATTCTCGATAGTCTATCTGGCGCTGACGGCGCTAATCCTGGTGCTGGACCGGGGCCGAATTGTGGATATGTATCGGAGAGCAGCCGGAGTGTTCACGCTCCGCCCGGGCGGGGAATCCAACGAGAGCAATACCAAACCGCCCTTTTAACGAACTGGGCAATGTACGCCCACGCCCAGCAATTTACAGAATAGGATGGGATTTGATAAGATGGGCTCTGGTGGGGAGTAGCCACCCCTTGTAAGGGGCCACGCAGTCGTCAATACGGGGCTTTGCCCTCGGCTGCTGGCTAGTAGTGGGTCACTAGAGGCCAGACCACCGCGACCGAATTGGTCGTGGTGGTCTGGCCTTTTTTGTTTGTCCCACAGCAGGCAGTGGCGTGCAAATGCCCTACCAGGAGAAGCTGATGGCGCACAGTGCTCATCCGGGAGCCAAAGCACCGCACCCGCGGTCCCACTCCAGTTTTTTCTATTCTTGGTTATTAATCTTTGTCGCCGTGGCCGCTGGATTACCCGCGCTGGCCATCCGTCTCTCCGGCCATCACCTGAGTCCTGAGACTACTGCCCTGATTTGCGGCCTGGCCATTCTGGGAGCAGCCTTCCTGTTGTCCTGGGCGCTGGAAGTGGCCCAGCTCCACATCAGCGCCGCCCTGGCCATCGCGATTCTGGCGCTCATCGCCATTCTGCCGGAGTACGCCATTGAGGCGGTGCTGGCGCTGGACGCCGGCGCCGCGTGGACCGTTGGCGCGGACCCCGAACGTGTGCCGGAGGTGGCCCGGGCTGCTGCCAACGTGACCGGCGCCAACCGGCTTTTAATTGGCGTGGGCTGGTCCATGGTGGCCCTGTTCTTCTGGGTCCGCAACCGGCGGGACCTGGTGCTAAACCGGAGCATGTCTCTGGAGTTCACCATCCTCACGGTGGCCACCTTCCTCACCTTTCTCCTGTTCTTTTTCCGGGAGATTAGCCTGATCCTCTCCGGGGTGCTGGTGGCGCTCTATCTCTTCTATCTGTGGTCCAGCTCCCGACTACCCAGCGAGGAGCCGGATCTGATGGGGCCGTCCGCCGCCCTTGGCGGGCTGCCCACAGCGCCGCAGGTTACTTTAACCGTGCTGCTGGTGGTGTACGCCGCTGGGGTTATCTTCGCCGCGGCGGAGCCCTTCGTCGAAGGGCTGGTGGAAACGGGTCTCAAGTTCGGCATACCGGAGTTCACTCTGATCCAGTGGCTGGCGCCCCTGGCGTCTGAATCGCCGGAGCTGGTGATTGCCCTGCTGCTCACCATGCGGGCCAACCCCTTGGCCGGCATGACCGCCCTCGTCTCGTCGGAAGTGAACCAGCTGACCCTGCTCATCGGCAGCATGCCGGTGCTGTTCAGCCTCTCCTTCGGCGAGGCCCACGCCTTCCCCTTGGACCACCAGCAGGCGGTAGAGTTCCTGCTCACCGCCTCCATGTCCCTGTTTGCCATCGTGTTGCTGGCCCGGATGCGCGTGCCGCTGTACGGCGGGTTGACCTTGCTGGGGCTGTTTATTGCCCACTTGTTCTTTACCGACCCGCGGTCACGGGTGATTTTCTCCATCCTGTTCCTGGCATTGGCGGCGCTGATCCTGGTGCTGGACAGTGGGCGTATACTGGACATCTGCCGGAGGGCGTGCTCGGTATTCACCCTCCGGCAGATTCAGGAAGCCGACGAGAACATTAGCTCTCCGCCCTTTTCCTGAACCGACTAAAGACGGCCGGCGCCCAGGGGGAATTGTCCGTGCCGGGGTTTTCTTCCTACGGAGCCTTGCATTGATCCCTAAACCGCTCGTGGTGAGCTTGTCGAACCATGCACCTGCAACCCTTCGACAAGCTCAGGGTGAGCGGATAGGGTGCCCAGTTTAGCAACCAGTGCAAGGCTCTATAACTAATGTGCTGCCCTCGGAGCAGGGGCTAAAGGCCGAGGGCTTGGGGTTTAGAAGGGCCTATGCAACAGGGACGCCACTCCGCTAATGTGCCTCTGGAGGAGGCCCTGCACCGGTTCTGGCAGGCCCTCCAGGAGGCCGGTGCCCTGGACTACGCCCCTGAGGAATGCCTCCCACTGGCCCAAGCCCAGGGGCGGGTTACGGCGCGACCCATCTGGGCCGTCCGGTCCGCGCCCCACTACAACGCGGCGATTGTGGATGGGCTGGCGGTGCGCGCCGCCGACATCGTGGTCCCCAGCGAGACGGCTCCGGTGCGTTGGTCCGTTGGTGCTGGTGCGGCCTGGGTGGGCGCCGGCGACCCCTTGCCCGCTGGGATGGACGCGGTGGTGACGACTGACCACCTGCGCCGGCTGGGCGACGGTGGAGTGGCGATCGTAGCGCCGGTGGTCCCTTGGCAGCACGTGCGCCGCCTGGGAGAGGACATTGCGGCCACCGAGCTGGTGCTGCCCGAATGCCACCGCCTGGGGCCCGTGGACCTGGGGGCCTGCGCCGCCGCTGGGCTGACCGAGGTGCCGGTGCGGCGGCGGCCACGGGTGGCCGTTATTCCCACCGGAAATCAGCTGGTGCCGCTGGGCGCCGCAGACGTGAAGCCCGGCCAGGTCGTAGATTCCAACTCCCTGGTGCTTTCCGGGCTGGTGCGGGACTGGGGAGGCTTGGCGGAAGCCCTTCCCCCAGTGGCGGACGATCTACCTACGTTGCGGAATGCAGTGGTGGAGACCTTGGCCGGGCACGACCTGGTCATCATTGAGGTCGGATACCACGCCGGCGCAGATTACGTCTCCGCGGCAATGGAAGGGTTGGGCACGCTCCTGGTCCGCGGCATCGCCGTCCAGCCGGACCTTCCGGTGGCGCTGGCAGTGGCCCAGGGCAAGCCGGTGGTGGGCCTGCCGGGTTACCCGGTGTCGGCGGTCCTCTCCGCGGAGCTGGTGGTGAAGCCCTGGCTGGAGCGCAAGCTGGGACTGGCCGCCGAGACGCGCCCCAGGGTGAAAGCCACTATCATTCGCAATGTGGCATCCCCCGTGGGCGAGGACGAGTTCCTGCGGGTGAAGCTGGGCCGGGTGGGCAGCAGGATGATGGCCATTCCGTTGCAGCGCGGCGCGGGAGTTACCATGGCCCTGGTGCGCGCCGACGGTCTGGTGCATATCCCCCGTATGTCTGGGGGGTTGGAGGGCGGCGCGCCGGTGTCGGTGGAGCTGCTGCGGTCCCTGACGGAGGTGGAGCATACCATCGTGGCCATCGGCAGCCACGATCCGGCATTGGACCTGATGGCCACTCACCTGCGCCGGCGCGTCCCAGGCCTGCGCCTGGCCTCATCCAATGTAGGGAGCCTGGGCGGGCTGCTGGCGCTGTTGCGGGGTCGGGCCCACCTGGCGGGCTGCCACCTGCTGGACCAGGCCACCGGCCAGTACAATATTCCCGACGTCCGGCGCGGCCTGCCCGGAATGCACGTGGTGGTGGTGAACCTGGTGGAACGGGTCCAGGGCCTCATGGCGCCGCCGGGGAACCCCAGAGGCATCTCCTCCCTGGCGGACCTGGCGCGGCCCGATGTCGTCTTCGTCAACCGCCGGCGCGGCTCGGGGACACGGCTGTTGCTGGACTATCACCTCAAGGCGCAGGGCTTGAAGGGAAACGAGATTAAGGGTTACGGCCGGGAGGAGCTCACCCACCTGGCGGTGGCGGCGGCGGTGCAGAGTGGCTCGGCGGACACCGGCCTGGGCGTGCTGAGCGCCGCCCGCGCCCTGGGGCTGGACTTCGTCCCGCTGCTCAACGAGCGGTATGACCTGGTGATCCCCAGAGCCCACTACGAAAGCGACCTGCTCCAGCCTCTGCTGGCCCTGCTGTCGGACCCCGAGTACCGCCAGGCCGTGGCCGGCCAGGGCGGCTGCGACACGTCTAGCATGGGCGCCATCATGGCGGAGCTGGGGTGAGCCGTGGAGGAGACTGGTGAACTTCTTGGGCGTCTGGAGACGGGGTATCAGGAGATGGCTCGCGATCAAGTGCGGGAGTCCGAGGCGCTGGAGTGGGCTGGGGCCACCTGCTCGGATAATTGGTCAGAA
>JBGPJN010000201.1:0-5513 GCA_041485445.1 Dehalococcoidia bacterium
CCGGCGAGGGGTTCCACCCCTCTGCACACCCCTTGGTCGCCAAACCTGCTACGTCCGGTACAAGCTAGGCCAAGGTGAGCAACCACTGCCCGTCCCTTTGAGTCTGAACATTTACGCGGTGTATAACAGGGCCGTTTCATTGTCGCCTCAAGGGCTTTGCCCCCGCTGGTTGAGTAGGCCCGACCGCAGCCGGGACGTATGGAAACCCGTCTCCCCGTTGGTCTCGACACGTCCCGATTTTATCGGGAGTGCTGGACCAGCGAATGGAGGAAAATGAAAAGGCCCCGCAGTGTATAATCCCTGCCCTGAGGTGACCCAGTGCGGTCCAACCCGGTGCGGACCATCAAGGCCAAGGCCCACTACGGGTGGGCCATCTTCGGCCTGACCTTCGCCAACCTGACGGTGGAGGGCGGCATCAAGAACACCGCGCCGGTGCTGTTCCTGGCTTTGCGAGAGGCCTTTGGCTACAGCGCCGCCGCCACCGCGGCCATCTTCTCGGTGGGCGGGGTGGCAGGCGCCATGTGGGCTCCGGTGGTTGGCCGGCTGCTGGACCGCGTGGGCCCGCGCCACCTCTTTGCCCTGGGCGGCGTTGTGATCCTGGCCACCTGGTGGGCCACCAGCTTCGCCACCAGCTTGTGGCAGCTCTTTATCCTGTTCGGCATGCTGGCCCCTCTGGGCGAGGTGTGTGTCACCTCCTTCACCGCCACCGCCAACCTGGCGCCCTGGTTCCCCAAGAGCCGGGGCCGCACCCTGGGGCTGGCCGACGCCGGCAACCCGGCAGGCCAGGCGATGTTCACGCCTCTGGCGGTGGTGCTGGTAGCAGGTCTGGGGTGGGAGTGGACTCTGCGCATCTACGGCGTCATCTTCTTCTGCCTGGTTGCGCCCCTGAACTTCCTGTTCCAGCGCCGCCCGCCTTTGGCGACGGTGCCGCCCGCCCCTGGGGCGCAGCACGCAGCCGTGGCAGCGCCCAAGCCCTTCGCGGCTTCAGCCCGGACCGCCGGGCCCCGCACCTCCTGGCGGGAGGTGGCGCGCCAGCCCGCCCTCTGGTGCCTGGTGGCCGCCCGGGGCTGCTTCGCCGTAGGCATCCAGATGCTGCGAATCCACCTGCTAGCGTTCATGGTGCTGGCCGGCTACAGCGCCCTGCAGGCCGCCACGGCCATCGGACTGGTGGGCCTCATCAGCATGGCCGGCCGCCCCCTAGCCGGGGCACTCTCCGACCGGGTGGGCCGGGAGGCGGTGTACACCCTGGGCCTGCTCATTTACGTCAGCGGCACCGGCATGGTGGTGCTGCTGGGCCAGGGCGACCGGCTCTGGCCGCTGGTGGCTTTTGTGGGGCTGGCCGGCCTCACCGACGGCATCAGCGGGCTGGTGGTGTCCGCCAAGGCGGCGGACATCTTCCCCAGCCGCAGCCTGGGCACGGCCATGGGCGTGGTGGAGATGGGGCGCGGCCTGGGCTTCGCCGTGGGACCGGTGCTGGGCGGCCTGCTCTTCGACCTCTACGCCACCTACCTGCCGGCCTTCGCCGCGGCGCTGGCGCTGGCGGTGGTGGCCGTGGCGTGCATGTGGAGCGTCCGGTTGTTTCCAGCCCGCCCGGCCGCCGGTGGCGGGGCTTTAACCTGACACCCGCTCCTTGAAACTAGAACGTCCGTTCTGTATACTTGCCTCACACCAGTAACACAGGACGGCGTGGCGCATCGCCCGGGGCTGCTTCAATCTCAGGCCCGGGCCCAGGCCGTCCGGGGGGCGAGATGGATCCGCGGACACCCCGGTTCCTGCTCAAGGCCTGCGTCAGGTGCGGGGGCGACCTGGCGCTGGACGATGGCGATTGGCAGTGCCTCCAGTGCGGCCGCTACTACTACGTCCGGCGGAACCTGGCGCCGCCCCCGCCGGGCGAGGTTCTGTCCCGCTGGCGGGAGCAGTTGCGCCGGCCTTCCCCCAGCGACGCTCCTCCTCCGCCGCAGCAAGGCTCCGCCCCCATCGACGCGCTGGGGTGGCCCCGGCACGCGGTAGTGATAACCCGGTGGTGACGGCCCCGGAGCAGCGTCCCGTTCTCCTGGCTCTAGACTCCGGGAGCTGGGAGACCGGCTGGGCGGTGTTCCAGGGCGAAGAGGTGGCCGCCACCGGGTTGATTAGCCCGCGGCGCTTGAAGCCGGGGCCCTCGCCCCAGGACCGGCTGGCCTACCTGACGGGAAAGCTGGACGAGCTGGTGGCCCGGTGGCGGCCCCAGGCGGTGGTCGTGAGCCGGGCCTCGGAGGGGGTCCGGTGGGCGTTGCCGGCGATGGAGCTGGTGAACCAGGGGTTGCGGGAGTGGAGCCTGGGCCGCGAACTGCCCCTGCACAGTTACACCGACCAGGAGGTGCGCCGGAGCGTGGTGGGCCGGGACCGGGTCTCCGCCTCCCAGCTGGCCTACGGGATCATGGCGTTGCTGGGGGTGGAGGGCCAGGGCCGCACCACCCGGGAGTGGGAGGCGGTGGCAGCCGGCTACTACCACCTGGCCAACCACGGCTGAGGATGAAGAACGGTTTCCTCTCCCCTTGTGGGAGAGGATCAAGGTGAGGGGTATCACCCTCACCCTCGGTCCTCTCCCATCGAGGGAGAGGGCGCCATTTTCGTAGGAATGACAGGGACTCGAAAGACAGGACCGCCCGTCCCGGCGTGTCGCCAGGGCGGGCGGTCTTTATGTCTACCAGGTTGCTAAGAGCCTATCCTAATGACCACAGAGTGCACTGAGAACGCAGAGAGTTTACCATTGGTTGCCTATCGTCTCGGCGGTCTCTGCGTGCTCTGCGGTGAGTTTTCGGATAGGCACTAAGCCGAGGGCCACCGGCTAGCGCTTGGTGTACTGAGGGGCCCGGCGCGCCCGCTTGAGACCATACTTCTTGCTCTCTTTGATGCGCGAGTCGCGGGTGAGCAGGCCGTTGCGGCGCAGCCCCTGTCTGAGCGCGCCGTCGTAGGCCAGCAGCGCCCGGGAGATGCCGTGGCGAATGGCCTCCGCTTGGGCGTGGACGCCGCCGCCCAGCACGCTGGCCACCACCCGGAACCCGGTGGGGGTCGGAGTCACCCGGAACGGCTGGGTGATGATGCTCTGCCAGGGGAGCCAGTTGAAGTACTCCTCCATGGGCTTGTTGTTGACCAGAATGGGTCCGGGGCCGCCCTCTGCGGGGTAGATGCGCACCTTGGCAATGGCGCACTTGCGCTTGCCGGTGCCGTAGAAGTATCGGGGCTGCGTGGACAGTTGCACCAAGCTAGATACCTACCCTTTCCAAAGATTGCTGGTCAAAAACTACTGGGGCGCCGCGACTGCGGGCGCCGGCGCGCTGGGACTCCCCATGACCTGGGCCTGGTGGGGATGCTGGTCGCCGTTATAAATCTTGAGCCGGCCCAGCAGCTCCCGCCCGCGATGGTTGGCCGGCAGCATCCCCTTCACCGCCAGCTGCACCACCCGGTCGGGGTGGTCGTCCATCATGTCCTTCAAGGTGAAGGTCCTCAAGTTGCCCGTGTAGCCACTGTGCCGGTAGTACAGCTTCTGCAGCATCTTGCGGCCGGTGGTGCGCACCTTGGCGGCGTTGATCACCACCACATAATCGCCGGTGGACACGTGGGGCGTGAAGTCCGGCCGGTCCTTGCCCTGGAGCGCCACCGCGACATCCCGGGCCATGCGACCCAGGGTCTGGCCCTCGGCGTCAATCACCCGCCACCGCTGGGTCAGCGTCTCGGTCTTAGGGAAGTAGGTGCTGGTGCGTTTCATCTGTGCTGGTCCTGACCTGAGCTCCAAAATTAGGGTAATCCACCGCCATCAGACATAGCCCGCAGGCCGGGGCCGATGGCCACTGCAAACTCCTGGGCGCCGCGCCGGCCAGCACGTCCCCGAGGATACCCTCGGGACGCCGGCCCTTGCCCACCTCAATCAACAACCCGTTGGCCCGCCGTATCTGGTGGGGCAGAAACCCGTTGGCCTCGCACTCCACCGAGATGGCATCGCCCTGCCGCTGCACCGACCACCGGCGCACCTCCCGCACCGCGCTGCGCTGGGCCGGGAGCCCCGGCGCCAGGGGGCGGAAGTCGTGCCGGCCCACCAGCCACTGGGCCGCCCGGTGCATGCGGGCCTCGTCCAGGGGCTCCCGGACCCAGTGGTGCGTCCGGCGCAGCAGGGGCGAGGGCCACCGCCGGTTCAGGATCTGGTACCGGTAGTTCCGGCCGCTGGCGCTGCGCCGCGAGTGAAACTCCGGCGCCACCTCATATGCGGTCTCGACTCTTATATCAGCCGGCAGGTAAAAATTCAAGCCCTTGGGGAAGGTGGCCAGGGGCAGCGGACTATCGGTGAGGAAGTCCACCATCTGGCCCAGGGCGTGGGCCCCGGAGTCGGTGCGGCTGGCGCCCCGCACTCGCACCCGCCGGCCGGTGAGCCGTTCCAGGGCTTGCTCCAACTCCCCCTGAATAGTGGGCTGCCCGGTCTGGAGCTGAAACCCCATGAACCGGGTGCCCTCGTACTCCACCAGCAGGGCCAGCCGGCGGGACGGGGGCGCACCGGCCACCCCGCCGAGTCCGTGCTGGCCGGCGTCCAACCCATCATCCGGCATAGGGCGGCCCTTGGGCTTGAACCTGAGGTTAAAGTGCGGCTGGCCCTAAACCAGCTCGATTACGGCCATGAGCGCACCATCGCCCTGGCGGGGCCCCAGCTTGACGATGCGGGTGTACCCGCCGGGCCGCTGGGCGTACCGGGGCGCCAGGTCATTGAACACCTTACGCACCACGTCCTGCTGGGGCACTTGGCTAAGGCCAAGCGGCGGTGGTGCAGGGTGCCGTTCTTGCCGTGGGTGATGAGCCGCTCCGTGACCACCCGGGTCTCCTTGGCCTTGGCCAGGGTGGTGGTGATGCGTTCGTGCCGGACCAGGTCCGCAGTCAGGCTGCGCAGCAGGGCCACGCGCTGGCTTCGGTACCGGCTAAGCTTTCGACCGGCGACGCGATGGGACGACATTGGTTAGGACTCCTCCTTTTTGGCTGCGGCGCCCCGCCGCGAGGCGGCCCGCAACGCCGCGCCCAGGGACTCCAGCCCCGCCACGGGCGGGTCCGGCAAGTCCGCGGGTTCTTCGTCGGGCTCGGCGCCGGGTTCGTCCTCCTCATCCTGGATGGCGGGCACGACGCCAGCGGAAGGGCTCCCCAGGACGGGCTGCTGGTGGACTCCCAGCTCGCCCAGCTTCAGGTGCAGCTCCTCCAGGGACTTCTCCCCGAAGTTCCGAATCTTCAGCAGATCCTCGTCGGACATCTCCAGCACCTCACCCACTTTGACAATGTGGGCCCGCTTGAGGCAGTTGAGGGTGCGCGGCGACAGTCCCAGCTTGTCAATGAGGGTCTGGTAGATCTCCGGGGACACCAGGATGGAGGGCATCTTCACGC
The DNA here is from genome assembly GCA_041485445.1 of Dehalococcoidia bacterium. Taxonomy (GTDB): domain Bacteria; phylum Chloroflexota; class Dehalococcoidia; order Lucifugimonadales; family UBA3495; genus SHYG01. Next base: position 5,398 of record JBGPJN010000201.1, read on the forward strand.
TGGGTTCGGGCTGCACGTTGAGCTTGCCGAAGATGAAGAAGTGGTTGACCAGGGTTTTGGCGGCCTCGCGCACCGCCTCTACAGGGGCGATGGTGCCGTCGGTCCAGACCTCCAGC
>JBGPJN010000202.1:0-5504 GCA_041485445.1 Dehalococcoidia bacterium
GGCGATCCTGGTCATTCACGGTATTGGCCAGCAAAGTCCCTTTGAGACTCTGGACTCCTTCGTGCGGGGGGTGCTGGCAAGCCTGCAGGAGGACGGCCGAGGCGCCCAGGTTGACGCAGTCCACCGGTTGGTCAAACAGGATGACTGGGTCACCAACTGCGTTTCTTTGAGGCTGAACGGCAACGCCCAGACCGCCATCGACTGCTACGAATACTATTGGGCGCACCTCACCCAGCGGGAGGTGCAGAGTGGCGATGTGTTCAACTGGCTGATTGAAACCGGCAAGGCCGCCAGGAAGTACTACGACGAAGACACCGACCTGGTGAACACCTACGAAGGCCACGCCGGCGGGCCGTTCGGCAAATCCCCAGTATCTGGGGGCAAGAACAGGTTCGACCGATACTGGTACCTGAAGCAACTGGGTACGGGGTTTTACTTTGCGCGCCCTTTGCTTTTGCTCTTGGGGGTAATCAGCAACATCAGACCCATGGGAAGCGTGATCCGGGGTCTGCTCAACGCGGTTTCCAGGGTGGCACAACCGGTGCTGGTCAATTTTGTGGGGGACATCGTGGTGTACACCGCAGCCGACATGAAGAGCAAGCACTTCGAGGTCCGCCAGCGCATCCTGGACGGCGCGGTGAAGAACATCCGGTGGCTCCTGGAGTTGCCATCCCAAGAACCCTCCGAACCCTCCGAACCATCCGAGGAAACCGCCAAGGAGTACGGCTCGGTGATCGTTGCTGGCCATTCCCTGGGCAGCGTGATCGGGTACGATGCCCTTAACCGCATCAACAACCTCATGAAAACGGACGAGGGATTCGCTGAGTCAGCTCCCAGGCTTAAGGGCTTCGTGACCTTCGGCTCGCCGTTGGACAAGGTAGCCTACTTCTTTCGCGCCCGTGTGGAGGACACGCTGTACATAAGGAAGCAGATACTGGCCCAGCTCATCGCCTTTAAGGCCAAGGACCTGAATCCCAACTGGAAGCCACTCCATAAACTGGCCGCCGATACGCGGAGCCCGTTGGGCCACGTCCGGTGGATCAACTTCTGGGGGCCGAGGGACCCCATCAGCGGCCCTCTGGACTTCTACGACCTGAAGGTTGGGGACAACCGCAAGCTGGCGTTGGGAGGCGCATGGGGGGCTGGGGCGCACGGCAATTACTGGGAGAGCGGGCCGGGAATGTACCAGGCAATCTTGAATGAGTTGGTGTGTGGAGCTCCGCCGTCAGGAGCGCGCAAACCTCGGTAGGTGCGCACCTGCGTATGCGCCCCCGAAGATGCCTTTCTGATGTTTTCTATCGAAAGGGCAGACACACAGATCTGCCCCTGCGTTTGGGGACAATGAAACAAACCTGGTAAGGCCAACTTCCTCCCGCCAGCGCCGGACGTTGATCGCCCAGACCCACGAAGCCCATCGGGCCCGGTCCGCCGGCGCTAACTCTCCAGTCGCACCTGCTGGTCCAGCAGGAGGCATGCCTCCCCCCACTGGCGGGCGCTGGCCAGGTCCCACGCCTCGGCGCAGTCCGCCGGCTTCAGCCGGATTCCCTCGTCCCCGCCGTAGACCAGCATCACCAAGCCCTCGCCCGAGTCCTCCGCCACCGCCGCCAGGGCCGGACACGGCCCCTGGGCGCTCCAGCCCGTGACATCGCACCAGGTGTCATGGCCCTGGGGGTCCGCGGCCAGCACGCGGCTGACCCGTTGGGGCTTGGACCGCACGGCAAACATGCGGTTCACCGCCATGTGGCTGTTGCCCCCGTCGGTTACGTCAACTTCCACGAACATGCCGCCCCCTCCGATCTACAGTCCCCTTCCACCATTGTAGGCCAATTTGGCCGGTCCCGGCCACCGCCAGGCGACCGACGTAACTGTTCAGACTTGGAGGGGGACGCGCAGGATTGCTGACCCCGGCGCAGCTTGTACCGGACATAGCAGTTTTGGCGACCAAGGGGTGTGCAGAGGAGTGAAACCCCTCGCCGGGGGTCTGGGGGTGTCCCCAGATACGTTTCTTCTCTTCCCCCTTCCTGGCCAGGAAGGGGCCTTGCCTCAAATGTCATTCTGAGCGACGCGAAGAATCTAAAATCCCAGTGATTTAGACCCTTCGCTATGCTCAGGGTGACAGTAAATGGATGGAAAACGCACCAGCCTGTCGGAATAAATACTTTTGAGGCAAGGCCGCCAGGAAGTGGGCAAGGGGGATGGTCGAAATGCTGCTCAGCAGCCGCTGCTCCATAGATTCGGAACGCTGGTGGGGCGCCCAACACCCGACTCTGAACAGTTACCGGCCGCCGCCATCGGCGACCATATCCCCACCAGACCCATGCCGTTTCCCGTCCAGGTTGCACGCCCAGGCAATGGAGGTTAAGCTCCCCTTATCACTATAATGTATCAAGAAGCGGCCACGTCATGGCCCGCCTTCGGCATGCCGTGGGCGGCTGGCCGGGCATGGCTTGTCTTGGCAAAACGTAAGGCTTGTCTTAGCAAAGCGTAAGGAGGCCCCAACTGATGGTAGCTACCCTGGTAAGCAAGAATGGGCTGACGCCCTATGAAGAGGTGAACCTCTTCTTTGACCAGGCCGCCGAGCGCCTGAAGCTGCCCGAAGGGGTCCGAGAGATGCTGCGGCGCCCCTGGCGGGAGCTGAAGGTGCAGGTGCCGGTGCGCATGGACGACGGCAACATCAAGGTGTTCACCGGCTACCGGGTGCAGCACAACGGCGCCCGGGGTCCGTACAAAGGCGGCGTGCGCTACCACCCCCTGGCCGACCAGGATGAGGTGAGAGCACTGGCCTCCCTGATGACCTGGAAGTGCGCCCTGGTGGACCTGCCCTACGGCGGCGCCAAAGGCGGAGTGCAGGTGGACCCCGCCCAGCTCAGCAACGGTGAGCTGAACCGGCTCACCCGCCGGTATACCAATGCCATAGAGCACCTCATCGCCCCCAACCGGGACATTCCCGCCCCCGACCTGGGCACCAACGCCCAGACCATGGGCTGGATGATGGACGCCTACGGCGCAATCCACGGATATACCCCGGCCATCGTCACCGGCAAGCCGGTGGAGCTGGGCGGCTCCCTGGGCCGGGAGGCCGCCACCGGGCGAGGGGTCTCTTTCGTCCTGGGGGAGGCCGCCAAGGACCTGGGACTGGACCCGACCAAGGCGCGCGTGGCGGTGCAGGGGTTCGGCAACGTGGGGTCATGGACCGCCCGGCTGCTGCACGAAATGGGCTGCCGGATTATCGCCGTCAGCGACGTGGCAGGCGGCGTCCGCAACGCCAGGGGCCTGGACATCCCCAAGCTGCTGGAGCACCACCGCCGGGCCGGCTCGGTGATGGGCTTCCCCGGCGCCGAGGCGGTGACCAACCAGGAGCTGCTGGAGCTGGAGTGCGATATCCTGGTGCCCGCCGCCATTGACAACGTGATTACCCGCCAGAACGCTCCCCGCATCAAGACCCGGCTGCTGCTGGAAGCGGCCAACCACCCCACCACCCCCGAAGCCGACGCCATCTTCAACGACCGCGGCATCCCGGTGCTGCCGGACATCCTGTGCAACGCCGGCGGGGTAACGGTGTCCTACTTTGAGTGGACCCAGAACCTGCAGCAAATGCGCTGGGAGGAGGAGCACGTCAACCAGGAGCTGCGCAAGGTGATGATCCGCGCCTACCGGGACGTGTACCAGCGGGCCACGGCGGAAGGCATCACCTACCGCCAGGCCGCTTTCGAGATCGGCGTGCAGCGGGTGGCCCGGGCCGTGGAGCTGCGGGGCTTCGTGTAGGCGCCCAGTCTCCCCGGCAGCAGCCCGCACCCTGGCGCCGGAAATCCCCCCAACCCCCTTGGCAAAGAGGGGCGCGGGAGATTCCCGGCGCCAGCCCTTTTCCGCCGGCATAAATAAAGGGTATGCTAAGGCGCCTCCCCCAGTAAGGTGGAGGAAAGCACTATTACAGACACTCAACGGTGAGGCGCCTTATGTTTGACCTGCTAATCCGCGATGGCCGGGTGGTGGACGGCACCGGGCAAACGTGGTTCAGGGCCAGCGCCGGCATCCAGGGCGACACCGTCAGTATCCTACGGGGCGATACCTCGTCGGTGGACGCCGGGCGGGTCATTGACGCCGGCGGGTACGTGGTGTGCCCCGGCTTCATCGACATGCACTCCCACTCGGACCTGAAGCTGCTTACCGAGCCGGAGCACCAGGCCAAGGTGCGCCAGGGCGTGACCACGGAGGCCCTGGGCATGGACGGCCTCTCTTACGCCCCAACGTCGCCCGCCAACCTGGAGGCCCTGCTGACCTACCTGGCGGCGGTTAACGGCACGCCGCCACCGGGCGTGCGCTGGAGCAGCGTCAAGGAGTTCCTGGCGCTGCTGGACGGCCGCGCGGCCTGCAACGTGGTTTACTTTGTGCCCCACGCCGCCATCCGGGTGGAGGCCATGGGCTGGGCCGGCCGCCTGCCCACGCCCAGGGAGCTGGCCCGGATGCAGGAGCTGGCCCGCCAGGGCATGCGGGACGGCGCCTTTGGCTTCACCACCGGCCTGACCTACGCGCCCGGCGCCTACAGCGACACCAACGAGCTTGCGGCGGTGTGCCAGGCCATTCGGCCCTACGGCGGCTTTTACATGACCCACGCCCGCTACACCCTGGGGGACAAGCTGCTGGACCCCTTCCGGGAGGCGGTGGAGGTCGGCCAGCGGGCCGGTGTGCCGGTGCACATCTCCCATTACCACAACCCGGTGCAGGGCATGGGCCAGCGCATGACGGCCCTGGTGGACCAGAGCCGCGATGCCGGCGTGGACGTCACCTATGACCAGTACCCCTATCCCGCCGCCAGCACGGTGCTCCACTCTCTGCTGCCCTACTGGGTGCACGCCGGCGGCCCTTCGGCCCTGCTGGCGCGCATCAAGGACCGGCAGGTGCGGGACGAGATCGGCGACGCGGGCTTCACCATGTGGGGCCTGACCCTGGACCACTACATCTTCAGCCACGTCGGGTCGGCCAAGAACAAGGAGTGGGAGGGCCGCTCCCTGACGGACCTGGCCAAGGCCCAGGGCAAGCGCATCGTGGACACCATCTGCGACCTGCTCATCGAGGAGAACCTGGAGGTGGCCTTCGTGGCCCGCACCGGCAACCCGGACAACATCCGCACCATCCTGCGCCACCCGGCCCAGATGGTGGGCTCCGACGGCCTGCTCACCGGCGGCATGCCCAACCCGCGCAGCTACGGCACCTTCCCCTACGTGCTGGGGCAGTTGGTGCGGGAGGAGAAGCTGCTGCCCTTGGAGGAGGCGGTGCGCAAGATGACCGCCATCCCGGCCCAGCGCCTGGGCCTGAAGGACCGGGGCATTCTGCGGGACGGGATGAAGGCCGACGTGGTGCTATTTGACCCGGACCGGGTGCGCGCCACCGCGACGTTTGAAGACCCCCGGCAGTACCCGGAGGGCATTGACTATGTGCTGGTCAACGGCCAGCTGGTCATTGACGGCGGCATCCACACCGGGGCACTGGCGGGTCGGGCGCTA
>JBGPJN010000203.1:0-5501 GCA_041485445.1 Dehalococcoidia bacterium
ACCAGATCATTCAGCGGTGCAGCAACAACGTGGACACCCTCACCGAGGAGCAGCTCCGGCTGGCGGCGGGCCACATCGGCGCGCGGCAGTACCAGGGGTGGTTCCAGAAGTTCCCGGCCAAAGTGAAGGCGCAGATGCAGGAGGCCTGGGGCGACCCGCCGGGCCAGGTGTACCGCGTCCAACAGCCTGGGGCCCCCGGGGGCGACCAGCTGGCGGTGGCCGGGCTGGACATGGGCAACGTGTTCGTGGGGCTGCAGCCGCCCCGGGGCTTCGGGGAGCACCCCATCGCCATCTACCACAGCCCCGACCTGGCGCCCACCCACCACTACATCGCCTACTACCGGTGGCTGCGCGACGTGTTCAAGGCCGACGCCATGGTCCACATCGGCAAGCACGGCACCCTGGAGTGGCTGCCGGGCAAGGGCATCGGCCTGTCCAGCGCCTGCTACCCCGAGGTGGCCCTGGAGGACGTGCCCCTCTTCTACCCCTTCATCATCAACAACCCCGGAGAGGGCACCCAGGCCAAGCGCCGCGCCCACGCCACCATAATTGACCACCTGATCCCGCCCATGACCACCGCCGACAGCTACGGGGAGATCCAGCGGCTGGAGCAGCTCATGGACGAGCACTACCAGTGCGCCACCATGGACCCGGCCAAGCTGCCCCTGCTGGAGCAGCAGATCTGGGAGATTGTCCAGCGGGCGGAGCTGCACCGCGACCTGGGGGTGGACTCCCGCCCCGACGACTTCGCCGCCTTCCTGCTGCACATGGACGGCTACATCTGCGAGATCAAGGACGCCCAGATCAAGGACGGCCTGCACACCCTGGGCCAGGCGCCCCAGGGGGAGCAGCTGGTGGGACTGCTGTGCGCCCTGACCCGCCTGGACGTGGGCGGCATCCCCAGCCTGCGCCGCGCCCTGGCCGAGGGTTTAGGTCTCGACTACGCATCGTTGCAGGACGACCCCGGCGCGGCCCTGGCGGAGGATGACGTCCCGGCGCGGCTGGCGGCGGTGGACCCGGCGACGCCGGTGCGCACCGCCGGCGACGCGGTGGAGCGGCTGGAGCTGCTGTGCCGCCGGGCCTACGGCCAGCTGCTGGCCGGCGGGTTCTACCCGGAGCAGGTGCCCCAGGTGGTGGCAGGGCTCCTGGGCCAGGCCCACGCCCCCACCGAGCGGGTGCTGCGCTTCGCCGCGGAAACCGTCTACCCGGCGCTGCTGCGCACCACCGACGAGATTGACAACCTGCTGCGGGGCCTGGAGGGCCACTTCGTGCCGCCCGGTCCCAGCGGCGCGCCCACCCGGGGCATGGCCAACGTGCTGCCCACCGGGCGCAACTTCTACTCGGTGGACCCCAAGACTCTGCCCTCGCCGGCGGCCTGGGCGGTGGGCAAAGGCCTGGGCGACGCCCTGCTGGAGAAGTACCTCACCGAGGAAGGGGCCTACCCCCAGATGGTGGGCATCGTGGTGTGGGGCACCTCGGCCATGCGCACCCACGGCGACGACGTGGCCCAGATCCTGTACCTGCTGGGCGTGCGCCCGGTGTGGCAGGCGGAGAGCCGCCGCGTCACCGGGCTGGAGGTCATCCCGCTGGCGGAGCTGGGCAGGCCGCGCATCGACGTGACGGTGCGCATCAGCGGCTTCTTCCGCGACGCCTTCCCCAACATCATCTACCTGCTGGACCAGGCGGTGGAGCTGGTGGCCGCCCTGGACGAGTCGCCCGAAGACAACTACCTGGTGCGGCACCTGAAGGAAGACCTGGAGACGACCCCCTCTGTATCTCCCCCTTCACAAGGGGGAGAGCCCAACGTCCCCCCTTACCAAGGGGGGACCATAGGGGGGTCGGACGCGGACGAACCCCCCACCCGCGCCACGTCCCTCTACCGCATCTTCGGCAGCAAGCCGGGGAGCTACGGCGCGGGCATCCTGCCGGTGCTGGACGAGCGCAACTGGGAGACGGTGCACGACCTGGCGGAGGTGTACACCGCCTGGGGCGGCTACGCCTACACCCAGCAGAGCTTCGGGGTCAACGCGCGGCCCCAGTTCCGGCGGCGCTTCGGGCAGATCGTCATCGCCGCCAAGAACCAGGACAACCGGGAGCACGACGTCTTCGACAGCGACGACTATCTCCAGTACCACGGCGGCATGATCGCCACGGTGCGCTCACTCACGGGCAAGAACCCGCGCCAGTTTTTCGGCGACAGCTCGGACCCCTCGCGGGCGAGGGTGCGCGATTTACAGGACGAGGCGCGGCGGGTGTTCCGCAGCCGGGTGGTGAACCCCAAGTGGATTGAGTCCATGAAGCGCCACGGCTACAAGGGGGCCTTTGAGCTGGCCGCCACCGTGGACTACATGTACGGCTACGACGCCACCGCCCAGGTGGTGGACGACTGGATGTACGAGGACGTCACCGAGAGCTACGTGCTGGACCCGGCCATGCAGGAGTTCTTCAAGCAGAGCAACCCCTGGGCGCTGCGCAGCATTGTGGAGCGGCTGCTGGAGGCCATCCAGCGCAACCTGTGGGAGAACCCGCCGCCGGAGATGCTGCAGAAGCTGCAGGAGCTGTACCTGGAGCTGGAGACGGACCTGGAGGCCCGCCAGGAGGGCAAGCCGGGGTGAGGGTTCACCGCGGAGACGCAGAGAACGCGGAGGGTTTGGGGGGAGCTAAAGGGAGAAGTGGGGTACCGAGAGAGCGGCATTGCTACAAAAATGTCATTCTGAGCCGTAGCGCAGCGGAGGCGAAGAATCTAAAGTGTTTCGGTGAACACTACAGATGCCGAATCAGTACTACGTTTACATAATGACCAACGCGGTTAGAACGCTGTACATCGGTGTCACCAACGACCTGGAACGGCGCGTATATGAGCACAAATGCAAGCTCGCCGAGGGGTTCACCAAGAGATACCACGTGTCCTGGCTTGCCTATTACGAAACCACCACCGAAGTGGCAGCCGCCATTGCCCGTGAAAAACAGCTCAAAGGCTGGCTGAGAAGCAAGAAAATAGCTTTGGTTGAATCTATGAATCCCCGGTGGATCGACCTGGCACAAGAGTAGTATGGCATTTCAGGATGAGTTTAGACCCTTCGCTGCGGCTCAGGGTGACATAAAGCTGCGGGAGAAGGGGGCCAGGGCTGGCCTTGAGTTTGACGAAAGGGGATGAGGGCACGGGGCAGGGCCGCGGAGGGGGACAAGTCAGGAGTATAATCCCCCACAAGGCGCACAAGGAGGCAACGCATGGACGTGGCATTGGAGCTTATCCAGGAGCTGTGCCAGGATGAAAAGAAGATGTGGGTGGTTGGCGGCGGCGAAGTGGTCAGCGAGAACAACGCCAAGGGCATCAAGCCCCCGGAGCTGAGCAAAGGCTACCTGACCATCGAGGCCGACAACTGGCATTTTCACATAAAGCTGGAAGCGGTGGACGGGGTGCAGTTTGTGGAGGCGGAGAGCCACGGCGACATGAAGTCCTACTACGTGCGCTTCTCCAAGGGCTGGGAGGAGACGTTGGCCCGTTGCTACTTCCCCAGCCCGTTCCTGGACGAGCACCACAAGCGCACGCCCCTGCAGCAGGAGCGGCTCCAGGCCTTCCTGGATATGCGGGACCGGTACGTGGACCGCGAGGGCGTGAAGTTTGTGCGACGCCCGGCGGCCCCGGTGCCGGCGGGCGGCTAGAGGGTGGGCGTAGGGGCGCACCTATGTGTGCGCCCAGGGCAGACACGCAGGGCTGCCCCTACGTAATGTCCTCTCTGCGACCTCTGCGTCTCTGCGGTGATTCAGGCGGTGGGTGGCGCAGGTGCAAAGGCGCGGCAGTCCGGGTATAATGTCAGGCGATCCGCCAGGGAGGCAAGGTCTGGGCGCTTCCCCCTGGCTGTGGCGCAAACCGGGTCCTTCCGGAGAAGGACAAACTCAGCGGAATCGGGAAAGGAGACTACCATGACGTCAATGTTTCGCAACGCGGTTTCCCAACGGTCTACCCCGGTGTGGCTGCCCTGGGCGCTGACGGCTTCGGCGCTGCTGTTCGTCATCGGCTACGTGGACGGCACGGTCTACGGCGCCGTCGCGGGCGATGCCGGTCTGAAGCTGAACTACGTCCACGAGGCGCTGCACCACGCCCGGCACCTGGCCTTCATGTGCCACTAGGCACTGAACTCCTGGTCTCGCCAGCCGGGTAAGGCTGGCATCGGCGGCCCGGTTCTTTTGTCGCCCCTCCCGGCGGGAGGAGGACAGGGTATGCCCTGTCCTCGGCGCCAGCGGGAACGGAAGGGGTGGGGAAGCGGGCCGCGCGTTTTATGGCGGTCACGGTATTCCACAGGCCGGCGCCCGACGCGCGGTCAGAGGGAGGGGATGTTATGCCGAGAATAATGCCCATTGCCGTGATTGTGGGTCTCATCGCGGGCCTGCTGGTGGGCGGGTTCCACTTCGTCTTCACCGTGCCGGTCATCGAGCGGTCCATCGCCCTGGAAGAGCAGCGGGCCGCCAGTGCCGCCACGGCTCCGGGCATGGTGATGAATGACGAGCCGTTGGTGTCCCTGTCCGCCCAGAAGAAGTTCACCATCGTCGGCTTTGGCCTGATTGGGTTGGTAGCGGGAGTGGTTTTCACCGGCGCCTTTGCCCTCCTGCGCCGAGTGACGCCGGATTGGCCTCCCCTGGGCCAGGCCCTGGCCGCCGGCGCATTGAGCTACTGGGCCATCACCCTCTTTCCCTTCGCCAAGTACCCGCTGAACCCGCCGGGCGTGGGGGACCAGAACACCCTGCTGTTCCGGCAGGGGTTCCAGCTCCTGTTCCTGGCTCTCTCGGCCCTGGGCATGGTGGGACTGCTGCTGGGCGTGCGTCAGGTCAACTTGAGGACCGCCGTGACCGCCCAGCGGGCCAAGCTCTATGGCCTGCTGCTGCTGGCCTACGTGGTCTTTGCTGTGGTCATTTTCAGGCTGTTCCCTGGGAATCCGGACCCGGTGCCGGTGCCCATTGACCTGCTTCAGCTCTTCCGCACTCTCAGCATGATTGGCTGGTTCCTGCTGTGGATGCTGCTGGCCGGGGGCGTGGGTCTGGCCGTCCTTTGGTACCGGCGCACCAGCCCCGAGGCCAGGCGCCCCGGCGCAGTCCCCGGGGGGGCCGCCACCGGCCCCTTGAGGCCCTAGCTTGCAGCCCCGCGCTGAGCCTCGCTTCCCCTTCACCGCCATCGTGGGGCAGACCGCCATGAAGCGGGCGTTGCTGTTCAACGCCATCAACCCCAAGATCGGCGGCGTGCTCATTCGCGGCAAGAAGGGCACCGCCAAGTCCACCGCCGTGCGCTCCCTGGCCGCTCTGCTGCCCGAGGTCACCGTGCTGCGGGGCTGCCCCTACAGCTGCCCCCCGGAAGCCCGCCAGGGGCTGTGCCAGTGGTGCCAGGAAGGCAGCGGAGACCCGCCGCCCGGCGGCCCTCCAGTTACAGTGCGCCAGGTGCGCATCGTGGACCTGCCGGTGGGCGCCACGGAGGACCGGCTGGTGGGGTCGCTGGACATCGAGTC
>JBGPJN010000204.1:0-5487 GCA_041485445.1 Dehalococcoidia bacterium
ATCACGCAGCAGGGTTTTGCTGCGGCCCGGAATCTTGCTTCCCGCCATACCGATGATGGTGTCCAGGCTGGCGCGGGCGATGCCCAGTGCCACCGTTGAGAACCCGGCGGCGAAAAGCAGGGTTCTGGGTATGACGTACAGGGCGCCGTGGTCTCGCGAGTCATCACTGTTGGGGTCATAGGTCCGCACACTGGGGACGAACAGATTGTCCACTTCAAAGCTGAGGCTGCCGGTGCCACGCAGCCCGGCGACCTGCCATAGGTCCAAGAGTTTAACGTCCTTCTTGGGGATGAGCAGCACCCGGGAGACCTGCCGGTCCAACAAGGTGTCTCGCTGCTGGCCAGGCGGCACGATGGGCGTAAGCGCCGCGATCCAGGTGGCATGGGGGCTGCCGCTGCTGAAGTTCCACCGGCCCGTGAGCCTGAACCCGCCTTCCACCGGGACAGCCCGGGCCGCCGACGTGGGAGGGCCATTGGTCACCACCGCCCGAGGTTCGCCCCAGATTTCTCGGGCGGTCTGCTCCGGCATTCTCACGGAATTGGTGGCGAACACATTGTTCTGGTTAAGACACCAGGCCACGCTGCCGTCAACCACCGCGAACACTTCTAGTATCCGGAGAAAGTCCGGATGGTCCAGTTCCGCTCCGCCCAGCGAGCGGGGCATGAGCAGGCGAAAGAAACCCTGGTCGGCGATCTCTCCCGCCAGCTCCGGAGGTAGCTGCCGCTCCCGGTCAATGCGGTCGGCGCTGGCCGCCACGTGCGCCGCCAACCGCCGGGCGGTGTCGAGGTGTTGGACGACATCATTGTGCGCTGCTGGCATCTTCGTTTCATCTCACTTGGGACAACCCGGCGGCCAAGCAAAGCAGAGCCTGCCGCACGAACGTCCCGTGTCCCTGTCACGGATGATAATGCTCCGGCCTGCTCCCGTAAACACCCCGCGGCACTCAGAATGTCCAGCAAGCCTAAGAAGGGGGCTACAGGCGCGTGGTGGGAGATAGCCATAGCGGTCTACCTGCCGTCGGAGGCGCTGGGGGCAACGGCAGGGAGTGCCGGAGGACCGTGGTCCGTATGAGAACAAAGTGGCTCACTATCCGAGATTGGAGTCCTATTCTTCACAGCCGTCTTTGGCGGCTTCACCGGCCGAACGAGAACCTACAAGCGTAAGGAGCGTCCAAGGCAGTACCGTAATACCCTCGCGGTGGCCAGGGAGTGGCGTGCCCTCATGCAGGAGAGTAGCCTAACCCAAGCCGACCTCGCTCGCAAACTGAGGGTGTCCAGAGCAAGGGTCACTCAAGTCCTGCACCTGCTGGACCTGGATCCGAAGGTTGCAGCAACCATCATTGCTCTGGGCGATCCGTTACCCAGGCGGGTTATCACCGAACGCGCACTGCGGCCCTTGGTAGACCTGCCCGTGGATCAGCAAAAGCCCAAGGTGGCTCAATTGGTGCGGCGAGCCAAAGAGCAACTGAGGTCGGCTGCCCAAAAAGGGCGCAAGCCTTAGTCAGTTCCCCGTTGCGTACCCGTATCCTTTAGGATACAATAGCAGGGTGATCGAGATCCGCCAGACTGAGGCCTATGCCCGGTGGTTCGACAGCCTGCGGGACCGGCGGGCGCGGGCGCGCATCGATGCCCGTCTTCGACGGCTCTCGTTGGGGAATCCTGGCGATGTGAGACCGGTGGGTGAGGGCGTCTCGGAGCTGCGCATCGACTACGGGCCAGGGTACCGAGTGTATTTCGTGCAACGGGGTCAGACGTTGGTAGTCTTGCTAGCCGGTGGCGACAAGGACACTCAGGACCGGGATATCAGGACTGCCCTCGAGTTGGCGCGCGAGTTGTAGGAGGAAGCAAACATGGCAAATACGAAGACCCAGCCATGGGACGTGGCGGAGCATCTTGAAACGGTGGAGGACATGGCCGCCTATCTGGAAGCGGCCCTTGAGGACGGTGACCCTGGGCTGGTTGTTGCCGCATTGGGGGATATCGCTCGGGCTAAGGGAATGGCCCAAATCGCCCGCGAATCAGGGCTGGGACGGGAGAGCCTCTATAAAGCGTTGTCGCACGAAGGCAATCCCGAGTTCGCTACCGTGCTCAAGGTGGTGCGAGCACTTGGTCTTCGCCTCCATGCTGTTCCTGCACCAGATGTGGCGGAGCAATAAGCTGGCGGGTCGTCATAAGTTCGTGTTGGCAAGATTACTCTGAGCGGTATGACGCCAACACGAACGTGCCTATGCTGAAGGCGGCAACGGTATCCTGGCAACTTTCTCGCCAGTTAGAGGGATTTGGCTCCCCAGACAGGATTCGAACCTGTGACCTAGCGGTTAACAGCCGCCCGCTCTACCGCTGAGCTACTGGGGAACAGTGCACGAGCCACAGGCGCGGCTCGTTCGCGGCGTTGAGCATTGTAGCACCAGAAGGGATAACCCTCAAGCAGGTTGCGGCCAACTGCCCCAGAATAAGACAAGGGGGATGCTCAGATTGCTGAGCATCCCCCGGCGGGGCCGCAGTGCCGGCTCAGCCTACTTCTTGCCGCCCTCCAGCACCTTGCCCACCGTGACCTTGAGCTGCTTGACCTTCTTGGACTCCACCTTGGGGAAGGTGACGGTCAGCACGCCGTCCTCATAGTGAGGCTGGGCCTTCTCTGTATCCACCATGTCGGGCAGGCGAAGGGAGCGGTGGAAGCTCCCCATCCGGCGCTCCCGCATCAGGTACGCCCCCTCCTTGTGCTCCTTCTCTTCTTTGGTATGGCCCTTGATGGTCAGCACGTTGTTCTCGATGGACGCCTGGACGTCGTCGGGCTTCACTCCGGGCAGTGACGCCTGGACCTCAATGTTGTCCCCCTCCTGGGCCACGTCTAAGGGAATGGCCCAACTCTCCATCTCCGGGTGGTCGGCGGCCGGCAAGAACCCTCGCCACAGGCGGTCCATGTCCTGCTGCACCCTCCGCAGGTCGGTGAAGGGGTCCCATCGCTGCAAAACCATATCTGCAATCCTCCTTGCTGTGTCAACCTACAGTTGCCCGCCCGGCCTTAGGTGAGTGGTTGGCGGGCGGCGCGTTGGCTGACAAAATCATCTTAAATACCTAATGGTCTATTGACAAGTCTCTGCATGGCATCTATTGAACTATCCGTCGATTGCGGCTCATCCTTACTTGACAGACCACATCAATATAGCTAGAATTCAATTTAGCATTACCGGTCAGTTGAGTAGCTTGAACATGCCCAACTTCTACGACATCTTAGGCGTACCGCGCACCGCCACCGAAAAAGACATCCGGCAAGCGTACCGCAAGCTGGCCCGGCAGCACCACCCCGACGTGAACCCCGGCAACAAGGGGTCGGAGGAGAAATTCAAGACGATCAACGAGGCCTACGAGGTCCTCTCCGACACCGAAAAGCGGCGCAAGTACGACCGGTACGGGGACAACTGGGCCCACGCCGATCGCATTCAAGAGGCCGAGGCGCAAGCCCAGTCCAGGCCCCCGCGGGGCGGCGGGTCCTTTCGCTGGTCCACCCCCAACGGGGGGCAGGCGGAGACCTTCCAGGGCTTTGACCCTGGGGCCGATGACGTGTTCGAGCAGGTGTTCCGGAACATGGGCCAGGCCCAGCGTCAGGCCAGCGTTGCCGACTACCCGGTGGAGATAACCCTGGAGGAGGCCTTCCAGGGCGCCACCCGCATGCTGGAGTTGGCGGGCGGGCGCCGGCTGGAGGTGAAGATACCCGCGGGAGTGGAAACCGGCTCCCGGGTGCGCTTCCCGGCAGGCACGGGGCGCCAGGGGGATATCTACCTCACCATCACCGTGGCGCCCCACCCGCGATACACGCGCCAGGGCCGTGACCTGACCTGCGAGGTGGAGGTGCCGGTGGAGGACGCGGTCCTGGGCGGAGAGGTGGCCGTCCCCACCATGCACAGCCGGGTGGCCCTGACCATTCCCCCGGAAACCCAGAACGGCCAGCGGTTCCGCCTGGCCGGCCAGGGGATGCCGGTCCTGAACCAGCCCGGCGTACGGGGCGACCTGTACGCCACCATCAAGGTGCGACTGCCCACCGGCCTCAGCGCCCAGGAGCGGGAGCTCTTTCAACAGCTCAAGGCCCTGCGGGCCGTCCGGAGACGATAGATATGGTTTACCAGAGACAGTTGGAAGATGAACCCTGCTTCATCATCAGCGTGGCGGCCCGCATGGTCGGCCTGCACGCTCAGACGCTGCGCTACTACGAGCGGGTGGGGCTGATCTGGCCCTCCCGGTCCCAGGGCAAACAGCGGCTCTACTCCCCCGCGGAGGTGGACCGGCTGCGGCGCATCAAGACCCTCACCGACGACCTGGGGGTGAATCTGGCCGGAGCCGAGGTAGCCCTCAAGCTGATGGACCGCATCGAGGCGCTGGAGCAACAGGTGTCCCAGCTCACCGACGAGCTGGCCCTGCTCCGGGGCCGGAGCCGGACCCGGCAGGCCCAGACCGGCGGGTAGGCCTCCCCAGTAATTGGGGCAGCACCAGGCGGGTAGTGTCTCAATTTGCTGATGCAGCGAATGGGGACTCTTTCCGTCGCACCGGCGGAAGCCGGTGTCCAGGTACCCCGATCGTATCGGGGAGGTTGCGATGCTCTGATGGATTCCGGCTTGCGCCGGAATGACGAAAAGCTGACTGATACATTACCAAGAGGCGCTTGCACGGTTATGAGCCGCCGGACCCCAGCGGTGGCGGCGCCGCCCGCACCAACCAACGGCAGGAGAAAACCCCATGCTATTAAAACCCGAACAGTTTACCGAGCAGGCCCGCGAGGCGCTGCAGAACTCCCAGGAACTGGTGCGCCGCTACCGGCACAGCCAGTGGGATGTGGAGCACATCCTTCTGGCCCTGCTGGACTTGGAGCGCGGTCTGCCCGCCGACATCCTCCAGGAGCTGGGCATCGCCCTCAACCCGGTGAAGGCCCGGCTGGGCCGCATCCTGGAGGGCGCGCCCAAGCTGGCCCACGACTCCAACCAGATCTTCGCCACGCCCCGGGCCACGCGGCTGCTGGAGAGCGCCAAGGCCGAGGCCGACCGGCTCAAGGACGAGTTCATCGGCACCGAGCATCTCTTCGTGGCCGCGGTCATGGACACCCAGGGGCCCTCGGCCCAGGTGATGCAGGAGTTCGGCATTGACCAGGAGAAGGTCTACCGGGCCCTGATGAAGATCCGGGGCAGCCGCCGGGTGGACGACCCCCGGGCGGAGAGCCGCTACCGCTCCCTGGAGAAGTACAGCATCGACCTGACCAAGCTGGCCCGGGAGGGCAAGCTGGACCCCGTGGTGGGCCGGGACGAGGAGGTGCGGCGCGTGATTCAGGTGCTGAGCCGCCGCCGCAAGAACAACCCCGTGCTGATCGGCGAGCCGGGCGTGGGCAAGACGGCCATTGCCGAAGGTCTGGCGCGCCGCATCGTGAGCGGCGATGTTCCGGAGTCGTTGAAAAACAAGAAGCTGGTCGCCATGGATCTCGGCGCGATGATTGCCGGCG
>JBGPJN010000205.1:0-5463 GCA_041485445.1 Dehalococcoidia bacterium
AGAGCCCTGCGGTGTTTGAGACCCGGCACGACGCCCTGCTGCACCAGTCCCACAACCAGATCTCCCTGTACACCTGGGGCGACGCGGAGTGCTGCCTGCCCAGGGGCGCCACCAGAGCCACCCTACTGGACGACCCGGCCAACCGCCTGCTGCTGCGGGCCGGCGACGCGCTGGTCCTGGAGGAGCTGCAGGGCGCCGACCCCACCGACCCGCCCAACCCGGCCCATCGCCAGGCGGTGCGCCTGACCCGCGTGTCGCCCCAGGCCCTCCAGGCCCCCGACGGCGACCGCCTTGCCGGGCCGCTGACCCTGGACCCCCTCACCGGCGCGGCCATCGTGGAGGTGGAGTGGCACCCGGACGACGCCCTGGCCTTCCCGCTGTGCGTGTCCACCGCCGCCACGGCCCAGGCCGCGGTGGCCCGCGGCAACGTGGTGCTGGCCTCCCACGGCCTTCGAGTGGTCCCCGAGGGCGGCGGCCTGGAGACGGTGACCGCCTCGGGGGGTGTTGGCCAGCGGCCGTCCCTGGTGGAGCGGCAGGTCACCCACAGCCAAGGCTACGACCACGCGGCGGCGCTGGGCCAGCCCTGCGCCGGTCTGCTGGCCCAGGACCCCCGCCGGGCGCTGCCCGAGGTGGCGCTCACCGCCGCCGGAGTGGACTGGACCCCCCAACATGACCTGCTGGGCAGCAGCCGTTCCGCCACCGACTTTGTGGTGGAGACCGAGGACGACGGCGCCAGCTACATCCGCTTCGGCGACGGCACGGTGGGGCGCCAGCCCCCGGCGGGCACGGTCTTCCAGGCGGACTACCGCATCGGCAATGGGCGGGCCGGCAACGTGGGCGCCGGCGCCCTGTTCCACATCGTCACCGACGACCCCCGGGTGTCCGCGGTCCGCAACCCCATGCCCGCCCAGGGGGGCGCCGACCCGGAGCCGGTGTCCCAGGTGCGGATTCACGCCCCCCAGGCCTTCCGCACCCAGGAGCGGGCCGTCACCGAGGCGGACTACGCCGAGGTCACCCAGCGCCATCCCCAGGTTCAGAAGGCGGTGGCCACCCGGCGCTGGACCGGTAGCTGGCACACCATGTTCGTCACCGTGGACCGGCGGGAGGGCCGCCCGGTGGACGCCGCCTTTGAGGAAGAGATCCGCCGCTTCCTGGAGACCTACCGCTTGGCCGGCCACGACGTGGAGCTGGAGCCGCCGGTGTTCGTCCCCTTGGACATCGCCATCCAGGTGTGCGTGCTGCCCGGCTACTTTCAGGGCCAGGTCAAGGAGGCCCTGCTGGAGCGGTTCAGCAGCGGCATTCTGCCCAGCGGCGCCCGCGGCTTCTGGCACCCGGACAACTACACCTTCGGCCAGCCGGTGTTCCTCAGCCAGGTGGTGGCGGCGGCCATGGAGGCCCCCGGTGTGATGTGGGTTCAGGTGGCCCGCTTCCAGCGCTGGGGCAAGCCGGACCTGGGCGAGCTGGCGGAGGGCCGCATCGGCATCGGCCGGCTGGAGATCGCCCGGCTGGAGAACGACCCCAACGCCCCGGAGAACGGCCGCCTGGAGCTCATCATGGAGGGAGGCCTGTGACCAGCCCGCACCAACCGGCCCTGAACCCCTGCGGGTGCTGCCAGCCCGACGCAGCTCCGCAGGCGCGGTTCAACCGCCCTGGCCTGCCCGCCGTGGCCTACCGGCTGGGCGCCCACGGCAGCTTCCTGCAGCGCATGGTGGACCGGCTGCGGGCGCAAACCGTGGGGGATTCCCGCCCCCTGGAACCCCTGACCGGGCGGTCCGCCGCCGACGACCCCTCGGTGGCCCTGCTGGACGCCACCGCGGTGATGGCCGACGTGTTCAGCTTCTACCAGGAGCGCATCGCCAACGAGGGGTTCCTGGGCACCGCCACCGAGCGCCGCTCCATTCTGGAGATGGCCCGCTCCATCGGCTATGAGCTGGCCCCCGGTGTGGCCGCCGGCGCCTACCTGGTGTTCACGGTGTCGGAGGCCGCCACCATGCCCCGGTCTGTCACCGTGCTCCAGGGCAGCCAGGTCCAGAGCATCCCGCCCCAGGGGCAGCTGCCCCAGACCTTCGAAACCGACCAGGAGTTCACCGCCCTCCGGGCCCTCAACGCCCTTTCGCCCCAGTTGAGCAGGACCCAGCCCATCGTGCGAGGCGCCACCCGAGTCTACCTGGCCGGGGTGGCCACTAACCTGCAAGTGGGCGACCCACTGCTGGTGGTGGGCCCCGAGCGGGAGACCCGGCCCTACAGCGAGCGCTGGGATGTGCGTTACATAACCGCGGTGGCCCCGGACCCGGTGGCCGGCCACACCATCGTGACCCTGGACGACTCCCTGGGCCATGAGGCCCCCGACGTGCTGCCCACCGCTTCGCCCAAGGTGTACGCCCTGCGGCAGCGGGCCTCCCTGTTTGGGCACAACGCCCCTGACTGGCGGGTGCTGCCCCCCAGCGTCCGGCAGGGCTTTAACTCCTCGGTCAACCCCGACGTCCCCAGCACGTGGGGCACCCAGTGGCCCAACTTTGAGATTTCCACCCTGGACCCACCCCGCATCGACCTGGATGCGGCCTACCCCAAGATAATGGCCGGGGGCTGGGTGGTGCTGTCCCAGTCCAGCTATGTGGAGCTGTACCGCGCGGTGACGGTGGTCACCGAGTCCCGCACCGACTTCACCCTCACCGCCAAGTGCTCCCGCATCACCCTGGACTCCCGCAGCCACCTGACCTGGTTCCCCCTGCGGGAGACGGTGGTGCTGGCCCAGAGCGAGGAGCTCCCCCTGGCCCCCCAGCCCGTCACCGAGCCCGTGTTTGGCGACCAGGTGGTGACCGATGCCCTGGTGGAGGGTCTTGAAGAAGGCAAGGTGCTGGTGTTCAACGGCAAGCCGCCGGGACCCGCCCA
Source organism: Dehalococcoidia bacterium (assembly GCA_041485445.1). GTDB lineage: Bacteria > Chloroflexota > Dehalococcoidia > Lucifugimonadales > UBA3495 > SHYG01. Next base: position 2,893 of record JBGPJN010000205.1, read on the forward strand.
GGTGATGGACCTGACCCGAGTGGTGCGCCGGGGCCAGACCGAGGAGACCCGGACGGAGCCGCCGCTGACCCTCACCGCCGACGACGGCGCGGCGCGCACCCTGACCGACGGCGAGCTGCTGGAGGTGGTGGGGTTGCCGGTGGAGCAAGCCGGCGGCGCCCTGCTGTGGCGCTTCCGCACCAGCGACGGCTTTGAAGGCACGGTGTCCCTGGCTGCCGGCTCAGAGGCAGTGACCTGGACCGGCCCGGCGGAGGACGCCGACCCCGTCAGCGAGGTCGCCACGGTCAAGACCGCGGTATCCGACGGCCGGCGCGTCACCATCACCCTGGAGCAGCCCCTGGCCAACCTCTACCACCGGGGGTCGCTGCTGATCCACGGCAACGTGGTCAAGGCCAGCCACGGCGAGAGCGTGGCCGCCGAGGTGATGGGCAGCGGCGACGCCTCCCTGTCCAACCAGCGGTTCAAGCTGCGCAAGCCGCCCCTGACCTTCGTGTCCGCTGCCACGGCCAGCGGGGCCAGCAGCACCCTGGCGGTACGGGTGGAGGGCGTGCTGTGGGAGGAGGCAGCTTCCCTCTACGGCCAGGACCCCCACCGCGCCAGCTACATGGTCCGCCTGGATAACGAGGCCAATGCCTGGGTGGTCTTTGGCGACGGCGTCAGCGGCGCGCGCCTGCCCTCGGGGCCGGAGAACGTCCGGGCCCGCTACCGCACGGGCATCGGCGTGTCGGGGCAGGTGGCCGCCGGCTCCCTCTCCCTGCTCAAGACCCGTCCCCTGGGCCTCCAGTCGGTAACCAACCCGCTGGCCGCCGCCGGCGCGGAGAACCCAGAGTCCCTGGACGACGCCCGGGCCAACGCCCCCAAGACCGTGCTGACCCTGGACCGCATCGTGTCCCTGGTGGACTTTGAGGACTTTGGCCGGGCCTTCGCCGGCATCGCCAAGGCTCAGGCCAGCGAAATCTGGCGGGGCGAGACCCACCTGGTGCACCTAACGGTGGCCGCCACCTCGGGCACGCCCATTGCCAACTCGCCGGAGCTGTTGCCCAACCTGGTGGCGGCGATTCTGGCCTCCTGCGACCCCAGCGCCTACTTTGAGGTGGGCGACTACACACCCCTGGAGTTCAGCGTGTCGGCCAAGGTGCTGGTGGACCCGCGGTACGAGGCGGAGGTGGTGCTGGAGGCGGTGGGGGCAGCCCTGTCCGCGCGCTTCTCCTTTGACCAGCGCGGGCTGGGCCAGCCGGTTACGGGAGCGGAGGTCATCACCACCGTCCACTCGGTGCCGGGGGTGACCGCCGTGGACGTGGACGCCCTGCACCTGTCGGATGAGAGCCCCGGCGCGGGCGCCACCCCGGCTTCCGTGCTCCCCGCGGCGCGGGCGCAGCTGGACGAGGCCAGCGGGCTCATCGCCCCGGCCCAGCTCCTGGTGATCAGCGCCACCGGCATCTCCCTTAGCCTGATGGAGGTCCAGCCGTGACCAGTCCGGCCAATCAACCAGCCACGGAACGCCTCTATAACCTGTTGCCCTCCCTGTACCGGCAGCGGGACGCCACCCAGGGCGAACCCCTGCGGGCGCTGCTGGCGGTCATCGAGGCCGAGCTGCAGGCCGTTGAGGAGGACATCAGCGGGCTGTACCGGGACTGGTTCATCGAGACCTGCGCCGAGTGGGTGGTCCCCTACATCGGCCAGACCCTGGGCGTGCGCACCCTGCACGACATTCGGGGCGCGTCGGGCTTCAGCCTGCGGGCCTACGTCGCCAACACCCTGGCCTACCGGCGCCGCAAGGGGACGCCGGCGGTGCTGGAGCAGGTGGCCCGGGACGCCACCGGCTGGCGCAGCCGCGCCGTGGAGTTTTTCCAGCTCCTGTCCACCACCCAGCACATGAACCACGTGCGGCTGTATAGCCCGGCCACCCTGGAACTCCACGACCCCAACCCGTTGGAGCTGCTGGAGGGGCCCTTCCAGTCCGCCGCCCACACCGTGGACGTGCGCGCCATCAACTTCCAGGAGGGCTGGTACAACATCCCCAACGTGGGCATGTTCCTCTACCGGCTCCAGCCGTACCAGATGACCGGCGCCATCCCGCGCCGGATAGGCGACGGCCTCTATTACTTCAGCCCCCTGGGCCACGCCATGCCGCTGTTCCACGCCCCGGAGGCCGAGGACGAGATCACCCATCTGGCTGAGGAGACCAACGTGCCCACCCCCATCCGGCGGCTGGCCCTGTACCGGGACCTGGCAGAGTACGCAGCGGAGAACGCCGCCACGGCGGCATCCGACCGCCCGGACAACAGCCGGTACTATGGACCCAACCGGGGAATCGGCGTTCTGGTCAACGGTGAGATGACGCCACCCATCAACGTGGTGGGGCGCAATCTCAGCAGCTGGAGCCTTCCCCCTTCCGGCAAGGTGGCGGTGGACCCCGTGAACGGCCGGCTGGCCTTTGCCGCGGGCGAAGACCCCGGACCGGGCGCGGTACCCGTGAACTACGCCTACGGCTTCAGCGCCGACCTGGGCGGCGGCCCCTACGACCGCTTCAGCACCCTGGCGGACCTGGCCGTCCAGCCCTGGAGCATC
>JBGPJN010000206.1:0-5422 GCA_041485445.1 Dehalococcoidia bacterium
GTGGGAGTGTCCGATCCCCTTGATTGCCAGCCCTGACCGGCGTTCGCGTCCCCCGCGTCCCCCACGTCCAATGAAAGCGCGGCTCGATTGGTCCGCGGTTGGGCTACTGGGCCTGATGCTGCTGGCCCTGGCGCTGCGGCTGTGGGAGCTGGGCGCGCGGGCCATGCACTACGACGAGGCCATCCACCTCCACTACGCGTGGCGTCTGGCCTACGGCGAGGGGTACATCCACTCGCCCTGGATGCACGGCCCGTTCCAGATCGAATCGGTCGCCCTCATCTTCCGCCTGCTGGGCGACACGGACTTCACCGCCCGCCTGCTGTACGTCGTCTTCGGCGCCGCCCTGGTGGGCCTGCCCTGGTTGCTGCGGGAGCAGCTGGGCCGGGCGGGCGTCCTCATGGTCGCGGCGATGCTGGCGGTGTCGCCGGCGCTGCTCTACTTCAGCCGGTTTGGCCGCAACGACATACTGATGGCCTTCTGGGCCTTGGCCCTGCTGGTCCTGCTTTGGCGGTACGTGGTGGACGGCAAGGACCACCACCTGTACCTGGCCGCGGCGGTGCTGGCGTTGATGTTCGCCACCAAGGAGACTGCGTACGTTGTGACGCTGACTCTGGGCGCCGTGGCTTTTCTATTGGCCCTGCCTCAGCTGGTGCCGCTGGCCCTGGGGCGTTTGCGGCCGGCGGAGCTGGGCGGCGCGGCGGGGTTCCTGGTGCTGATGGTCACCTTGACCCTGCCCCAGTGGTCCGCCCTGTCCGCCCTGTTCCAAGACCTCTTGGGCCTCACCCTGGCGATGGCCGACGGCGCCGGCACGGGTGTGGTGGGCGGGCCTCAGTGGGGGGCGCCCTTTGTCACCCTGCCGGTGCTGGCCCCGTCCCGGTGGATGCACGGGCTGGCCGCCGGCCTGCTGGTAGGGGTATTGCTGCTGGTTAACCGGCGGCGCGGGCACGGGCCGGTGCTGGCCACCGGAGTGGTGGTGCCCCTGCTGGCGGCGTCCGCCGCGGCGTGGGTGGTGTTCCGGCCGGTGGGCCACGCCCCTAGGTGGGCGGGCGCTGGGGGGATGGACTGGGTGATGGCGGCGGCCCTGGTGGCGGCCTGCGTGGCGGTGTTGCTGCGCCGCCGTTACCCCTGGAAGCGGGGGGCGGCTCTGGTGCTGGGGCCGGCCCTGTTGACGATGCTGTACGGGGCGCTGTTCACGCCCACTTTGAACGTCAGCGGGCTGGCCAACGCCATCCTGCCCGCGGGGGTGCGGGTGGATACCCCCGGCAACCTGCTGCCGGTGAACTACCTGGTGGCCGGCGGCGTAATGGTCGGGACCGCACTGGTCGCTGGGAGCGTGGGCCTGGCCTGGAGGGGCGGCGTTTGGCTGACCTGCGCCGGCATCTTTTACGCGGTCTGGGTTACGCTGTACACCACGGGGTTCGCCAACTGGGCCGGGGTGTTCACCGGGTCCTGGCAGGGTATGGGGTACTGGGTCGCCCAGCAGGACGTGGCCCGAGGCAACCAGCCCTGGTACTACTACTTCGTGGGGCTGTCGGTGTATGAGCTGCTGCCAGCGGTGTTTGGCGTTCTGGGGGCGTTCCACTTCCTGAAGAAGGGCGACGTCTTTGGCCTGGCGCTGGCCGCCTGGTCCGGGCTGACCCTCCTTGCCTTCACCTTCGCGAGTGAAAAGATGCCCTGGCTGCTGGTTAACATAACGCTGCCCTTGATCCTGCTGGCGGGCCGGTACCTGGGAGTTCTGGCGGAGCGGGTGCGCTGGCGCACCGTACTGGGCCGGGGCCAGGGGTTATTGCTGGTGCTGCCGCCCTTGGCCGCCGTGGCTTCGGTCTACTTTCTCTACACCTATACCGGAACGACCACCCCGCTGGGCTTGGCCCAGTGGGGCGCTCTGCTGGCCGCGGCGCTCCTGGCTTTGGCGTCGGCCTGGTTGTTGGGGCGGCTGGCCGCGCCCCAGACAAGCCGGGGCGTGGCTCTGGTGGGTCTAGGGCTGGCGGCGCTGCTGCTGGGCTACGGCGTGGTGAGCGCCGCGCGGGTGGTTTACACTGTGGATGACTCCAGCAAAGAGGTAATGGTCTACGCTCAGGGCAGCGCCGACCTGCCCGCTACCGTGAAAGAGCTGACCGCCCAGGGGTTGCTCCAGCCGGGCCAGGCTGGCGTGGTGACGGTGGACTATGACCTGTGGTACCCGCTGCAGTGGTACCTGCGGCATACCCAGAAGGCGGGCCTGGTGCGGTTCGCCTGCTTCAAACCCGGTGGCGAGGCGGGTTGCAGCCCGCCCAAACCGGCGGACAACGCGGCCGGCTTTCTGGTGAGCGCGGACCACCAGCGCGGACTGGGGGAGTTGGAGGGGTACCGGATGGAGGGCCCCTTCCGGAACCTGCTATGGTTCCCCGAGACCTACCGGCGTCCCGGAGAGAACCGGAAGGCGGAAGGCCCGGGGCAGGAGTTGGACCGGGACCGGGAGTTTTTCCGGGAGGCGGCAGGCAGCCGCCGCGCCTGGCACAGCGCGCTGCGCTACCTGCTCTTCCGGGGCCTGGAACAGGACTGGTTCTATTCGGAGTACTACACCTACGTGCGGGAGTAGCCAGACGCTGGCGCCGAAACCACCGCGCCGGCTCCGGGCGAGGATGTCCTACCCAGATAGTATAATTCAGAGTGTCCCTCCATTTATCAAGATGCGGGATTCTATTTCCAATGATGTAGGGGCAGACCTGTGTGTCTGCCCTGGGCGCACACGCAGGTGCGCCCCTACAGTTATTCAAGGCGGAAGGAAGCGTTCCATTGCGAAGTAACCGAGGTCGGGCATTCTGGGTCGGGCTGGCGGTCAGCCTGCTCCTGCTGGGTCTGCTGCTGTACCGGATCAACTTTGGCGAGGTCATGGCCGCCCTGCGCGGCGTCAACTACTTCTATGTGGCGCCCGCCCTGGGCCTCTACTTTGTGGCGGTGTTCTTCCGGGCGTTGCGGTGGCGCTACCTTTTGTCGCCGGTGGGCGCCTTTCCGGTGGGGCGGCTCTACCCGGTGGTGGTCATCGGCTACGCGGCCAACAACCTGCTGCCGGCCCGGTTGGGCGAGTTGGTGCGGGCCTACGTCTTGGCCCAGCGGGAGGCGTGCAGCGCCGGCGCCGCCCTGGGCACCGTGGCGGTGGAGCGAGTGTACGACGGCCTGACCTTGATGGCCATCGCCGCGGTGGCCGGCCCGGCCCTGGTGCTGCTGGGACGCTTCCGCGCGGCCCAGGGCGGCGGCCTGGGCCGGCCCGAGCTGGCCCTGGTGGCGTTCACCGTGGCCGTCTTTCTGGCGGCGCTGGCGTTCCTTACCCTGGCCGCCGCGCCGCGCTTCCAGGGGTTGGTCCAGCGCTTCCTGGGGCTGGCGCCCGGCCGCTTCCGGCCACGCATCGCCGGATTCGTTGGCCGGTTCATTCAGGGCTTGCTGGTGCTGAACTCTCCCCGCAAGCACCTGGCGGTGTTTCTGTTTTCGTTGCCGGTGTGGCTGCTGGAGGGGGCCATGTACTACCTGGTGATTTACGCGTTTGGCATCCAGCACTCCTTTCCATCGGTGGCGGTCCTGGTCCTGGTGACGGCCTTGCTCACCGCCACCTCCAACCTGGCCACGGCCCTGCCCACCTCCATCGGCGGCATCGGCCCCTTCGAGGTGGTGGCCCAGCAGACCCTGGTGGCGTTGGGGGTCGGCGCATCGGTGGCCGGCGCTTACGCCGGGTTCCTGCACCTGGTGGCCTTGTGGCTGCCGGTGACCATCGCGGGCCTGGTGCTGCTGTGGAAGCAGAACCTGTCCCTGGCCCGGCTGCTGCGGCCTGCCGCCCCGCTCGTTGGGGTCCATGACGGCGCCCCGCCCAAGGCGGGAGCGCCCTGACGGTTCCAATGCGACCCAGGCACACGGGGGAGGAATGAAAGTCGGCGTCATCGGAGGCGGCGCGGCGGGCTTGGCGGCGGCCTACGAGCTCACCAAACAGGGCCACCGGGCGGAGGTTTTCGAGCAGGCGCCCTTTCTGGGCGGACAGGCCTCCACCTTCCCCGTGGGCGGCGGACGCCTGGAGCGGGGCTATCACCACCTGTTTGTCAGCGACCGGGACATGGTGGAGCTGATTCAGGAGTTGGGCCTGGGCGACAAGCTGGCCTGGCTGGAGTCGCGGGTGGGCCTGTACCACGGCGGGAAGCTCTGGGACTTCAGCACCCCGGGGGATTTGCTGCGGTTCCGCCCGCTGTCGTTGCTGCAGCGCCTGCGGGTTGGGCTGTGGACGCTGGCGCTGCAAAAAACCACCAGGTGGCAGAAGTATGAGGACGTCACCGCCCGGGACTGGCTGGCGCAGCACATGGGGCGCCGGGCCTGCCAGGTGATTTGGGAGCCGCTGCTGCGGGGCAAGTTTGGGGAGCACTTTGACCAGGTGGGCATGGTGTGGCTGTGGGGGAAGTTCTCCCTGCGGGTGGCGTCGCGGGAGAGCCGGTTTGGCCGCGAGAAGCTGGGCTATCCCCTGGGCAGCTTCGGCGAGGTGTTTGATCTGCTGGGGGAGCGGGTGGTGCAGCAGGGCGGGCAGGTGAACCTCTCCGCGCGGGTGCAACGCATCGTGGTGGAGGATGGCGCGGCCCGGGGTCTGGAGGTGACTCTAACCGGCCAGGGCGCGGAACAGCGCAGCTACGACGCTGTCATTGCCACCACGCCGTCCTACGTGTTCACACGTCTGGCGCCGCCGCTGCCCGCCGAGTACCAGGAGCGGCTGGACCGCGCCCGGTATCTGGCCGCGGTGGTAGTGGTGCTGGTGCTGGACCGTCCCCTCTCCCGCTTCTACTGGATGAACATCGCCGACCGGAGCATTCCATTTGTTGGTGTCATCGAACACACCAACCTCATTGACCCGGCGCTGTACGGGGGCCGGCACATCGTCTACCTCACCAACTATCCCGACCGGGACAGTGAGCTGTACCGCAAGAGCGGCGAGGAGTTGGTGCGGGAGTTCACGCCCCATTTGAAGAAGCTCAACCCAGAGTTTGACGCCTCCTGGATTCTGGAGCAGTACCACCACCGGGTGGACGCCGCCCAGCCCATTGTGGGGCTCCACTACAGCCGGCAGATACCCGATCTACGCACGCCCATCAAGTACCTGTACCTGGCCAACACCACCCAGATTTATCCGGAGGACCGGGGCACCAACTACTCGGTGCGCCTGGGACGGCGGGTGGCCCGCCTGGCGCTGGAGGACCAGGGCGCGGCGTGACGGGGCGGGCAACGGTTGCAAAATCTGGCAACATGGCTAGAATGGTGCATGGTTCCTAAGAGTGCCTAACATATTGAACTCTCCCTCCTCCTGTGGGAGGGAGTAGGGGGGCAGAATCACCCTCACCCCAGCCCTCTCCCAGAGGGAGAGGGGGCAACGATTTTGTTAGCATTCACTACGTTGGCGACTGTGGGAGAA
>JBGPJN010000207.1:0-5361 GCA_041485445.1 Dehalococcoidia bacterium
AGATCCGAGTCGGGACCGTGCGTCTTCTCCAGCACATCGACACCCAAGGCCACCCTCACCAGGTTGCCAGCCCCCTGATGCACCAGCGCCCGCAGCCCGCCATCCATAATCTCTCCCGGCGGGCAGAGCTCTTCGATGACAGAGCGCAGCAAGCTCTCGCGGACTTGGAGGTCGCCCAGGTTGGCGCGGGTCATTCCATACCCGGAGAACAGGATAAAACCGGTCCAGCCCAGGGCCAGGAGTTGGGATCCTAGCAACACGAGGGTCACGACCATACCCACGACCCACAAGAAGATCAGGAACCCGCCCTGGCCCCGGAGCAGGGTGTGGCTAACCCCCCGTCGGGCGACCTGGGACTGGAGGGATCGGAACGTAAGCCGGCGCTCAAACATGTGCTCCTCAGGCCGTCAAGACCGCGCCGCCCGGAACGGGTTCAGCCATGTCTTCACCATGCAGGGGCGAGCCATAACGCATCACCATTTCAACCACGTGTGTACCTGGGCACTGGCCCACTACTGCGTGACGTATCGCAGCTCCATCTCGTGCCGCAGCAGAGTGATCCCTGCACGCCAGCCATGCCTCAGAAATACTTGACCGTGTCCCGATAGACTTGGATGACATCCGCGGCTTGCGCGACCTTTGAATACCTTCCGTGGGCGGCTTTGGCAACCTTAGTGAGGACCGCATCATCGGCATCGCTCCCAATGCCGATGGTGTGAATCTGAATGCTGGAAGTGTCCTTCTCGGACGGCCGCAGCAAGGACTCCAGCTGCACCATGGTCATCTTGCTGTTGGTATCCTGCCCGTCGGAGAGGACCACAATCCCATAGCGGAAGGTATCCCCCTGAGTCCGGCGCCGTTCCTCCAGCACCCGGTAGGCGTGGGCCGCGGCGTCGTAGAGGGCAGTGCCGCCATTGGCGTTGGTCGCCCGGATCTCACTCTGGAGCTGCTCCCAGAAGTCCCCTTTCAATCCCTGGGGGCCCGTATAGACCGTCTCGTTGAAGGGCGTCCAGGCCAGCCAGTCCTCTCGCTCCATGGCTTCCACGAAAGCGCCCGCCCCCTTCAACGCCTCCACCATCCACTCTTCCTTGGTGCTGGCGTTGGCGATGAAAATCTTGATGGGTACTTTTGCCAGTGGTGTCGGAGGCCCTACTGTTCCTGTCACGCCTGGCAGCGGCGTAGGCGCCGGGCCGCCGGTCGCCGTCTCGGTGCTCTTCCCTCCGAGGCAATCGCCATCCTTGCAGCCCACATATGCCACCATGCCCGCCAGCACCAGGGCGGCCAGCACCAGCCAGATGGAGTTGCTGGTTTTCATGGCCGGACCTCCTTCTTCTCCCTGGCCCGCGCGGGCTCAGAAGTATTTGGCGATCTCACGGTAGACCGCCTCGGCCACCGAGGCTTTCTTTATTTCCCAAAATTTGCCTGGGCCGAAGCTGGCGATCTTCTTGAGCAACGGTATATCTGCGTCATCTCCGATGCCGATGGTGTGAACATGAATCGCCGCCTCTGGCTTCTCGGGAGGCCGTAAATTCGCCTCCAGCTGGGTCAGGGAGCACTGCCTGCTGTTAGTATCTCTCCCATCTGAGAGGACCACAATCCCGTAGCGAACGGTGTCGCCAAGGGACTTCCGGTGTTCCTCCAGGTCTTTGTACGCCTGGCAGATGGCGTCATAAAGGGCGGTGCCACCGCTGGCGGTGGTCGAGCGTATCTCCTTCTGGAGCTGCTCACCGATGTCGCGCTTCAACCCCTTGGCGCCTGGATAGATTCTGTCGTCGAAGGGCACCCAAGCCAGCCAATCATCGGCGTCCATGGCTCCCACAAAGGCCCCGGCCCCCTTGACCGCCTCGGTGATTTTCTCTCCTTGCATGCTCCCGGACTTGTCGAAGACCAGGACGATGTAGGCGTGCTTCTTCACCTGGTGCCAGACCTCGATGATGCGGTCCAGCACCAGCAGGTCGGACAGGCTGACCACCACCAGCTCGGCGCCGGGATTGGCGCCGTTGCTGGCATCGATAGGCGAGCCCAGGCTGGCATTCTCCGCGGCGGGGCGCATGCCTCGTCCCACGGTGGGGAGAGCGTTCTGCTGCTCCGCGGAGAGCAAGAACCGCTGGAACACTTTGGCTCCCTCCACCTGCTCCGGGCTGACCCACGGCGCCTGGTCCAGAATGGCAAAGGGGTGGCGCGCCACCGCGGTAGCGTCCCTGGGGTAGGCCGCCACCAGTGGCTCCCGCAGCTTACCGCGGTTGTCCTGGTTGAACTTGATGACCTCCTTTTCGTAGGTGGTCACCGCATCCAGGTATTCCGGGCCTCCCTTTTGCATCTCCGCCAGGAGCGCCGGACTGCTGACGCCGCTGTGGACTTTGGCCTTTTCCACGGCAGCCATGGCCTGGCCGCAGCCATTGGTTGTCTCCACATCCGCGATGGTAAGCCCGGTGTACTTGGCCTGGCCGGACATACATAGCAAGACCGCGGTCCAGGTCGCCACGTCGGCCTCCCCCACGTAGGAGTAGCCGAACTTGAACTTGCCCCACTCCGGATGGCCGAACAGCCCCCAGCCGTTGGGGCTGGCGGCCAGGACGCGGATGCGCTCCCAGGTGCATTCGGGCTGGGCCGCCGGCCAGCAGCCCAGGGCTTCGGCCCGGGACTGCCACATGGCGATCACCACAGGAGTCCGCACCAGCCCCGCCGGCTTGCCGGTGCTGACCTCTTTGCTGTAGAGGGCCCGCCACTCCTTGTTCAGCTTCAGGACCCAAACTTCGTCGGCCGGCGAGAGGATGGTTGGTTTGATCTTTTCGGCCAAGGTGTCGTTGACCTGGGTGGCGGAGCGATAATGTTCACGTTTGCCCGGCTCCACCGGCGACTCTTCCAGGAGAATCTCCACCACCACGGGCGTCTTGTTGACCTGCCAGTTGGAATCGGACTGGGAGGCGGCGTTGAACGCCTTCACCGCTTCCTCCAGCCACTCCTTCTTGGTCAGGGAGCTGGCCATGGAGATTTTTATGGGCCGAGGGGGCGCGGGGCTGGCTGTGGATGTGATGGTGGCGGTCACGCCTATTGTCTGCGCAGGCGCCGGGCCGCCGGTCGCCGTCCCGATGCTCGTCCCGCCGAAGCAATTGCCGTCCTTGCAGGCTGCATATACCCCCATGCCCGCCAGCACCAGGGCGGCCAGCACTAGCCAGATGGCGTTGCTGTTTTTCATGGCCGGACCTCCATCGGGGAGTGGGCCATTCTCTCCCAATTCTGATTAACCGCCTGCGCCACTTCGGCGGAAACGCGGCCCAATACCACTTCAGGTTGCCGAAGGTCGATGCCCTGATGGGGCGTGAGTATATCACGCGAGGGCAGGTAGATACCCGGACGGAAGCCCTGCAGCATGAGCCGGCGCTGCACTTCCTCACTGCGCAGATACTCCCCCACCAGACGGGTCGCCTCCCGCTGCTCCGCCGACACCCAGGGGGCGTCCAGGACGCCAAAGGGGTGCTCATGCCACACCGTGCCTTCCCTGGGATAGATGGCCACCATCTCCTCGCCCGGCGATGCGTTGGTTTGGCCCTGGTGAAGCGACGGGATGGTGTACTCCTCCGCCGGAGCGAACTGGGCGGAGGTGCTCCCCTTGGGCAGGCCGGCCGGGGACACGCCAGTCTGCGGGCCGGATTGATCCACGACGGCCCGGAGCCGGCGCACCAAGTCCTGCGGCCCGGGTTGCTGAACATCCGCCGCCGTCAGCTTATCGGCACGCTTCCCGGCGGCCGCCGCGTGGAGAATCTGCAGCGTGGAGCGGGCGGTCGAGTCGACCGCCGGGTTGCCCAAGGCCACCAGGGGCCTGGCGCCCCACTCCGGGCGAGCGGTGGGGCAGGAAGCCCAGCCCTGGGGGTTTTCCGCCAGGGCGATAATGTCCTCCCAACCCACTGGCCGCGTGGGCCATCCCAGGCACTCGGCCATGCCCCGCCGGGTGAGGATGACCACTGGGGTACGGGCCACGGGGCGGAGGCTGGTCAGGTCGAAGACTCCTTGCCCGGTATCCAGGTTCACTTGGGCCAGCCAGGCCGAAGTGGATGGGCTGACCACCGTGGGAGCCCCTTGCGTTTCTGACGGAAACTCCACCCCCCCGGCCAGCTTGCCCACCAGGTATCTGTGAATATCCGCGGAGCTAACCGGAACCGAGCGCGCCTGCACGCGGTAACTCTTCCCGTCCACCGTCACCGTCGGACTGGTCTGGGTGAATCGCTCCAGGGCCGGACCCAGAACATTCTGCTTTTCCCCGGAGGTCCAGACCAGTACATCCGCAGTGGACTCGGGAGGCCGGACCAATGGGTAAACCAGGAAGAAGGCCAGCCCAAGGCAGGCTGCCGCACCAATGCCCACCAGCACCTGCGCCGGCCTGGCCATGAGCCGCCGCCACACATCACCGACGCGCCCGGCGGCCTCCTGGCGGAACCGCCGGTCCACCGCCACTCTTAGGAACACCAGGGGAAGAAACGGCAGGACTATTATTCCCACCAGGAGGCGGGGCCCGCCGGAGGCCAGCACCGCCCACAGGAATCTGGAACCTGCGCCCGCCGCGGACAATAGGGAACCGGTTGCGGCAATTAGCACCGCCACTAGCCCGCGGCCCGAGTTGGCAACGGCTCCGCCCAAGTGCGCCACGGCCATCCGAAGGCGCTGGGCTAGCAGTCTCTGGCCAGGCGCCAGAACCCGGCGCAGTGCAAACAGCAGCCCCTGCCATAAGGCCAGGCAGATCCGGACCAACGGCGCCCAAACTAGGTTGAAAAGTGACTTCAGAGCCGCGCTGACGAGGCCAGGGAACGGGGCGACGGACGGCCTCAAAAACTCGGTTACGAAAGACACCACTGTTCGGGTTGTTACTCGACTCGCATAGGCGAACGGAAATGTCAGCGCCAACCACGAACGCCGGCAGGCGGACTTGAGTGCGGCCACCAATGCCCGGAACCCGGCAGCAAGACCCGCCCCCAGGGTCCCAAGAGTCGCCGCCAGCAATCGCCCCGCACGCCGGGCGATGCCCCGCATCATCGAAGAGGCGCTACCCCAGGCACCGGCCGTCGCGGTGGACAGGTAATCGTAGGGCAGGGAAATACCCCGCCAGAGCTGCCGGCCCGCCAATCTGAGGCCCGACTTCAGGTGCTGGAATGAGATTGTCGCACCGAGCCCCATGCGTCCGCCTGCGCGGCACAGGAGCGCCCACAGGGCGCGGGCGACGCCGGCCACGACTAGCTTGAGGATGCCGCCTGCGCGGCCAAGGACCGCCCACAGGGCGCGGGAGGCGCCGCCGACGACTAGCTTGAGGACGCCGCCTGCGCGGCACAGGACCGCCCACAGGGCGCGGGAGGCGCCGCCGACGAC
>JBGPJN010000208.1:0-5303 GCA_041485445.1 Dehalococcoidia bacterium
CGCACCGTGGCCACCTCCGTGCCCAGGGGGACCTTGACGGGCGTGGGCTGGGGCGCGGATAACAGGAAGGTGACCTCCGTGGCGGCCGGGTTGGCCGGGGTGAGGGTGACGCCCAGCAGGTCCAGGAACTTGATGTAGCTCTTGTCGGGCACGCGGTTGACCCGGTACAGCAACAGCTCGGTCATCCAGGCAAACAGCTCGATGAGGGTGATGCCGGGGTCACTGAGGTTGTGATCGGTCCATTCGCGGCAGTAGACGGGGATGCGGCTGCGCGCCTCGTCCACCAGGTCCTTAAACGTGCGGTCGTCCAGATTGGGCGAAGGCAGGGGCATAGACTCATTCCTCGGCGGGTATCAGATAGAATGGGTAGACCAGATTGACCTCGTCGTTGGTGGCCCTCAGCTTGTAGCGGATGTTGATGAGCAGGCGGCTGGCCTCCAGGGAATCGGGCTGCACGTCCACGCCCAGCAGGTCGATGCGGGGCTCCCAGCGCACCAGGGCCTCCTCCACCGCATAGGCCAGGAGGCCGGCGGTGGTGGCGTTGTTAGGCGCGAAAACGAACTCGTGGATGGAGGAGCCGAACTCCGGGCGCATCACCCGCTCCCCCTGGGCGGTGCTGAGGATGATGATGATGGCCTCCTCAATGTCGTGGTCGTAGCGGGACAGGCCGATGCCGCCCCGGCTGTCCACACCCAGGGGGAAGGCCCAGCCCTGTCCCAGAAAGGCCCGTTGGTGTCCGTTGAGCGAGGTCAAGGTCATCCTCCCATCGGTACTAGATCAGATAGGTCTTCGTCATTCCGGCGCAAGCCGGAATCCATCAAAGCATTTCAACCACGCTCGCACCTGGACACCGGCCTTCGCCGGTGAGACGAATAGAGTCCCCGTTACCTGCCATAGCAAACTGACCCACTATCCTCCGATCATCACCGTGGGCAGGCCCAGGACGATGCTGCCGCCGTGGGCGGTGGTGTCGCCCATGCGGGCCGCCGGCATCCCGCCGATGAGCACCGTGGCCGAGCCCTTGACGATGGAGTCGGGCGGCCCGACGCAGGTGGCCATGCCCCCCATAACCGCGGCGGGCATGCCGCCGATCAACACCGTGGGCGCGCCGGGAGGCATAATCGGCCCTCCCACGTGGGGTATGGGGGGAACCCCCGGTGTCACCATCGGGCACACATGCATGTCGCCTACTCGCGCCGCCGGTGGCATAACGTCGCTCCTAAAGGCCCTTGAACAAGTCTGACTCTGTCAAGATCACCCGTCTCGGCGCCTCACCCTCATCCCCCGGCCCCCTTCTCCCTCAGGGAGAGGGCTGGGGCGAGGGGGATGCCCCGCACCTTGATCCTCTCCCACAAGGGGAGAGGAGACTGTTATTCATTCTCTATGGCGCCCCGACGGGTCGTGGCCTGAGAGATTCCGGCGTAAGCCGGATTCCACCCGAGCATCTCAACCACCCCGATACCTTCGGGGTACCTGGACACCGGCCGTCGCCGGTGAGACAGATAGCAGCCCCATTCCCTGCAATAACCGACTGACCCCCTACCCAGGCTCCTGCCTGCTTGCAGGTGGAGCTCCCGGCGGTCCGGTCCAGCCGGGCCACTAGTTGATCTGGACCAAGGCTCCCTGGACTTTGGCCATGGCGGAGCCTTCCAGGGAGGCTTGAACGCCCTTAACCACCGCCTGGCCGCTGGCTTCCATGGTGGCCTGGACCCCCTTCATGGTCAGGTTGCCCCCGGCGGTGATGTCTATATTGGCCGAGGCATCAATCTTCAGGTTGGTGCTGGACTTGATCTCGATGTCCTTCCCCTCCACCGTGATCTTGCCCTGGGCGCCCGTAATCTTGATGTCGCCGTTGGACGTGATTTCGATGACCTTGTCGTCCTGCAGGATTATGATCTGGCCGGCTGCATCCCCGGTGACCATGGCGATGGAGCGCTTGCCCGACTCATCGCTGATGGTCAGGGCCAGCTTTTCCCGGGACTGTAGCTTGCGGACGTTGACTTCGCTGGTGACAATCGCGGAGTTCTTCTCCGGCGGGCTATCGGGCTTGCTCCAGAGGCCGCCCAGCACGTAAGGGCGGTGCATGTCCCCGTGCTCAAAGGCCACCAGCACCTCGTCGTTGACTTCGGGCAGCCATTGCATGCCGCGTTCTTTGCCGGCGCCGGGAGCGACGATGCGCGCCCACTGGCTTTCCACCTGGTCGTCCAGCCAGGGAAACTTGACCTTAACGCGGGAGAGGTCCTCCTCGTCCTTATTGTTGGTGACCACCCCCACCACCATGCCGGCCCCGCAGGCGGGCAGACCACCGGCGGCCTCGCTCCCCATCAGGTCCAGGAGCGTGTGGGGGCGGCGCCCGCTGACGGTGAAAGAGGTGTGGGAGGCTTCGTCGGCGCTGAACCGATGGGTCGCCGCGGTGACGTGGTAGGTGCCGCTGAAGCGGGACCCCAGCTTGGTAATCTCGACCTCGGCCCCGGCCCGGAGGGCCGGCACGCCTTCGGCGGTAACCCCCTCCGCCACCACGAAGTCGCCGGCCGCGGCGTCGGCGGCGGCGGCGGCCACCGCATCCGCCTCCGCCTGGGAATCCACCGGCCGTCCCACCACGGACAGCTTGGCGCTCCCAAAGGCGCTCTCGGCCTGTTGCATGCCTGTCTTGGCCTCGCCCAGCTTGGGGTTCCCCTTGGCGGTGGTGGCTTTGCCCAGGATGGCTTCCTTCTTCTTGGGGTCCCAGCCGCGCACCTCTACCTCAGAGGCCTGGAACGCGGTGGAGGCGGTGAGCCGGAACTGGACCAGGCTGTCGCCCCACACCAGGGCCACCTGGTCCCTGGCTTGCCACGGTTTCTTAAAGCACAGCTTGCGGCCGTCCACGTAAATCTCGTAGCCCACTCGCCGGGCCAGCTGCCACAGGAAGTCCCAGTTGGTCTGGTTGCACTGGAGGACGTACTCGTGGACCCCGGAGGTGGAGTCCACGTCGGCCTGCAGGCCGGCCTCCTGGGCCACCTTTTTGACCACGTCGCTGTAGCTCACCTGCAGGAAGGTCCGGGTGTGACGCCCGCGGTGCAGGCGGTGGGAGCGGTCGTAGCCGCGCACCACCGCCGTTGGCGGCCTGCCCGGCATGGCCGAGTCCAATTCCAACCCAAAGGATGTAACCTCACCCACCACAATCACCTGGCTCTTCCCATTAACCTTGTAGGAGATCTCCACCTCTTTGCCGGTGCTGAGGTAGTCCTTCATCAGGTTGTCCACCAGGTCAAAGGGCTTCTCCTCAATCTCGCCCAGGTGAAGGTAAATGGCGAAGACGTCGGGCAGGTGCAGGTTGGACTCAACCTCCAGCTTGTACACCTTGTCCATCACGTCGGCGGAGGCCGCCGCCCCCCCGAACTTGATGCCGAACTCTGCTGCGGTGGGCTTGGCTTGGGTGACCATGGCTAACTTCTCCTCCGGGAGACTCAACGGGAGAGTGAGAACGGGAAGGGCTGGCTAGGCCGGCAAGTCCTCGATGAGCAGGGTCTGTCCGGGGCGCAACCGCTTGGGGTTGTCCAGCTGATTGGTGTCGGCGATGAACCGCCATGCCGTTGGGTCAGCGTACTCCCGCGTGGCGATGGCGTCAATGGTGTCGCCGGGCATCACCACCACCACCTTGTGGCCGCGTGTCCCCATGGGGGGCGACATCTGGCCCTGCTTGTGCTGCGGGTCAAAGCACTCCCGAAAGTTCAAGTCCACGGTGGCCCGCACAGGCACTCCGGTAGCTAGGAACATGGTGTACTTGACGGAGAGGCTGGTTATCACCCCCACCAGCCACCCGGCGCCCCAGCTAAACTTGCACTTGGGTGGCCGGGGAGACTCGCCCTTGAACGTATCAATGGTGGTCAGCGCGACGAACTTGGCCACTTCGTCCTTGGCGCTGGTCTTGCTTTCATAAGTGTCAATGAGGAACTGGACCTTCAGCTCGGTGGGTTCACCCCCCTTGAACGCAGCATTGGGCACGTTGGATGCCGGGATCACCACCTTGTCCCAATTGTTAGTCTTGGTGTACGAGTACTCCGTGGGGTTGAACTGGACTGAGAACCCCTGGTTGGTGTCCAGGTTGGTAATTACCACTTTCTCTGGGTTCATAGGGTTACCTCATCTCCATTGCTAGAAGGGATAGCCCGCCCGGCCGTGCCGCTCTCGTTCAGTGGCCAGCCGGTCCTTCAGATAGCCGTATACTTTGGACGCCAGGAACTCGATGTCCGCGGCTTCGTACTGCTTCTTGCCGTTGCCGCCGTAGTCCGCCACCGGAGCGGCCTGCACGGCTGCCGTGGCGCCAGAGGCGGTGGCGGCGGGCGCGGCGGCGGAAGCCCCGTTGCTCTGCCGAAAGATGGCCGCCGGCTGGGCCGCCCTGGGCGCCGGGGGACGCGCCGCCGGGCCGTAGGGGGCGCCAAAGGGCGGGGGTGACCGGAACACCGCAGGCCCGTCTCCCGGCTCGGTGGGAGGCGCGCCGTTGCCCGGTGCGCGGCGCTGGGGAGCCTGCGCCAGCACCAGGTCGCCGCGCACCGGCGTGGGGACGGAGGGCGCCGGCAAGGTCAGCAGGCTGAGCGCGCCCTGGCGAGCCGGCGGCGGTGGCGCCCGGTGCAGGGAGGCCCTGCCGATGGCCGGACCCCGCTCGGCCCCACCGCCGGCCTGAGCCATTCCGCCGCGCTGGCGAGTCACCGGCAAAACCCCCGCCGGCACGGCGGCACGGACGGCGGGCCGGGCCCGCGGCGCCGCCAGCCTCCCTGCCGACGTGACCGGTGGCCTGGGCGCCGGCGGCCCCTGGTCCGGGGGACGCGGGCGCTCCGGGGTTGCCGCCCCGTTGACCGCCCGCCGCAGCAGCCGCAGCACCGGAGCGCCCGCCCCCGATAGGTACGGGCGGCGGGACAGGTGCGCCAGGCCTGCCGGAGATGTGGCCACGGTGGAGGCCGCGACTGGCTGGGGCAGGCCGGGCGGCGCGGCCGGGCGCCCGGCCCGGCGGGATGCGGCCGGCGCCGGACGTGCCGGGGGTGACGGACGTGATTGGGTCCGCGGGGCAACGCCCGTGGGTCGCCGCGGCGGCGCAGCGGCGGACGGCAGGGAGCCGGGCTGCGATGCCGCCCGTCCTGGTGTGTCCGGGGCGCGCCAGACCAACTCCCGCATGCCGATGGCCAGCCGGGCGGCGCGCTGGACTAGCCCGCCGCCCGCAGCAACGGCGGCCGGCGCCGGGCTGGCCTCGCCCTGGGCCGGCGGGGCCTGGGGCCCACCGCGGGCCGGCATGGCCTGGGGTTCCAGGTAGGCCGGAGCGCCGGAGC
>JBGPJN010000209.1:0-5274 GCA_041485445.1 Dehalococcoidia bacterium
CGTCCGCCTCCTTGTCCCGCACGGTGAGCATCATGATGGGCACGTCGGAGAAGCGGCGGATCTCCTGGCATACGGTGTACCCATCGGTGTCGGGCAGGCCCAGGTCCAGGATGACCAGCGAGGGGTGGCAAGTGTCCGCCAGTTGGATGCCTGCGTCCCCGGTGCCCGCGGACACCACGGAGACATCGGGCCACCGCATCTCAAAGGTGAGGGTCACCACCTCCACAATGTCGGGATCGTCGTCAATTACCAATACTTTCATGTCCGTCCCTCAGGGGCAATGAGTAAAAGAATGTGCTCCCCTTGCCCACAGTGCTCTCCAACCAGATCTTGCCGCCGTGCAGCTCCACCAGGTACTTGGCGATGGCCAGGCCCAGGCCGCTGCTCTGGCTGGCGGTCTTGCCGTCGGCGGCCTCGCCCCGGTAGTAGACGTTAAACAGCTTATCTTGCTCCCGCGGGTTGATTCCTGGGCCGGTGTCCGTGACGCTGGTAATCAGCCAGGAACGCTCCACCTTCAGGCCGACCTTGATGCTGCCCTCCGCGGGGGTGTACTTGTTGGCATTGGAAATGAGGTTGAGCAGCACCCGCTCACAGCGCCGGCGGTCCACCATCAACGGCGGCACAAACTCGGGCAGGTTGGTCTCCAGGGTTTGCCGCTTGGCCCGTATCGCCGGGGAGGCGATACTGATGGTCTCTTCGTACAGCTCTTTGATGTCGGTCAGCGCCAGGTCCAACTCCAGGTTGGAGTCCTGCATCTTGGCGTAGTCCAGAGACTCCTCCACCAGCCGTTCCAGGCGCTCCACCCCCCGGTTGATGCTGCGCAGCAGCCGGCCTTTGGGGCTGGTGGGGGAAGAATACTCCTGAAGCGCCAGCATCTCGGTGCCGGCCTTGATGGCGGTCAAGGGCGTTTTGATTTCGTGGGATACCGTCAGCAGCAGGGTCTGTTTCAGCTTTTCCAATTGCTCCAGCTCGATGAGCCGTTTTGCTTCCTGGGCGTGCAGTCGGGCGTTCTCGATGGCCGTGGCCGTCTGGTCCACCGCCATCTGCAGAAGGTCAATGTCGCTGCTGGCGTACTCCTCGTCGGAGAGCTTGGCGCCAACCACCAGCACGCCGGTCAACTGGCCCTTGGCTTGGAGCGGAATGAACAGCTCGGCCTGCATCGCTCCCACCACTGCCATCTCCTCGGGCGACAGGGGCCGGTGGCTGTTCACCGACCCCAGATCCTTACGGGACAAGCTGCCTTCGTGGTGGCGGAGCCAGGCGAGGATTGGGCAGTCATCCTCCAGGCGCAGGTCTTCCGCCGGAGTCAGCCCGCTGGCTGACGCGATGTAGAAGTGGTGGCCCTGGGCCGCGGGCAGCAGCAAGCAGGCCGACTCCGCCTGCACCCCCTTGCACACCAGTCCGGTGAGCGCCTCCGACAGGCTTTGTAGATTAGTCATGTCTTTGGTAGTCCGGCTGAACTGCTCCAGAATCTGCAGGTAGTCGTACCGCTCCCGGTAAAGCCACCGGTCCGCCAGTTGCTGGATCTTGGCCAAGGCCGGCTGGAGCGCAATGGCGACCACCGTGGCGGCGCCAATGGACGACCACAGCCGGTCGGTGGACTCTTGCGCCTGAAACAGGAAGCGGAACAGGGCAAATGCCCCGCCGTACACGCCGCTGATGAATGTGCCGACCAGGATGTAGGTCACTCCGCTGCGGAACGCCACTCGCAGTTCCATCAGACGGTGCTTGAGTAGCGCCACGGTGGTGAGGGCCGTGAAGTACAGGTTGGCCAGCATCCCAAAGGGGTAAAAGAAGATGTCCCTGGGGAACAGGAAGTCTAAAGTAACACCCACGAGGAAAAGACCAGCCCCCACCACCATGTAGAGGATCCGGTTCCGTTCCTCCGGAGACCGGGTGGTGTGGTAGGTCAGCATCAGCTTGTTGATGCCCAGCAGCCCGGCGGCCTGGATTGCCACCATGTACAGGACTCCCAGGCTGGTGAACTGGGCCGCCCAGCCCTGGTGGCCGCCCGCCAGAGTAACTCCCACCACTCTATCTGCCACTTGGTTGGTCACGGCCAGGCCGGCAAAAATCGCCCAGACGAGGTAGCTGCCCGGGATCAACGCGCGATGGGGCTTTTTCTTGGCGTAGAGCACAGAAAAGTGCATAAACAGCACCGCCACGCCCATCACCGTCACCAGCACCACCCGCTCCCACGCCATGGCCGACGCCGCGCCCTGGGGATAGGGGCTGGACCGCATGCCGAACAGCGCAAAGCTCCACATGGCGGTGGAAAGCAGGAGCAGGGCGAAGACGCGGTTCCGCGACTGCCGCCACTCCCGGCGCAGCACCAGGGAGATGAGGAAGATGTTCAGGACAAAGGAGACCAGCGGCAACAGCTTGTAGAGTGCGGCAATCAGGTCCACCGGTGTCCTCGACTAACCCGGTGTGCCAGGGCTAAACGGTTGAAGGGTGGCGATCTCCGCGCTGCTGTAGAGGCCGGCCACCAGCGCATCGCTGGCGTTGACCCGCGGCAGGCCGGCAGGATGCTGGGCGATGCCCGTCCCGTGGCGGCGGTGTTCAAGGGCGCCGGCGGGCAGGCGGGTCACCCACACCGGGTGCACCGCCGCCGAGGCGTCGGGGGCGGGACGGTAACCCGCCGCCGCCATAAGCCGGCCGGCCACCACATGGGCAATCTCGCCGGCGGTGAGTTCGCCTTGGAACTCCCCGTACAGGTGAGTCCATGGTCGCCCGCGGTGAGTCTCAGTGCGCACCACCCAATCCATGCAGCCCACTTGGCAGTCCGTCAGGGCGCCGGCAATGGCGGGCTCACCAAGCAACGCGCTGCCGTCCAGGTCCAGCCGGTCGTCGCAGCGCCCCTCCAACTTAAACTGGGGCAGCCGGCAACCCAGCTGGGCGTCCTCCAGCTCCACCACCCGGACCAACTGCCCGGTGCGATACCGGAGGAACGGCATGCCATAGAAGCTGGTGGTTACTAGCTCGTAGCGCTGGTCCGGCTCCAGCTCGTTCATCAGCAGAACGGCGGGTTGGTGCGCCGGGTCCGCCCGGCTGGCCCATGACTCCGCCTCCGGGATGAACTCAAAGAAGCTGGCGTGGGGCACGAGGGTCATCCCCCGTCGGTTCCAACCCTGGAGGGCCATGATGCCTCCTTCGGCAGTGGCGTGAATCTGTAATGCGGAGCGGTCCGGCGGTTCCGCGCTGGCGGAACCCCAAGACACCAATCTGGGCAACAACCCGCGCCCGTCGTGCCAGCCGCGGTGGTTCAGCAAGCCCGGGTCGGGCAGAAGCCGCACGGCGGATGCCGGCAGCGGAGGCGCCGCCTCTGCCTCACCCACGCCGGCCACCCCCAGGATGCCGAACCGCCGGGTGACCTCGACCCCCAGTCGCCCGATCAGGCCGCCCAGCTGTTCCCTGGGATAAAGCGCTCGGTCGCCGGGGCGCAAGTTCACCTCCCCCTTTCTCTGGGCGGAGGCCAGCAGAAAGGCCGCCATCAGAGTGTCCGCGGCGGCGGCCCAGCCCCGGATGGTGTATGGAACGTGCCAGGCGCCTGGACCAACGCTCCGGCTGGGTACCCTGCGGTGCTCCCCGGCAGGCGCGTCGGGGCCGGCCTGGGGACCCAGCAGCGGCGCGTAATCGCGGGGGCCGGTGAGGGGCAGGGTGCGGCGGAACGTTTGGAGGCTGGCCGGGACGCCGCCGGGCAACCACTGCCGGGCCAAGGCCCGGTCCGGCAGGCCGTGGAGGTGCTCCATCAACAGCCGGGTTTGGAGGCGAAGGAATTCACGCAGCGACAGCTCCAAGAAGCTGCAGTGCCGGTTCCATGCGGTCCTTGGGGACCAGTTCCAAACCACGTTGTGCGGCATGGGGCACACCACCTCAGAGCGGCAGGCTCACCGGTCCCCTTGGGCCGGTGGACGTTGGGGAGGCATTGGCCCGGTCCCGACCCGGCCGGGACGGCAACCCCCTTGGCGCCGCTGGAATACTAGTTGTATGTTATTCAGTTGTGATGCCTCTAGCCACGATGCACGCCCACGGAGCCGCCGGGCGCCTGCGCCCCAGTTTGGTGCGCCGCCCCGGGGCTTCATCCGCGGCGGACTACGCGGCGCCGATGAAGCGATACCCCCGGCCCCGCTCATTGAGGATCAGTTTTGGCTCCTCCAGGTTATCCCCCAGCTTCTTGCGCAGCCGTTGGATGTGGGCCTTGACCAGTCCGTCGCTGTCCAGGTACGCCTCGCCCCACACCTCTTCCAGAATGGCCCGGTTGGTCAGGATCTGCCGGGGATTGCGAATGAAGTAGCACAGCAGCCGGTACTCGGTTGGCGTCAGCCTGACGGACTGGTCGTGGACCAGCACCTGCCGGGTATCGAAATCCACCGACAGGTCCTTGCTGATGAACGGACGGCGCTCCGAGGCCAGAGGCCCCACCTGCACGCGGCGCAGCACGGCCCGGATCCGCGCCAGAAGCTCCAGGGCGCTGAAGGGCTTGCTCAGGTAGTCGGAGGCGCCCAGCTCCAGGCCCTTCACCACGTCCACTTCCCGGTTGCGCGCCGTCACCATGATCACCGGGACATCGGAGAAGGTCCGCAACTCCTTGCAGATCTCATAGCCGTAGGAGTCCCCTTCGGGCAGGGCCACGTCCAATATCACCACGTCGGGACTGGACGCCCTGACCAGGGCCAGTCCCTCGGTGCCGTTGGGCGCAGAGACCACCTGGCACCCCGGCCACGTAGTCTCGAATGCCACCGCCACGATCTCCCGGATCTCCGGGTCGTCCTCAATCACTGCTGCTTTCATTGCTGGACACCCTTTCCGCCCGCCGCCCACCGTCGGCCCTACACTCACTATCACACAACCATTACCAGCGCGGAAGGCTTCAACTCACATGCACCACACAGGCACACCAAAAGCAAACGCTTTGCGCATCGGCAGGAGGCCGGCAGGGGGATGACGGCAGGGCGATGAGATGAATAGAAGGCGGGCGGAAGTGAGAGGGCGATAACCGCTGAGGCGGGCGCGGACGTCCCTAAACTAAACCCAGGGGGAAATCCACATGCCCCCTATTTCCTTTCCGGCGGGCGTGAGGGACAACGGGCCGGGATACGTTACTGATGTGGGTCTCACTGTGAGTTTAGTTTAGGAGGTGAGGGCTGGTGGCCAGAGAGAACGGTGAGGCAGCCTGGGGTAATGGGGCGGCGCCGGGTCTAGAGCATGGGCAGGTACCGGGTGATCTCGAAGTCCGTCACGGCGGCCCGGTATAGCTCCCACTCGATCTTC
>JBGPJN010000210.1:0-5272 GCA_041485445.1 Dehalococcoidia bacterium
ATGATCCAGCGGCGGTCGTCGTCGGAGAGCCAGGGCAGGGCCGTCTGGCCGAGCTGCACCTGTCCGATGTAACCGCCTTTACGGGAGGAGGGGAAGTTGGAGCCCCACATGACGCGCTGTGGCGTGAAGGCTTCAATGACGCGCCTGAAGAGACGCTTCTCGGAGGGAGTCAGGTCGGCGTAAGGGCCGAGGCTGGTGCTGGAAATACGCAGGTAGGCGTTGGGCAGCGTTGCCAGGCTTTCCAGGGCGGTCGTCATAGCGGCCTTGTGCTCCGCGCCACTCCAGCCGGCGAAGTGGTCCGGGGCAAAGATAACGTTGGGGTGACGAGCCCCGACGTTCCGCATTCGGTCCACCTTCTCCGGCCGGCCGCCGCCGCCGATGGAGATCGGGACACCGAGGCCTTCGGCGCGCTGCCAGAGAGTGTCGCAGCGGGGATCGTCGGGCTCGGCCTCACTCTGGAGGCGCACGCCCTTCATGCCGTGCTCGTTCACCCAGTAAGAAAGCATGTCCGCAGCATCGGGCGCAGCTGGGTCCAGGATCCCCACGGCCACAGTCCGCGGAGCGTACTGCTTGGCGCTGTCGCATTGGTAGGAGTTATCGAGGCCGTAGGTGGCGTTGGGCTGCACCAAAGTGGCGCACTCCACGCCGGCCCTATCCATCTCAGCGATCAGGTCCTCGACGTCGTTGCTGACCTCGGTGGACCATCCCCGTGCGCCGGGGTCTAGCGGGTGCCTGACCTTGTTGCTGCTGACCACATGGGTGTGGGTATCGATGATCATGGGCTTAGCTCCTGGAGAGATTGCATTGAAAAGGCGATGGCAGTCTACCACAGGGCATCGGATGATGGAACTAAGGAGCTAGACGTCCCGCTAGTAATTATTGACGCTGTTCTGCGCCGCTGCCATACGCCCTCGTGTCTAGGTTGGGGCCTTGCTGGGGCATGGCCAATTTGATATTTGGCACTGAAGATGATGGCGCCACCGGATTTCGGATTGGCTCAAAGCTTCAAGGGGTCTGCCATCCTGGGCCTCGATTCCTGGGACCAGACAGTTGGGTTTTTATTGCCATTGACACTGGACTGGAGGATGATCATGGAGCGCTTGAACAAATGGACCCTGACGTTCTCACAATTACGGGCCATGGGAGTGACTAGGTATGATCACATCCCTGGAAGTATCGGGCATTTTGGATGCAGTTAAGCCCTGACGCACGAGAACCGCCCGCGTTGATTGACAAGGATTATACCTACTATTAAACTCGCTTTATGTTCCTTCCCCCCACTCTCACCAGCTTCCAGCCCTTCACAGCTGGGTTCACTTGAGTCCCGGCCAGCGGGGCCTGGACTGGCTGGTGGTCCCAAGCTGTTGGCGCTTCTTAGCTGTTGATCTCCGGTTCTCTTTCCCCGGCGACCTCCTGCCTCTGGCCACCAACCATGCTGTCGGACTCCGGGATTTTGCTCTTTCAAAGGAGCTCCTGGGTCGGCCCTCGACAATGCATTGGGATTTTCAGACGCCCGGGTGGAGACCAGCTTCAGCAGGCAGCGTCCGTGGCCTCTAGGTTAGCCCATGGAGCAGCAATTCAGGTGGGACCTCCGAGTTTTTTCAACCGATATAGACCGGGCTACGGTATATGTCCGCAAACATCGGTTTGAAGTGGGCGCGCCCATCCACTTCGATCAGGACTACGGCAGCGTTACGTCCCTGGAATACATTCTAGCGGCCATCGGAGCCGACATCGTAAACGGAATGCGGGCCCTCTGCCACCGGCGACGGGTTGAAGTGGACCGCATCGAGGCGCTGGTGTCGGGCGAGGTGGACAATCCCTTGGTACATCTGGGAGTGGTCGGTGAGGAGGGACACCCCGGCATCAAGAAGGTCGTGGTCAAAGTGTATGTTGGCTCGTTTGAGGCTGAAGACCGGGTAAGGCAAGTCTGGGGGGAAATGCTGAGTAAGTCGCCGGTGGCGAATACGTTCGGGGATTCCCTGAGCCTGGACCTGCAGATAATCACCTAGATTTCACCGGGAAGGAGTTGGTATCACCACGCTTATGTATAGACTCAGCGGAGAGCAGCAGTCCGTCACCGACAAGGCCAGGGAGATTTCAGAGAAGCAGGTCCGGCCCCACGCCGAGGAAGTGGATGCACAGGGCGTCTACCCCGAATTATCCTTGGCCGCCCTGGGCCAGGCGGGCTTCTGGGGCCTGACCATACCTAAAGAATTTGGCGGGATGGGCCAGGGCCCGCGGGTGATGTGCTCAGTGTTGGATGTGATAGCCCAGCACTGCGCCTCCACCGCGATGTGCTACATGATGCACCTTTGCGCCATGGCTTGCTGCGTCGCTGCGCCCAGCAAGCCGGAAGTGCTATTGCAGGCGGCCGCCAGGGGTGACCATTTCAGCACCCTAGCCTGGAGTGAGTTTGGCTCTCGCAGCCATTTCTGGGCGCCGGTCAGCCAGGAGAACCGCATCAATGGCCGGGTGGTCCTCAACGCCGCCAAGTCCTTCGTTACCTCGGCAAGCAAAGCCGACTCGTATGTGGTCTCCACCCAATGGGCTGAGGCCAAAGCCCCCACTGACAGCATGCTCTATTTGGTAATGAAGGACGATACAGGGTTGCGGATCGCCGGTGAATGGCACGGCCTGGGAATGCGGGGAAACATGAGCGCTCCCATGAACCTGAACAACGTTCGCCTGAGCCCGGACCGCGCCCTCACCACCCAGGGAAAGGGCTTGGCAACCATGCTGGGCGTGGTGCTCCCCGTGTTCAACCTGGGCAACGCCGCCATCTCCCTTGGCATTGCCGAGGCGGCAGTCCAGACCACCCAGAAGCACCTGACCACCAACAAGGTCCAGTACATCAACCAGGTCTTGGCGGAGATTCCACTGGAGCGAGCCCGCTTGGCCCAGATCAGGACTGAGACCGACAAGGGGAGGGCGCATCTGGCCGCCGCGCTGGACGCGGTAGAGAGTCCTGGGCCCGCCACCATGCTGCTGGTGCTGGAGTCCAAGGCCGTCGCGTCGGAGACCGCGCTGCAGGTCACTGACATTGCCCTGCGGGCTTGCGGCGGCACTGGTTTCACCCGCAGCCTTGGTTTGGAGCGCAACTTCCGCGATGCCCGGGCCGCATCTGTCATGGGGTCAACCACGGATGTGATCTACGACTTTATCGGCAAGGCCCTCTGCGGTATGGAGCTTTTCTGATGAGCAAGCCCATCGTCGTTGGCGCCGTGCTCTATGACCCCAAGGTCTCGGTGATCTGGGAGATCATCCGCGAATTCTTCGAGGAACGTGGTTGTCCCATGGACGTGGTGTTCTACACCAACTACGAGATGCAGGTGGCGGCCCTGGTGAACCGTCACATAGACATCGCCTGGAATTCTCCCCTGGCCTGGCTGGACACCCAGCGACGCTCCGGGGGCAAGTGCCGCGCCATCGCCATGCGGGATACCGACCGTGACCGGGTATCCCACATTGTGGTGAAACAATGGAGCAGCATCCGTGGGGTGAGCGACCTGCGAGGAAGGACCGTGGCGGTGGGTGCTAGGGACTCGCCCCAGGCAACGCTTATCCCTCTGGGGTTTCTCCAGCGACACGGGCTGGAGCCCGGCAGAGACTTCCAAGTGCAGCGGTTCGACGTGCTGGTGGGAAAGCACGGCGACCATATCGGCGGCGAGCTGCAAGCTTTCAAGGCGCTGGAACGGGATACCGCCGAGGCCTCCACCATGCTGGACTTGAACTGGCATACCTGGACCAGGGACGGCACCCTGGACCCAACCCAATACCGGACCCTGGCAACTACCGATGCCTTCGACCACTGCGTCTTTGCGGTTGGGGAGGATTTCCCCAAGGACCAAGAAAGGCGGTGGCTTGAGGTCCTCTTTTCCATGTCCTACGACGACCCGAGCCACCGCCAGATGATGGACCTGGAGGGGCTGAAACGCTGGCTTCCGGGGCGGACCACGGGATTCGGCCCCCTGCAAGAGGCGGTCACCAAGCAGGGCTTCTTCCAGGGGCGGGATACTTGAGCAACCTTCCCCTGTTCCCGGTGACCACGGTGGGGAGTTGGCCCCGTCCCCCGGAGCTGCTGCGGGCCCAGCGGTTGAAGCGCTTGGGAAGGTTGAGTGAGGCGGAGTTCGACCGGCTTGCCGATGCCGCGGTGCTGGAGGTGCTGCGCCTGCAGGAGCAGGCCGGGGTGGACATTGTCACCGACGGCGAACAGCGGAGGGACAACTTCTACTCCTTCGTGGCGGAAAAGCTGTCGGGCGTCAAGTTGATGACCCTCCAGGAGATGCTGGAAGTTGTGGAAGACAGGGCCGGCTTTGAGCGTATTTTACAGACCCTGGACGCGCCCGCCTTCTCCATCAGCAACCCTACGTGCGTGGGCAAGATCAACCGGCTCCGTCCCCTGGCGATGGATGAGCTCAGGTTCCTCCAACAACACACGGATCGGCCGGTGAAGGTCACCTTGCCTGGCCCGCACTTGCTGACCCGCGCCATGTACGTGCCGGCGGCCACCCAGCAGGCGTATCCCACCAAGGAAGACCTGGGAGAGGACGTGGTGCGGATTCTGCGGGATGAGGTCCAGGGGCTGGCGCAGGCCGGCGCCGATTTCATCCAATTGGACGAGCCGGTCCTGACCGAGCTGGTGTTCACTCAGGGCAACACCCGGACCTTCATGTGCGCGGCCCTGGCCGCACGCAGAGACCCAATGGAAGAGTTGGAGTTTGCGGTGTCGCTGATCAACCGTGTCGTGCAGGGGTGCGACAACGTCCGCATCGGCCTGCACATCTGCCGGGGAAACTGGAGCCAGAACGAAGCTACCCTGCTGCGGGGCAGCTACCAGCCCCTGGCCGGCTACCTAGAACGCATCAAAGTTCGGCAGCTGGTCCTTGAGTACGCCACGGAACGCGCCGGGGATATTCTAAGCTTCGAGGGCAAAGAGCTTGGCCTGGGAGTGGTGAACCCTCGGACTGAGACGGTGGAGTCAGCCGACGCTATTACACGGCGAGTACAGCGGGCATTGGAACTCTACCCCGCAGAGAAGCTGTTCCTGAATCCGGACTGCGGCTTCGGCACCTTTTCCAATCGCCCGGTGAACAGCTTGGACATTGCGTTCCGGAAGCTCCAGGCCATCGGGGAGGCCGCCAAGTCGCTGCGCGGTTCGACGCCTGCCCGAGTTGCCGGAGGCCAACCCCCGTAGAGGAGTGAGTCATGCCGAGTATCTACCTGGACTACAATGCGACAACTCCCATCGACCCCCAAGTGGCGGAGGCCA
>JBGPJN010000211.1:0-5210 GCA_041485445.1 Dehalococcoidia bacterium
GGTGGTTTTGGCGGCCATTGCCATGATGGGGTTGAAGTTGCGCTGGGTTAGGCGGAACTGGAGATTGCCAAAGGTATCAGCCTTCCAGGCACGGATGAAGGCGTAGTCGGCGTGGAGGGGGTACTCCAGCACGTAGGTGCGGCCGTTGATCACCCGGTGCTCCTTGCCCTCCGCCAGCTCGGTGCCCACGCTGGTGGGGGTGTAGAAGGCGCCAATGCCCGCCCCGGCGGCCCGGATGCGCTCGGCCATGGTCCCCTGGGGCACCGTCTCCGCCTCAATCTCGTTGTTGTTGTACATGCGGACGAAGGCCGTGACCCTAGACGGATGGGTGGGGGAGGTGAATGCGCAGTACATCTTCTTCACCTGACCCGCCTCGATGAGCGTGCCCACGTCCGGCGCCTTGGCGTCCAGGGCGCCGGCGTTGTTGGAGATGCCGGTCAGGCCCTTGGCCCCCTGGCGGTGCAGGGCCGCGATGAGGTTGCGGGGCACGCCAATGCCCGAGAACCCCGGGAACATGATGGTCACGCCGTCGGGGATGTCGGCCACCGCCTGGTCAAAGGTCTGGAAAACTTTGCTTTTCATGGTTGGAGTCTCCAAACGGTTGTGGTGCTATATACTACCGCATACCTGGCTTGGTTGCCAGAGGCGCGTCTGGCGGGGGCAGGGTTGTTTCATTCTCCTCGTATGGTAGGGGCAGACCGGAGCCTGCCCTGAGCAGAGCCGAAGGGTGTCTGCCCTTCCGCTGGAGGGTCAGCCCAGGGCGCATCCCGACGCGTCGGGACGTCCCTACGGGCAGGCCGAGAATGAAACGACCCTGCTGGGCAGGGCCTGCCCAGGGTGTCTGAAAGGCAGACCAGGGCGCAGCAAGCAGCGCCCCTACGCTGGTGCGGCACATCGGTAGGGGCAGGGCTTGCCCTGCCCTGGTCCATCCCCTGGCGCCCATACACCAAGGAATTAGCCTAAGGCATCTTACCTAAGGGAGAGAAAACGCATCTCCTTGGACATGCTTCAACAGAAATACTCCAAGAAAGGAGCAGCAGGGGACAATGACCACCCCAAGACCACCCAGCCAGGAACCTGTGCCAAGCCGCCCGAACCTGCCGGCCGGCTACGGCATCCCCCGGGAGCCCGGCCCGCAAATGGCTCAATGGGAGCAAGTGCAGGACCGGCTGCGTCAGGCGCGCAACTACTGGATCGCCACCACGCGCCCCACTGGACGGCCCCACGTGATGCCGGTGTGGGGGCTGTGGCTGGAGGACGGGTTTTACTTCGGCACTGACCCGGCCTCCCGCAAGGCCCGCAACCTGGCGGCCAACCCGGCCTGCGCGGTGCACCTGGAGAGCGGCGACGACGTGGTGATCGTCGAGGGAACGGTTGACGCGGTCCAAGACCCGGCACTGCTCCTGGCCTTCGCCCAGGCTTACCAGCAGAAGTACAATATCCGGCCGGACCTGACCAACGCCGCCACCAGGGTGTTGCGTCTGCGGCCAACTACGGCCTTCGCATGGAGTGAGCAGGACTTTCTCCGCTCCGCCACCCGCTGGCGCTTCCCGGTTGCTCGGCAGGGACCGCCCAGCCCCCTCTTGACAAGGGAGGCCGCGGGGGAAACAATCCATTAACTTGAGCAAACCGTGGGAGGATGCCATGACTAACCTAGACCATCAGACCTATGTCTACATCGGACTGGCCGGAGAAGGCGACAACATCGGTCCGGGGGGCATGTACCGCTGGGCCGACGGCGACGAGGAGTGGATGAGCATCGCCCGCGGCCTGCCCGCCAATCCCCAGGTGCGGGCGCTGCTGGTGCACCCCCACGACCCGCAGATCGTCTACGCCGGCACCCAGCGGGGCGTCTACCGCAGCGGCGACCGGGGCGACCACTGGGAGGCCCTGGGTATGCCGCGCATCGGCGCCGACGTCTGGTCCCTGGCCGTGCACCCCCAGGACTCCAACGTGCTTTACGCCGGGTGTGACCCCTGCTCTGTCTACCGCTCCGAGGACGGGGGCGAACACTGGCGCAAGATGGATACCCGCAACGTGGTGTTTCCTCACATCACCACCTACATGCCGCCCCTGGGCAAGCGGGTCATCGGCATCGCCGCCGACCCCAGCAACCCCCTGGACATGTACGCCGCCATTGAAGTCGGCGGGCTGCTGGGCAGCCGGGACGGCGGGGAAAGCTGGGAGCAGCTCCTGGACGGCCCCTACGTGCGCAACAACACCCTGGACCTGCACGGGGTCCAGGTCAGCGCCGCGGCCCCCGGCACGGTGTTCATCATCACCCAGGTGGCCATGTTCCGCAGCCGAAACCGGGGCAGCTACTGGGAGCACATCCAGGTGGAGGAGATGTTCCCCGGCGGCTCCTACTGCCGCGGCCTGCTGGTGGACCCGGGCGATCCCCGCACCATCTACCTGGCGGCGGGCGCCGGCGGCGGCGGCGCGCCCCGGGGAACCCAGGAGGCGGGGGCGCTGTTCCGCAGCCGCGACACCGGGGAGACCTGGCAGCGGGTGGACCTGGGGGAGACCCCGCCCAGCCGCATGTTTCAGGCCGCGGTGGATCCCGCCGCGCCCAGCCACGTTTACTGCTGCGACCGGGACGGCCGGGTCTACGGCAGCCACGACGGCGGCGTCACCTGGGCCAAGAGCCAGGTGCCGGGAGAGATGTCCCGCAGCCTGCACGTGTACCCCATGGCGTGCGGCTGAATCAGCCCCGGCCCTGAGTTCCGACACGACTTCAGCTAGTTGAGGTGTGGTTTGCAAGCGACATCACTGACCCGCGCCACATTTGCGGTTGCCGAGCAGGACCTGGAGTACATGGTCCTGGGAAGGAACGAGCTGCCCCCGGAGCTACGCGGCTACCGCATGGTGCGTGAGGGCACCCTGGACAACGCCAAGATGGCGCAGCACGGCTTCACCGGCAACAGCGCCGACCGATACCGCGGGGCCGGGCGCATCAACGGCTACAGCCGGGAGTTCGGGCCGCCCGCCAACACCCCAGTGGAGGACGGGGCCAACTTCGTGGCGGCTGCGGTGGCCCACCTGTTCGAGTCCCCGGAAGCCGTCTCCCGGTGGATGCACGAAATCTTTCTCAAGGACTTTGAGGGCCATGTGGGCCAGAGCATGGGCCAGGGCAGCCAGCTAATCTCGGTGAACCCCCTGTCGCCCGCCGGCTTCTTCGACGAGTCGGTGGCCCTGCGGGTGCTGCAGGGCGGCCCCCACGGCCTGGCCTCCTCCACGGTGATAGACTTCCGAGTTGGCCGCATTCTGGGAGTGGTGTTCGTGGGCACCGTGGGGGACCACTCGCGCCTGGAACTGGCCACGGAGCTGGGGCTGGCCCTGGAGAAACGCATCGTCCGAGTGGCGCTGGGCGCGGCGTAGCCAATCGGGGAATAGGGAGAGCAACGGATGACCGGGCCGCAGATATTCCTCATGCTCTTCGGCGCGCTGCTGACGCTCATCGGTGTGGGCGTTTTCTTCGCCCTCACCTGGTTCAAGCGCGGCGGAGAGGGCAACAGCGTCATCGAGGCGTTGGACAAGTTCAAGGTGCACGTGCCCCACGCGCTGGTGATCTTCGTGGGCGGGGTGGCGTTGATGGTGGTACCGTTCTTTGTGCCCGCCCTCTCCGGGGGGAGTGGCCCCGAAGCCGCCGCCGGCCAGCCCGCGCCCGCGGTCACGCCGGCCAGCGTCCCAGCGACCACAGGCGCCACCGCCAACCGGCCTCCCATTGTGGGGGACATCACCCTGGACACCCTGACTGCGACGGCAGGACAGGTGACGCGGGTGCAGGTGAGCGTCAGCGACCCCGACCGGGACCGGCTGGACATCCGGTGGCAGGCCGACGTGGGGCACTTTGTGGACCGGGACACCGGCGCCAGCGTTACTTACCAGGCCCCCGCCGCCGGGGCCAGCTTCCAGCTCACCGCCAGCGTGTCCGACGGCGCCAATCCGCCGGTGTCGGTGTCCCGCAACTTTATCATGGCCGCACCAGCGCCCAGTCCCACGGCCGTGCCGCCGCCGACTCCCACGGCGATGCCGGCGCCACCCACCGCCACCGCGGCGCCCGCCCCAACTCCAACCCAGCCGCCACCTACTGCGGTCCCACAGCCAACGGCCACGCCGACCCCGATTCGCCCAGCCACTCCCACACTGGCGCCCACTCCCTCCGCGCCCAAGCTCAGCGGCCGGTGGACCTACGCCACCGGCGTCGTGGACCTGCAAGAGGTCGCCCCAGGCCAGTTCGTCTTCGGAGACTACAACTTCTTGGGCCAACTGGTGGGCCAGGGCGCCGCTGTTCGCAACGGCAACGTCTTGAGCCTGTCGGGCACCGTACTGGCCTTTGGCCTGGGTTACCAGGGAGAGTTGGAGATCGTGAGCGATATCCTGATGCGAGGTCTCCTGGTGGACAATCTGGGCAACTCGGCCTTCTTAGTGCTCACCCGGTAGAGGGCGCCCCGCCTCAGGCGCGGCCCGCGACTTGGGCCTCTCCCGCCGACCCACTCCGGCGGCCCAGCTCCCGCCGCAGGAAGGCCTTCACCAGGTGCACCGGCACCGCCATGCCCACCTGGGGTCCGGCCATCATGGTGTTGATGCCCACCAGTCTTCCCTGGGCATCCAGCAGCGGGCCGCCCGAGTTGCCCGGCCGCAGGGGCAGGCCCACCGCGATCCACTCCCGGTCCGAGGCGGGCAGCTCCGGCAGGTCCCGGCCCGCGCCGATGACCACCCCCGCGGCGGCGGCCCCAGCCACTCCCCAGGGATGGCCCAGGGCCACCACCCAGTGTCCGGGCTGAAGGCCCTGGGAGTCGCCCAGCTCGATGGCGGTCAGACCGCCCGCGTCCACCACCAGGGCCGCAATATCCAGAGCGGAGTCGCGGGCCAGGACCCGGCCCGGCCGCGCGGAGCCATCGGGCAGCACCACCCGCACGTAGGGGCGGGTGGCCACGTGGGCGTTGGTCAGCACCAACCCGTCGGGATGCCAGATGGTGCCGGCGCCGCCGCCGATGCCCTCGGTCTGGACCTCCACCAGGCTGCGCCGTCCCGCCGCCACCACCCGGTCCATCTCTTGATTCAACTGCTGCAACAGACTGGAAAACATCATGCCCTCCCTCACGGGTGCTCGCCCACCGTCACCGACAGCTCCTGCACCTGGCCGCCGCGCAGCAGGCGCACCGGCGCCGCGCGTCCCACCAGCTCGGCGGACAGCACGGTGAAGA
>JBGPJN010000212.1:0-5140 GCA_041485445.1 Dehalococcoidia bacterium
CATCCCACACCCGGATGAAGAAGTGGGTGGGGTTCTTGGTGATTTTGACCTCCACATGGGTGGTGGCGAAGCGCACCGAGTTGTCCACCAGGTTGGCCACCACGTGCTCAATGGCCGAGCTGTCGGAGTAGACGATGCCGAACTCGCTGGGTTCCGCCCACCAGGTGACCTCCTTGCCGGCATCGGTGGCCACTGCGCTGTACCGGTCCACGATCCGGCGCACCACCTCGGCGGGCTCCAGGGGCTGCAGCCGCTCCGGGGCTTCCGGCGCCTCCAACTGGATGAGCACCTGGATGTTGGACATCATCAGCCGGAAGCTGGGGGCCTGCCGCTCAATCTCATCCAGCAGCTCCTTGACCGCGGTGGATTGGACCACCTCGTCCTTGCCCAGCATGGCGCGCAGCTCGCGCTCCCTCCCCAGAATACGACGCAGGGGCCGGCCCAGGTCGTGGTGAAACAGCTCGAAATAGTGCAGCGTCGTTTGGCTCCACTGCTTCATGTCGGGCGCCGACGCCGTGGGCGCGGCGCCGTGGGCTGGAGCGCGCGTGGCTGCGTAAGACATGGCCACCAGACCCAAGCCCAGCATCACCGCCACCGCGCCCAGGTAGGTCAGCGGCTCCACGCCCCAGAGCACCACGAACAGGTTCTTGCCGATGACCGGCCCCAGGGCCAGCGCAATCACCCCAACCAGCAGGGCCAAGGCGCCCAGTACTCGGACCCAGGTCCATCCTGGCCGGGTTTTCGCCGAAGTTGCCAACCGTCTATCCCCTCGGGGCGACCAAGCGGTAGCCCTGCCCGCGGACGTTGATGATCAGATCGTCCGCGCCGAATCGCTGGCCCAGAGCCTTGCCCAGGGAGTCTTTGATCTCCCGAATCCGCACCCGTAGAGAAGCCCGGGCGTCGTCGCCCTCGGAGTACCGTTCCAGCCGGCTGAAGGGCACCAGCTCGCCGGGGCTGCGGAACCAGGTGGCGGCCAGCTCCCGCAGGATCTCGAACTTCATCCCCTGGATTTCGTTGACCAGCACCGGCTCTCCGGTTCCCTTAACGTAGACGACCTTGGCCCTGGTGTCCACCAGGATGCGGTCGCCTAGCGCGATGCTCTCGGGAGCGCGCCCAATGAGGCGCCGCAGGCGCAGCACCACCTCTTCCGGGCTGGCCAGCTTGTCGATGAAGTCCACCTGAGCGTCCCATCGCAGGGTGCCCCGCACGGCGGTCTCCCGCTCCGGGCCCTGGGCGTACTGAGTGAACATCAGCACCGGCAGCTTGGGATGCCGTTCTACGATGCTCTGGAGGATCTCCAGGCCCTTGAACCGGTCATCCCGGTGGTCGCCAAAACGCACGTCCAGCAAGACTCCGTCAGGGTGCTCTACTTCAATGAGATATAGGGCCTGGCGCTCAAACTCCTCGCCTGACGGACCCCGCACTTGCGGCGTGACCACAATAGTCCGCCAGCCCTCCTGCTCCAGCCGGCGGCTCACCGTCCGCACGATGGCCGACTCCCATTCGTCGTCCACAATCAGTATCTTACCCTGCCGTTTCGATTCGACCATCTTTTACAACCCCAAATCAAGATACCGACACTCTCGCTCCGCGGACAAGCTGCCCCTTTATACCCATCTTACCCAACCGCCAGCCTCGGCGCTACCCCAAACCGCCGCAGAAACCCGCCGGTTCCCGGATTCCTGCGGCAAACCGCCGGTTACCGTTTACAAAAGGCGTGGCACTGTGCTACAAATGCCTGAGCCTCGGCTTCGGCTTTCAGGTTTGTTTTGGTGAGGTTGGCACATGGTCGAATACGCAGGAAACATTGAAGCGCTCCTTCAAGAAAATAGGACGTTCCCGCCCCCGGAAAAGTTCCGCAAGCAGGCCAATATTCGCGACCCGCGGGTTTACGCCAGGGCGCGGCGGGACCCGGAGGCGTTCTGGGCCGGGTTTGCCCAGGAGCTGCACTGGTTCAAGCCGTGGGACCAGGTGCTGGACTGGCAGCCGCCCTACGCCAAGTGGTTTGTGGGCGGCAAGACCAACATCTCCTACAACTGCGTGGACCGCCACCTGGACTCGGCCCGGCGCAACAAGGCCGCCCTGATCTGGGAAGGAGAGCCGGGAGACTGGAAGGTCTACACCTATCGGGACCTTTACCGGGAGGTGTGCCAGTTCGCCAACGGCCTCAAGAGCCTGGGAGTGAGGAAGGGCGACCGGGTCATGATCTACCTGCCCATGATCCCCGAGCTGGCCATCGCCATGCTGGCCTGCGCCCGCATCGGCGCGGCCCACAGCGTGGTGTTCGGCGGGTTCAGCGCCGACTCCTTGCGGGACCGCACCAACGACTGCCAGGCCAAGGTGCTCATCACCGCCGACGGCGGCTACCGGCGGGGCAGCGTCGTCCCGCTGAAGCAGAACGCCGACGACTCCCTCAACGGCAGCCCAACGATCCAGAAGGTGGTGGTGGTGCGCCGCACCGGTCACGCCGACGCCCAGATGGTGGCGGGCCGGGACATCTGGTGGCACGACCTGGTGTCCGGCCAGCCCCTGACCTGCCCGCCGGAGCCGATGGACAGCGAGGACCTGTTGTACATCCTCTACACCAGCGGCACCACCGGCAAGCCCAAGGGCATTGTCCACACCACCGGCGGCTACATGGTGGGCGTCTACGCCACCGCCAAGTGGATCTTCGACCTCAAAGAGGACGACGTCTACTGGTGCACCGCCGACATCGGCTGGGTCACCGGGCACAGCTACGTGGTCTACGGCCCCCTGGCCAACGGCGCCACCACGGTGATGTACGAGGGCTCCCCGGATTATCCGGGCCGGGACCGGTTCTGGAGCATTGTGGCGAAGTACGGCGCCACCATCCTGTACACCGCGCCCACGGCCATCCGCACCTTCATGCGCTGGGGCGAGGAGTACCCGAAGCAGCACGACCTGTCCACGTTGCGGCTGCTGGGCAGCGTGGGCGAGCCCATCAACCCGGAGGCCTGGGTGTGGTACTGGAAGAACATCGGCGGCGGGCGCTGCCCGGTGGTGGACACCTGGTGGCAGACGGAGACCGGCTCCATCCTCATCTCACCCCTGCCGGGCATCACCACCCTCAAGCCCGGCTCGGCCACCAAGCCGTTCCCAGGCATTGACGCCGAGATTCTGGACGAGCGCGGCCAGCCGGTGGGGCCGGGCAAGGGCGGCTACCTGGTCATCAAGAAGCCCTGGCCCTCCATGCTGCGCAACATCTACGGCGACCCCCAGCGGTTTGCGCAGCAGTACTGGTCCCGCTACCCCAACATCTACTTCACCGCCGATGGGGCCAAGGTGGACGAGGACGGCTACTACTGGCTGCTGGGCCGGGTGGACGACGTGATCAAGGTCTCGGCCCATCGCATCAGCACCATGGAGGTGGAGAGCGCCCTGGTGGACAACCCCAAGGTGGCGGAGGCCGCCTGCATCGGCAAGTCCCACGAGATGAAAGGGGAGGCCATTGTGGCCTTCGTGACGCTGAAGGAAGGAGTGGCCGGCACCGACGCGGTGATGAACGAGTTGAAGCAGCACGTGGTGACCAAGATCGGTTCAATAGCCCGCCCCGACGACATCTACTTCACCGCCGAGCTGCCCAAGACCCGCAGCGGCAAGATCATGCGCCGCCTGCTGCGGGACGTGGCCGAGGGCCGAGCCCTGGGCGACACCACCACCCTGGCCGACCCGGCGGTGGTGGAGGCGCTGAAGCAGCAGTACGGGGAGGAGGAGTAGGGGGGTAAAATTCTACGCTCCCACAGAATTCTAAGCCCGTTGGCCGAGCGCAAGGCGGCTGGCGACTGCGATTGTCGGAGGACGTAGTTGAGAGTCCCGTGAGCTCCACGTATTTACTAGGGAATTTACTACGGCAACTCCGTATAGAGCCGAAAAAATAAACGGGCCTTTGAATCCTTACGAGGGCGGGACTGTGGGAGGAATTGAAGGTGTCGCGCGTAGCTTGTCGATGTCATGTGCCAGGCTACCCAACCGGCGGAACAACTCCATCCATTCCTTCTCCCTTGTTTGAGCCTCGAGAAGTGTCAAAGGCTTACTCTTTCGCTGCCCTTCCTCGTAGTAGACAAAGACAATGCGATCCGACCGCTGGCCTGCCTTAGGGTCTACGTTGTTACCCGGTTCAGTGTGAGCGATGTCGTTTCGTAGCTGTACAAGAGCGTTTAGCTGCTGCTTCAAACTTGTGGACCCTTTTCCAGCCTCTGCGCTTTCTAACTGTTGTAGCAGCCTTGGGTACCCTTCCTTGAGTAGCAAAACTCCGAATTTCACTTTGTCGCCAAGGTGCCCCTGCCAATTGGTGACGACCTTTTTAAGTTGCGTCGAGCCGCTAACTACCTGATCATTCTTGCACCGCTCCTTGAACCACTTGACGGCTGGCCTTGGGGCGCCTTCTTCAGTTCGAGAAAGCATCTGAAAATACGTATCGATGAAATCTTGGCGATTACCTCCGTTGAAGTGAGTGGCGACTATCAGATCGAGTGCCCTCTCGACCATTATGGCAGCTACAAGGAGCCCGCCTCGGATGTCCCGTTCGAGGGCCATCCCGAGTCCTACCAAATCGCGTTCATCGGGATAGTCTCCAATTCTAACCACTTTAGGCTCCAGAGCTATGTTGTGGCGGTCCCAGGAGAGAGCGATGGGCAGCCCTGCTATCGCGAACAAGGGCTTCGGCACGGTCAGAGAACTCTTCCGCAACAACTACCTTCACCAGAACACTGGCATCTACCACCAAAGCATGATTCATGGGGCTTTAGAGCGTTCTTCGCGAGCTTGACGGATTAACTTCCATGAGGAAGGTACGAGCTTGCCCTTTCTACGCTTGAGGATAGCTTGCCTAAGAGCTCGGGCTTCTTCGAGAACCTTGTCTATCCGCTTTGCTTCCTCATCCGTCATAGGCTTGATGTCGATTGAGGTCTGCTTCGGTGGCCACTCCGTCATACGTTTACTCTCCTTTTGGATCTGGCTCATTTGACCTCTGTACTCTCAGGCACGCAGGGCGCGGCAAGCACACAGGGCGCGGCAAGCAGCGCCCCTACGGCTTCCTTCTCACCACCGTGTTGCGCAGCACACCGATGCCCTCCACCTCCAGCTCCACCACGTCGCCGGGCTGGAGCCACCGGTCCAG
>JBGPJN010000213.1:0-5136 GCA_041485445.1 Dehalococcoidia bacterium
AACCAAAGGGCAGACACATAGGTCTGCCCCCACCTTCAGGAAGAATGAAACGACCCTGGGCTGCTTGCTCAGAGCCGTTTCATTGTCGCCAGAGCTGGCTAAAAGCCCGTCCTTCGACAAGCTCAAGACGAGCAGCCAAGGTGATATTCACCCGAATGAAAAGGCCCTGGCTGCCAGCCTACACCCGATGGCAGGCCACTAGGTGCCCGGCTCCCGCCTTGGCTTCCAGCGGCGGATGGGGGTTGTCCCGGCACTGGTCCGCCGCCAGGGGGCAGCGGTCGTAGAACCGGCAGCGGTCCGGCGGGTCCACCGGCTGGGTCGCCTCGCCCAGCAGCGCAACCGGCTCCCGCCGGTAGGCTGGGTCCGGCACGGGCACGGCGGAGAGCAGCGCCTGGGTGTACGGGTGCTGGGGCCGGCTCAGCACCTCCTCGGTATCAGCCACCTCCACCAGCTTGCCCAGGTACATCACCCCCACCCGCTGGCACATGTACCGCGCCACCGCCAGGTCATGGGTTATGTAAAGGTACGTAATCCCCAGCTCCTGGGCCAGGCCAAGCATCAGGTTCATGATGGCGGTGCGGCTGGAAACGTCCAGCATGGAGGTTGGCTCGTCGGCCACCACGAAGGATGGGTCCAGCGCCAGCGCCCGGGCGATGGCCACCCGCTGCCGCTGCCCGCCGGACAGCTCGTGGGGGTACCGGAACAGGTAGCTGGCGGCGGGGGCCAGGCCCACCTGCTCCAGCATCCGTCCCACCCGGGCAAGCCGGTCCCCCGACGAGTCGGGGCCCAGCCCCTGCACCGACAGCGGCTCCGCCACCGTGTCGTAGATGGTGCGCCGGGGGTTGAGGGACTCGTAGGGGTCTTGCAGCACCATTTGCACCTGACGCCGGAACGCCTTCAGCTCCCGGCCCCGGAGGCAGGCCAGGGACCAGTAAGGATCACCCTGGCCGATGCTATCTGAAGGCTTGTGCACCCGCACCTGCCCGCGGGTGGGCTCCACCAGCTTGACCAGCAGCTTGCCCAGGGTGGTCTTGCCGCAGCCCGATTCCCCCACCAGGCCAAAGCTCTCCCCCGGCGGCACGGCCAGGGAGACATCATCCACCGCGTGGACGAAGCGGCGCGGCGCCCGCAGGGAGCGGTGGCCCACGGGAAACAGCTTGGCCAGCCCCTGGGCTTCCAGCAAGTTGGCGCCCCGTCCGGGCAAGGAGTCAGCGGCGTCGCGCGGGTCAGCCATGCGGCGCGGCCACCTCATTCCAAGGGGAGCCGGCCAACGGGTGCCAGCAGGCGGCCCAGTGGCCGTCCCTGACCACCACGGGAGGCCGCTCCTCCCGGCATTGCCGGGAGGCGTAGGGGCAGCGGGGGTGAAAGCGGCAGCCGGGGGGCGGCGCCACCAGGCTGGGCGGCTCGCCGGGCAGGGCCGCCAGGGGCCGCTTCTCCCCCCGGATGCTGGGAAAGCTGGACAGCAGCGCCGCGGTGTAGGGGTGGATCGGCGCGCTGAACACCCCCTGGACGGGCCCCAGCTCCACCAGCTCGCCCGCGTACATCACGCCCACCTCGTCGGCCACCTCCGCCACCACCGCCACGTCGTGGGTGATGTACAGAAGGCTCAGGCCCAGCTCCTGCTGGATCCGTTTCAGCTCTCTCAGGATACGGTCCTGCACGATGACGTCCAGTGCCGTGGTCGGCTCGTCGGCGATGATCAGGTCTGGCCGGCAGGCCAGCGCCATGGCGATGACGGCCCGCTGCCGCATGCCGCCGCTGTACTCGTGGGGGTAGCGGTCCATCAGAGCCGGGTCCAGGCCCACTAGGTGGAACAGCTCGGCAACCCGCGCCCGGCCCTGCGCCCGCGGGTCTCCCCTGGCGTTGCCCACACTCAAGAAGCGTCTAACCAACGCCCTTCCGCCCTTGGAACTGGGGGAGTCAGAGGCGATGGTCTCACCCCTGCCCTCGCCACTCGCTGGTGGATGCAAGCCTAAATTCCCCCAACCCCCCTTGCCTTGCCTTAGCGAAGCGTAAGGAAAGGGGGGCGAGAGGGGGGCTCCAGGGGCACCCAGCAGCCCGTGGGTCTCCAGGGCCTCCACGATCTGGTCGCCCACCCGGTACACGGGGTCCAGGGCGCTCATGGCCGCCTGGAAAATCATAGCGATGCGCCGCCAGCGGTACCGGCGCATCTCCTCCTCCTTCAGCAACACCAGGTCCTGGCCGTCGAAGATGACCTGGCCGCGCACCAGCCGGGCGTTGTCCGGCAGGAGCCGGAGCAGGGAGAAGCCCACGGAGGTCTTGCCGCAGCCCGACTCCCCCACCAGTCCCAGGACCTGGCCCCGCTGGATGCTGAAGCTCACGCCGTCCACCGCCCGGACCGCGCCCTGCCGGGTGCGATATTGCATGGCCAGGTCCGCCACCTGCAACAGAGGGGCCGGTCCGGTGGCAGGGACGCCAGCCGGGCTGGTCCTGCCCCGGCCCTCTGGCGCGGTGGATTCCCGGCTCATCGGCGCCGCAACCGTGGGTTCACCACTTCGTCCAAGGCCCGGCCCACCAGGTAGAAGGAGCCGCACAGCAGGGTGATGGCGGCCCCCGCCGGCACAACCAGCCACCAGTACTTGGCGCCGGCCAGCAGGTAGCCGCCGGTGGAGGCGGTGTGGATCATGATGCCCCAGCTCATGCGCACGTTGAGGATGCCGAAGAAGGACAGCACCGCCTCGGAGAAGATCGCGCCGGTGACGGTGAACATCATGTACAGGAGGGACAGGGGGAGCAGGTTGGGCACGATGTGCACCATGATGATGTGGAACGGGCCTCCGCCGGCCAGCCGCGCCGCCTCAATGTAGGGTTTGACCTTGATGCTCAGCGCCTGGGACTTGATGACCACCGCGGTGCCGCCGAACCCGCCCAGGATGCCCAGCACCAGGGCGAGCTGGAACAGGTTGATGCCGAACAACGCCGTCAGCACAATGAGCAGGGAGATGGTGGGCAGAATGATGATCAGGTCGGCCAAGCGCATGAAGAAGGCGTCCACCGGCCCGCCAAAGTAGGCGGACACCGCCCCAATCAGCGTGGCGATGCCCACGGTGACCAGCGCCGCCACCATCCCCAGCATGAAGGCGGAGCTGGTGCTGAAGGTCAGCTGGCTCAGGATGTCGCGGCCCAGGGGGTCGGTGCCCAGCAGGTGACGCCAGGAGGGCGGCGCGGGATGGTCCGGCCGGTCGAAGGCGAAGCCGGTCACCGGGTCGTACACCG
The DNA here is from genome assembly GCA_041485445.1 of Dehalococcoidia bacterium. Classification (GTDB taxonomy): domain Bacteria; phylum Chloroflexota; class Dehalococcoidia; order Lucifugimonadales; family UBA3495; genus SHYG01. The sequence goes on from JBGPJN010000213.1 coordinate 3,238, forward strand.
ATGGGTCCCACACGGTGGCCATGAGCACCGGATGGGATACCGCCATCACCCCAAAGAGGACGATGATCGCCACCCCCACCAGGCCGATGCGGCTCTCCGCGAAGATGGCCCAGCCCTGGCGAAAGCCCAGCAGGGCCAGCCGCAAGCGGGCCCGCCAGACCCCGACAGAGTCGGGGCTGGAGGCCAGCTCGGCGGGGGGCGGCGCCGGTGCTCCGCCGGCCAATGCCCCACCGGGCAGACGCGGGCCTGCCGGGCCGCTCACTGGTAGTGCACCCGGGGGTCCAGGTAAACGTACAGCACGTCGGCCACCAGGTGGGCCACCAATGCCAGCACACCCACAAAGGACAGGGCGCCCAGGGCCAGGGGCAGGTCCTCGGACAACACCGCCTCCAGCAGCGTCATCCCCATGCCCGGCCAAGAGAACACCGACTCGGTGATCACCCCGCCGTCCACGGCGAAGGCCAGGCTGAACACCAGGCTGGTGACCACGGGCAGCAGGGCGTTGCGGGCGGCGTGGCGGTCGCGCACCACCTTTTCCGGCAGGCCCTTGGCCCGGGCCGCCATGATGTAGTCCTCCCGCAGGGTCTCCAGCATGCTGTTGCGGGTGAGGAGCATGGTGCCAGCAAAGGAGATGAGGGTGAGGGTGGCCACCGGCAGCGTCAGGTGCTTCAGGATGTCCAGGGCCAGATAGCCGGCGCCGGTCCAGTTCCAGACCGCCGCCACCAGCGCCAGGGTCAGGGCCACCCCGGCCAGGCGGGGCCAGGCGCCCAGCCGCCAGCCCAACCGAGGGGCCGCCAGTAACGCCACGAACAGAAACGCCGACCAGGCCGCCGCGGTAATCAGCATCCAGGCGAACACCTGGTTGGCCGTCACCGGCGCGTCGCGCCATACCTCCGGGTCCAGGAATTTGCCCAGGGGGAGCCAATCCAGCTTGAAGCCGAAGAGCCAGATCATCATCAGCCCGAACCAGGGGGTGAACACGGTGAACAGGCCCACGCCGGCGATGGTGGCGGCGTACTCCACAACGCCGCCACGGCGCCAGGCCAGCAGCTTGCCCAGAAAGAACCCGGCGTAAAAGGAAACCACCGTGGCGGTGAGGAACAGGGCCACGGTGCGGGGCAGCCGCTCCAGGATGACCTCCCGCACCGACTGTGGGTAGTGGCTAAAGGAGATGCCGAAGTTGCCGGTGACCATGTTGCGGAGGTGGATGAGGTACTGCTGCCACAGCGGCTTGTCCAGGCCGAAGTTGGCCCGCACCTGGGCCTGCACCTCCGGGGGCAGCTCGGGGTTCAAGGCGAAGAAGGAGGAGTAGTCGCCGGGCTGGGCCTGGACCAGAAAAAAGGCCGCCGTGATGAACAGGAACAGCGTGACCAGGATCTGCAGGAGACGGCGGACCAGGTAACCGGCCATGCGGGCTAACCCCCTGGACTACTGGGGACTACTGGATCACCACCGCCGTGGTGAGGCCGTTGAGGTCCTGGATGCCGTCCAGGGTGTCGGTGTAGGGAAAGCGTATCCGGTCGCTGCGGTAGACCTCCAGCACCGGTGTGCTGTAGAGCACCACGTAGGGCAGGTCTTCCGCCAGGAACGCTTGCAGCTGGAACACGATCTGCCGCGCCTTCTCCAGGTCGGTTTCCAGCAACAACTGATCGGCCAGGCGGTCGAACTCGGGGTTGGCGTAGCGACCCCGGTTGAGGCCGTCGGGCACGGCATGGCGAGAGTGGAAGAACGCCTCCAGGTAGTCGGGATACAGGGTCAGAGACCAGCCCAACATCCACATGTCGAAGCCGTCGGGGTTGTTAATCCGCTCCACAATCACGTTGAACCCCGTCAGGTTGGCCCGCACCGGGATGCCCACGTCCATGAGCCACCGCTCAATCCAAATGGCAAAGGTGGCCC
>JBGPJN010000214.1:0-5128 GCA_041485445.1 Dehalococcoidia bacterium
CGCCAACCACCCCCTTCTCCCTATGGGAGAAGGGGGCCGGGGGGATGAGGGCCACCCTCCCCCACAGAACAGCGTAGGGGCAGGTTTGAAACCTGCCCCTACGCTGTTGCCCGCAAAGCTGCCGGGCTGCTACAAGAAAACGGGCTGGGGGAAGTTGCCCCCCACCACCGGCATCGCATCCAGGCCCAGCCACTGCTCCACCATATGGGCGTACACGCCCCGGAAGTCCTGGTTGAAGTGCAGGTCCCCCTCCAGCAGCTTGTCCGCAGCCAGGGACGGGTACTCGCCGTGGAGGCCGCCCTTGACCATGTCGCCGATGGCGAAGGCCACGCCGCCGGACCCGTGGTCGGTGCCGGAGCCGTTGTCCTTCACCCGCCGGCCAAACTCGGTGAACACGTACATGAGGACGTTGTCCGCCGTGTGGTGCTCCCGCAGGTCGGCGTAGAAGTCGGAGATGCCCTGGGACAGCTCGGTCCACAGCTTGGGGTGCTGGGGCCCCTGGCTGGCGTGGGTGTCGTAGCCGCCGTGCTGGGTGTAGAAGATGCGGGTGCCCAGGTTGGCGGTGAGCACCTTGGCGATGCCCTGCAGGTTGCGCCCAATGGAGCTGTCGGCGTACTCGATGCTGGACTGGTACTTGCTGGGGGCGGTCTTGAGGATGTCGGCGCCCTTCAGGGCGTCCAGGCCGGTCTGGCCCAGGTAGTCCATCACCGGGCCGGTGCCCACGGTGGGGGCGTACATGCGGGCAAAAACGTCCAGGGCCTCGGTGCGCTCCATCTCGTCGGTGATGCTGGTGAGGACGCCGTAGGTCTCCAGCACCGCCACGGAGGCCACCGGCACGCCGGTGAGGGCCAGGGCCCGGGGCAGGCCGCGGCCGAAGTTGACGCAGGTGAGCACGTTCTCACCCTTGGGGTCCAGGTCGCGGGTCACGCGGCCCAGCCAGCCCTCGGTGCCCACCTTGTCCGGCTCACAGGTGTGCCAGATGTCCATGGAGCGGAAGTGGGAGCGGTTGGGGTTGGGGTAGCCGATGCCCTGGATCACCGCCGCCTTGCCCTGGTCGTACAGCTCCTTGAGAGGCTGCATGGCCGGGTTGAAGGCGAACCGGTCGTTGAGGGGCAGCACCTGGTCCTGGGGGATGCCCACGTTGTTGCGGTTGTCGTAGTACAGCGGGTCGGCGTAGGGGATCAGGGTGTTGAGGCAGTCGTTGCCACCGGTGAGCTGCACCACCACCAGTATGGGGTCCTTCTTGGTAGAGACCATCTTCGGCGCTCCTTTCATAGTTCACGGAACGATCCCGCAGGTCAAAGACATCTGCAAGGAGGCTAATTGTAGCAGAATCGGTCAAGGGCGGGCAGGGGGGAGGGAGACGGGGAAAGGCGTCACTGTCGCATTGTTTCTATAACAATTTTCTGATATTCTGGTTCAAAGTGTCTTCCAGTACATTCGCCCTATTGTTCGTATAATATTTTTCTGATAATATGGGATCAGAGTTTACCTTCTACGATTACTACGACACTGTGGACGGTGTCCGAGTGAACGTCATCCACACCTGGCTAGAAACCTTGCCAGTGGAAGTGCGCGTTAAGTTCAAGAACTGGCTCTTGCACCTGGAAGGCATACCCGGCGGGCAGTGGCAGCGACCTCTGGTGGATACCCTTACAGGGACCTGCGCAGGACTATTTGAGATCCGAGCCAAACGCTCCCGGATTCAATACCGGATTCTTGGCAGCCATAGAACTGGCCAGATACCTATTCTTCTGCATGGCTTCATAAAACCAGGTGCCCGCGTCCCTCCTTCGGAATGCTTCGAAGCGTTAAACAGACTGGCGAGGGTTAATTCAAATGCAGCCCAATATGCAGGAATTCACGACTATGGATAAGAAGCAACAGTTGTTCAAAAGCTTGGGAGACCGGGAGTACCGGCAGGCGTTTGCCGCTGACATAGGTACGGGGCTGGCGTTCCAGATTCGGGCGCTACGAGACAAACACGGATGGACGCAGGAAGAGCTGGCGGGGCGCACCGGCAAGGCCCAGGAAACCATTTCTCAGCTAGAGAACCCAGACTACGGGAGATACACCCTAAAGACGCTGAAGACCCTGGCGGCGGCATTTGACGTGGCCCTGGCGGTGAACTTCGTCTCCTTTGGTGAGTTGGTGGAGCGGCTGGCTAACCTGAGTCCTGGGCGTATCGCTCCGCCCAGCTACGAAGAGGAACGGCAAATGTCCTTCGCCGAGGTCCCGGATAGTTCCGGCTGGGTGGGCGCCAATACCTCGCCCTCAACTCTCTTATCCGGCTAAGCCCCCTTTAACACACTGCGCCGTTGCCACCACCCTTGACGACCCCCCAGCTATTCCCTACAATAGCACTAGACAATCACTAGCTTTATCAGGCCTAAATCCGTCCCATGGGAGGGACTCATGACTGTAACCAGAGAGGGCGTAGACCTGGGGGTCCAGATTACCGAGAAGGCCGCGGAGAAGATCCACTACTTCGCCGCCAAAGAGGGCGTCACCCAGAGCGTGGGCATCCGCGTGGGCGTCAAGGGCGGCGGCTGCTCCGGCCTCACCTACGAGCTGAAGATCACTGACCAAGAGTTGGCCACCGACCGCATCGTGATGCAGCACGGGGTCAAGGTGATGGTGGACAAGAAGAGCTTCATCTTCCTGGCTGGCACCATCCTGGATTTCTCCGACGGCCTCAACGGCAAGGGCTTCACCTTCACCAATCCCAACGCCAAGAAGACCTGCGGCTGCGGCACCTCCTTCGGCGTGTAGGTGCGGGTAATCCCACCACCACCCCGTCCCCACCTTCTCCCAGAATGGGGACACGGGGTCCCCTAATCTCGCATAGTAGCCATGCCAGTTATCGAGAGAGGAGCTATGGTAAGCACAATCACAGAGGCCCCAAGGCCGCAACCAAATCCCTCTCTTTCACTGGTGCCGCCGGAGCCCAAGGAGTCGGCAGTCCCCCAGGGCCTTGCCGCGACGCTCCTGGCTAACGCCAGGCAGATGGAAGTTAGTGTGCTGGTTCCTGTCCTCAGCGCCCACGACCTGGCTCAAGAGTTCACGGCTCGTTGGCCCACTTATGCTGCACTCTCTTCTTCCACCTCGTACGCTATGGTGGCGTATCTTGGTATTGACAAAGCTCTGGCCTTAAGCGCTGAAGCTCTGCAATATATCAAGACGGTTGTTAGAGAGGAGTTCGGGCATCTGGATCCTCAGAATCTGCGGGGCTTGCACGCCAGTCTAGACACCGTAGGTATCGTTCACGAAGGAATTACTCAATTCCTTGACGGCGGAGTCACAGACATAGGGGAGAAGGGGGCAGACTACCTAGTCCGCACTTCCTCCTGGCTTATGTCTTTTTGGCTTTGCGTTCACGCTGTGTCGCATTTCGAGAACCAACCGGAAGCGTCCTGGAGAAACAACGCAAATGTCCTGTGCAGTTGGGCCTTTGCATATGCGCAAAATGCGGCCGTCGAGTGGGGAATGGCTGAATTAGACCTGGGCCTGTACTCGCCTTTGGGGGATGCGCGGAAGTAGTTGGCGTGGCCTATGATGCCGTTCTCTCCAGCTCGGCTCACTTGTTTCTAAATCAGTTGACGGGCCCAGAACGCCAGGACTGCCGCAACACCATTCTGCATTCCCTGTGCGGAGAGGTTCAACCTGAGGACAATGTAACCAGGAACGCCGGGTTCCCTTATCGGCCAGAGGTGATGGAACGCGTTGTGGGCCAATGGCACTTCTGGTATACCTTTCTCAACAACCAAACTATCGGTATAGCTCGCATCTACTACAGCACCTCCAACCCCAAGCACCCTTTCCGACCCCTTTAGCCCGGGCACAGGTTCTGGCACCCTTCCTGCCCAACTTGCGTCCCAGAGGTTCTTGTGCACAAAGCCTGATTAAAGAGGCCGCCATGACACCCCAGACGTCCCAGCGCTCCCCCCTGCACGCCAGCCACGCCGCCGCCGGCGCCCGGTTCCAGACCCGCCACGGCTGGGAGCTGCCCCAGGCCTACGCCGGCGCCGCCGCCGAGCACCAGGCCGCCACCCAGGGCGCGGCGCTCCACGACAGCTCCTACCAGGGCCGCCTGCGGGCCGCCGGCAAGGACGCCCTGGACCTGCTCAACCGCCTGTCCACCAACCAGGTGCTGCGCCTGACCCCCGGCCAGGGCGCGCCCACCATCCTGACCACCGACCGGGGCCGCATCCTGGACCTGGTGGCGGTGGTGAACACCGGCCCCGACGTGCTGCTGCTGACCAGCCCCGGCACCCAGCAGGCCGTGATCCAGTGGCTGGACAAGTACACCATCATGGAAGACCTGACGGTGACCGACCTGACCCCGGCCACCGCCATGCTCTGCGTGGTGGGCCCCGTCGGCCGCGCGGCCCTGGAGAAGCTGGCCGGGCGGGAGCTGGCGGGGCTGGCCCCCTTCCATACTGTGATGCTGCGGCTCCACGACCACGACGTGCGGGTGATTCACCGCCCCCTGGGGCAGCTGCCCGCCTACGACCTGGTGCTGGAGCATCCCGATGCGTCGGGTTCACCGGTGTGGGAGGGTCTGCTGGCCGCGGGCCTTACTCCGCTGGGCCTGGAGGCCTGGGATGCCCTGCGGGTGCAGCAAGGGGCGCCGGTCCACGGCCAAGAGCTGGGGGAGGAGTACAACCCCCTGGAGGCCGGGCTGGTGGGCGCCATCAGCTTCACCAAGGGGTGCTACATCGGCCAGGAGGTCATCGCCCGGCTGGACACCTACCAGCGGGTGCAGAAGCGCCTGGCCATGCTGCGCTTCTCTCCCCAGGCGCCGGCGGTCCAGGGCGCAACCCTGAAACACCAGGGGCAACCGGTGGGGTCGGTGACCTCCGCAGCCACCGTGCCCGGCAGTGGCGAGCTGGTGGGCCTGGGCTACGTGCGGGCCGCCGCCGCCACGCCGGGGAACCGGCTGGAGCTGGGCGAGGACGGCCAGGGCTGGGCCGAGATTGTGCGGCTGCCCCTGCTCTTCGGGCCGGGCGCGGGGTACAAGTAGGCGCTGGGACCACCCCCTCTGTACGTAACTGCTCAGAGTCAGGTGTTGGGCTCCCCACCAGCGTTCCAAGTCATATGGAGCACCGGCTGCTGAGAAGGCTTTCGA
>JBGPJN010000215.1:0-5095 GCA_041485445.1 Dehalococcoidia bacterium
AGGGAGGCGCCGGCGAGCGGCGGGCTGCCCCCGGCCGGCGGTGCGGAGGGCGCGCCGCAGGCCACGGCCGCCAGTATGGCCATGGACAGTGGGGCAAGGAGCGGAATCCGGAACATGGCTCCCCCTGCGTATTGAAGCTAAGAACCCCTGGCAAAATCATCGCCCCCTCTCCCTATGGGAGAGGGCTGGGGTGAGGGTGAATCTGCCCCTCCCGCTTATTCCCTTCCACAAGAGGAGGGAGGATTCAAATTGTCAGGCACTCTTCCAACGAAAAGTGGGCAGGCCGGCAAATCAATGGTATCATTCCCCTGCGCCCAAGCGGGCTTGGGGCTTCCGCCGGAATTGCAGTAAAATGGGCGAGATGGGAACCCCCCCTGGAGCCGAGGAACAAGGGGAGCAGTTGAGCATCCAGGACTACCTGAGTCCCACGGAAAAGCTGCTGGGCGTGCACCAGCCCTTTTATGCCACGTCCCACCGGGTGATCCGTTTGGAACCCCGGCCCGGACCGAAGGGCGGGCTGTTGCTGGAGATCCCCTACCACCAGCTCAACGCGGTGCGCCTGGTGCACCAGGTCAGCCACCCCATGCTGGCGGCGGGCGCCGTGCTGGTGGTCCTGGGCCTCTACCTGGCCACCCTGCCCCTGCTGACTGCCGTCCTCCCCATCCTGGTTGGCGCGGCGTTGCTCTTCTTCGGCGCCCGCGGGCGTCCCAGTTACTACCAGCTTCACGCCGTGGACCTGACTTCCGAGGCGGAACGGTGGTGGCGACTGGAGTATCCCAGATCCGGCAGCTTCATCGCCACCCTGCGCCACGCCATCGGCCAAGGGGTGGCTGGCGAGGGACCGGCCGGCTTTGCTTAGCTTTCACCTCCGCAAAGAGTAAGGAAGCGTAAGAACCTATTCTATAACCGCAGAGAACGCAGAGAGTTTACGGTTGGCACTCCCTCGCCGTAGCGTTCACCTTAGCGCCGCGTAAGGAAGGGTAATGATTGGCTCAGGGGTCTCTGCGCGCTCGGCGGTGAATTATCGGACAGGCTCTGAGTGAGGACAGCATGGTAGAGCAGCGGGAATGACTGTGGGACTACGACGCCGTCCGTCCTGGGCAGGCCGGGAAGGCCACCCGGGTGGACCTGACCCCGAAAAACATCGCCCAGTACGCCCTGCTGTCTCAGAACCTGGACCCCCGCTATCACCGGCCGGGGGTCAACACCGAGTACGGCGGGTCCCTGGTGGCCATGCCCAGCATGGTGTTGAGCTATGCCCCGCTGCTGCGGGACGACGTCGCCGAAAACATCGGGATGGTGGCGCTGGAGCAGTCCAAGACCGCGCGCCGGCAGACCCCCTTTGCCAAGTGCGAGATCCGCTGGTTTGGGCCGGCCCAGGCCGGGGACACCATCACCGCCACGCGCCGGGTGCTGGAGAAGTACGAGCGCCGGGACAGCCAGTTTGTGGTGTTCCGCGTGGAGGCCGCCAACCAGCGGAACGAGAAGGTGGCCGAGTACGACTACACCTGCATCTTCAAGTACGCGGGCGGACAGCGGACGCCACCGCTCCCAACCGAACCCTCCCAGCCCGCGCTGGAAAACCTCAGCCAAGGCTCAGCCACCGCCCCTCTGCGGTTCCTGAGCTTTGACGAGCTGTCTGTGGGCCGGGCGCTGGAGCCGCTGACCTTGTGGGAGAGCCAGGAGATCATTAACCGGAAGAACGAGTTCCGCCTGGCCGGGAAGCCCAGCCCCAGTAACATCCACACCGACGAGGAGTTCGCCCGGAAGAACATCTTCGGCGGCACCGTCAACGCCGGGCCCGCCACCATGTCCTACGTGGACCAGATGCTGGGACGCTCCTTTCCGCTCAAGGCGTTCTACGATGGGGGCAGGCTGCTGATGCGCGCCCTCACCCCCTTCAGGGCCGGGGACCTGGTGACCTTCCAGGGGGAGGTGTTCGGCCAGCGGGTGGACGGACGCCGGGGCGTGGTAGACTGCCAGGTGAAGGGCTTGAACCAGCGGGGCGAGTTGGTGTGCCTGGCCGAGGCCACCCTGGTATTGCCCCGGTAAGCGGCCCACCCAATGGCGACCAAGGAGGTGCGGCGTGTTCTGGATATACGTGGCCCTGGCGATAGTAGCCGGCATCATTGCTGGCTCGGTGCTAACCCTGTGGTACATCCGGTGGCTGGGCCGGCGGGAGCCTTACGGCGCCTTCTTGCGGCTGCGCACCAGGCGCAAGATAACCTTTTTCCGGCTGCTGTTGGTGGACCGGAACAAGCAGGTGCCCATCTACGTGAAGGCCATACCCGTGCTGCTGGTGGTGTACCTGTCCATCCCCTTTGACCTGATCCCTGACTTTATCCCGGTGCTGGGCTACCTGGACGACGTGGCCCTGGCCATGTTCGCCCTGGTCCTGGTGATCAAGCTCACACCGCGCGAGGCGGTGCTGGCGATGCTGGAGGAGGCCCAGGGGGATAGCCCGGCCCCAGTCGCCAGGAAGCCCAGGGCATTGAAAGCGAAACGCGGCGGCTGAGGGCGCGGAGGCCGGAGCTATGAGCATGGAGCTGAAGGAGCTGGGCGGCACCGGCGTGATGGTGCCGGAGATTGGCCTGGGCACCTGGAAGTACAGCGGAGGCGCTGAGCCGCTGCGCCGGGGCGTGGAACTGGGCGCCTTCCTCATCGACACCGCGGAGATCTACCGCACCGAAGGCGCGGTGGGCCAGGCGGTGCAGGGCATCCGGGACCGGGTGTTCATCGCCACCAAAGTATCGGGCGGCCACCTGCGCCGGGACCAGTTGGTGAAGGCGGCGGTGGCCAGCCTGCGCCAGCTGGGCATCGACTGCATTGACCTGTACCAGCTGCACTGGTCCGACCCCAACGTGCCCATCAAAGAGACCATGGCAGCCATGGAGTCCCTGGTGGACCGGAGGGTGGTGCGGTACATCGGCGTGAGCAACTTCTCGGTCCGGGAGCTGGCGGAGGCCCAGGCCGCCATGCGCAACCACCCCATCGTCTCCAACCAGGTGCTGTACAACCTGCGCTGGCGGGAGATTGAGCAGGACCTACTGCCCTACTGCCTGGAGCAGCAGATTACGGTGATGGCCTACACACCTCTGAACGACGGGGAGCTGGCCGGGTCGGCGGGGCGGGGCCGCCGGAAGGGCAACGCGGCCCAGCAGGACGCGGGGCTGCGGACACTGGCTGAAATCGCCGCCGAGACGGGCAAGACCCAGGCCCAGGTGGCGCTGAACTGGTGCACCGCCCACCCCAACGTCATCACCATCCCCAAGTCCGACAGCATCGCCCGCACCGAGGAGAACTGCGCGGCCTCGGGCTGGCGGCTGACAACCGAGCAGCTGGGGCGGCTGGACGCGGCGTTTACCTAGCCTTGATGCGCCGGGAGCCAGGGGATATAATGCAGGTGCTCACCCAATAGCGGGCCTGTAGCTCAGGTGGTTAGAGCGCGGTCCTGATAAGACCGAGGTCGTTGGTTCGAGTCCATCCAGGCCCACCACCTTGGACAAAAGGTAAAACCTTTTCGGTTACCTTCGCCCTTGTTTACTGACCCGACCACTACGGGGGTGAAGGTTCGCCCTCACCCCCGTAACTCAAGCCTCTACCTCTGAACTCCAGCCCGCGCCGCCTGAAGCCACTTGTCGGCGTTGCGGACGCGGTCCGGGTGCTGGTCGAACTCGTCGTTCCACCTGGTCGAGGCTCCCTCCTGGGCGCCTTGCCAGGCCTGCATCACCTCGGCCCGAACCCGCTCGGGGGAGACTCCCCAGAACCGGGCCATACCCTCGCGGTAGCGATCTTCACCGATCGCCCGCTGATAGCCTTCGCGGTACCGGTCCGCAGCCACGGCCTCCCTTGTCTTCATGCGGTACTTGGTCCATCCAGCCGCCTGGGCAGGCGAGATCGGTGGAGCGCCTTCGACGAAGGGATCAACACTGGCCATCGATGCATCTCACGGGAGGCGCTATCGAGCGACGCCGGACTGGGAGTTGGTCAGCCACTTCTGGCCCTTGCCCTGGGTATTGGCGGCAAGCCGGTCAGCGGCGGCCGAGTTCACGGCGCTCTGGTAGGCGCCCGTGGTGATGGGTCCCGGGGACACGCCCCAGAACCGCTGCAAGCCAGCTGCGAAGTTCTGGTGCATCTGCGTGATCTTGGCCCGGTACTTCGCGGCGCCCTGTTGGGTCCTCTGTTCCCACTTGGTCGCGGCTTCCTGTGGAGATATTGCAGCCATCGATTCACCTCCTGTTGCCCTGAAATCATTCTGCGGGAAAGTCCGACCGGCCACAAGTCGGACTAGGGGGTGGGGACCCCTGCACGGGATGGCTCAACTTCGGTCCGACCTCCACTTGGCGCGGGAGCGGCTCAGCCACTGGCGGGCCTGCTCAATGCCGCGTGGTAGATAGTTGCGGACCAGGGTCTCCCGGAGAGCTCCATTACCGGCAGCGCCCACGGCCGCGTTGCCCTCGGCCCATCGCTTGGCGTAGTCCAGGGCAGCATCCACCTGGTCAGGCGTCCACCCCTGGGCAAGGAGCTCCCTGCGGGCCTTGGCTAGAAGATCCTCCATCACAGCCCCTGCAAGTATGGATCGTCGGCGGGAAGACCGGCCTCGATTGCCCGCTGCTTCGCCCTGGCCAGCAGTGTCTCGGGGTCGGCGCTCTTCCCCTGGCCGGCCTTCTTCGACCATCGGTCGATGAACTGGTCTTCAGTGATCTTGGCCGCGGCCAGGTCCTCGGCCCAACGTTTCACCGTCGCGTCGCCCATTTCCTCCCCCATCGCCCTGGCGAAGGCCACTGCCGAGGGGTTCGGCGGCTCCTTTTTCTTCTTCCCTCTGCCCGCCCCCTTCGGCCGGGCCTTGGCCGGTCGAGCTGCCGGACGTGGAACGGCTGTGGGGCGAGCTTCCGTTGGCCCCGTCACGGGGCGGGCTGCAGGGTGGCCCGGCTGGACCTGATCCGCCAGCTCCTCGGCGAACCGGGCAACCTCCTCCACGTCATCGACGCTCCCCCCGCCGTTGGCCAGCCGCACCAGGGCCATGCTCCCTCGCAGGTTTTTCAGCGCCATCCGGAGCACATCCGAGGGGGACGGCATGAGGTCGGAGAGCCCG
>JBGPJN010000216.1:0-5050 GCA_041485445.1 Dehalococcoidia bacterium
CCCATTATTATATTATAGACCCTTGCATAAATTCTTGAACCGTGTCGGACGAAATCCCCCCACCCCCCCTTTGCGAAAGGGGGGCAAGGGCGGAGTTCCGCCGCAAGCGCCTTCCAACCGGTTTAGATACTTATGCAAGAGTCGTTAACTGAAGTGGCGGTGAATCATGCCGGCTGAACTGTCCCCTTCCAAGAGCCTCGCGGTTGAGCAGTCCACCTTGCAAACTGTCTCGGCAAACCCCCTTTGTGAAGAGTGCGCGCTGCCCTCCCTGGACACGCTAATCACGCCGGTGGAGCGGTTCTACGTCCGCAGCCATTTTGCCCAGACCCCAGAACTCAGCGGGCCGGCATGGCGCCTCACGGTAGACGGCGAGGTGAAGCAACCACTTCGATTGTCCCTGGCCGACCTGGAGGCCCTGCCCGGCAAGGAGCAGGTCACCACCCTGGAGTGCGCCGGCAACAGCCGGTCGTATGTGACCCCGCCGGTGGAAGGATTGGCTTTCCGCCACGGCGCCGTGAGCACCGCCCGGTGGCAGGGTGTCCCCCTGGCCACGGTGCTGGCCAAGGCCGGGCTGAAGGATACGGCGCGGGAGATAGTGTTCGAGGGCGCCGACCATGGCCGGGAAGAGGAGGAAGGGGTTGCTTTTGACCTCAAATACGAGCGAAGTTTGCCAATCAGCAAGGCCATGCACCCCGATACCCTGCTGGCTTACCAGATGAACGGCGAGCCCCTGACTCCGTTGCATGGATACCCGTTGCGCCTGATTACACCCGGCTGGTACGCCATGGCCTCCGTGAAGTGGCTGACCCGCATCCGGGTAAGCGACCGGCCTTTTAGCGGTTTCTTCCAGGCCCGCCGCTACGTGATGATCCAGGAAGGCGTGGAGAACCGGATCGACCGGGAGCCGGTGACCCTCCTGAAGGTTAAGTCCATCATCACCAGCCCAAGACACGGTGAGGTGATTCAGCCTGAAGCCTTCACCATTCAGGGCGTTGCATGGTCGGGAGCGGGGTCGGTGGAGAAGGTGGCCGTGAGCACCGACGGAGGACGACACTGGCGGAACGCTAAACTGACCGGGGAGAGTTACCCCGACGCATGGCGACGCTGGGAGTTCGGCTGGCAGCCATCGGAGCCGGGGCACTTCATCGTGATGGCCAAGGCCACCGACTCGGCGGGCAATACCCAACCCAAAGCCATGGCCTGGAATTTCCGGGGCTACGCCAACAACTCAATCCACGCCATCGCCGTGGAAGTGCCGCCCGCCAGGGCCATTCCCTAGAAATAACCGTGGCACTGGCCGACGGGGCAGATAGCTCCTGCCCCAGTTGGTTGTCATGCCCAGCCGACGCTGGTCAGCTCCCAGCGCATCCAACGGTGCATAGTCTGGCCGCACCATGACGCTTTCGACAGAACAGCACTACATCCAACTGGCTTCGGATAACCCACACATGCTGTGCTCCCAAGTGCCGGTGGAAATTCTGGAAGCCTCGTCCGCTGACAGCGAGTCCACCGGGTTTCTGGAGGAGTTCTTCGCCGCCGGATATACTCAGTGGCGTAAGGCAAGCCACCCCTCCCTGATGGCTCCCAGCAAGCTCCAACTCAACAACGCCATTATTGTGCTGTGGCTGCGGGCCAGCCGCCTGCGCACCAGCCTGTTGGTGGGAATCCAGGATCCCGACTGGGACAAGCCCTTCTTCTCCGACGAAGGCCTCTATTAGTGGTGGCTCTTGGCCGGTATAGTATGTCCCGTTGATCCAGAGGTGTCCGTCGTCTAACTCGCCGCCACCAGCACCGCCAGATATGTGTTGAGGCCAAGTTCCACCTTCCCCATTATGGTTGATGCCGGGCTGGACTTGAAATGCCCACCGTCTCCACCCCCTCCATCACCGCCGCCCGCCGGGGCTGCACCCTGGCGGAGGGGGGCCGCACGTGTCAAAATTCTCAGATGCCGCCTTTAGCCAAGGGGCAACTCTAACCACCAGGACATCCTTATGAATATCTCCGGCGCTTACGTATTCAACGCCACCGCCCAGGAAGTGTGGACGGTGCTCATGGACCCCAAGGCCCTGGCCCAATGTATTCCCGGTTGCACCAACGTGTCTGAGACCGGGTTGGGCCGCTACCGGGCCACGGTCAACGTCGCCATGGGGCCCTTCGATGGCCGCTACCAGTTGGAAGTAACCCTGAAGGACCTGGTGCCGGTGCGGTGCTATTGCATGGCCATTGAGGGCATCGGCTCCGCCGGTTTCCTCAGCGCGGAGACCCGGATCACCTTGGAGGAGGACCGCGGCAAGACCACCCTGAGCATGGCGGGGGCGGCAGAGGCCAGGGGAATCATGGGCCGCATGGCCGAGGGACTGGCGGGCGGCAAGTCCCAGGAAATGCTGGACCGGTTCTTTGGCTGCGTGCAGAAGATGGTGGGACAACCCACCCAGCCCAGCTAGACTCCCGGCGTGCTCCAATTGCCTGGCCCTTGGCGCTCTGCTATTGTGTCAGGGGCGTCCGCCCGTGCCGGGAGTGGGTAGTTGCCCGCTCGTCCGGCGCGCGCGGTCCGTCACCTGGAACGATCAGGAGTGCAGCCATGGAACGTCGCGTGCCCACCAAAGTCCAGGTCATGGCCTATCTGAAGGAAGACTCCAACTGGGGCCGCTGGGGCCCCGACGACCAGATGGGCGCCATGAACTTCATCACTCCGGAGAAGCGGGTGGCCGCCGCCCGGCTGGTGCAGAGCGGACGGGCAGTCTCCCTCAGCCGGGAGTTCCCCAAGACCCCGGCGCCCAACAACCCCAACCCGGCGCACCACTTCATGAAGCGCAACCCCCGGGGCGACACCGGCGGCTCGGCCACCGATTACTACGGCATCTCCTACCACGGTCAGGCCAGCACGCACCTGGACGCCCTGTGCCACGTGTGGGACCACAACGGCATGTGGAACGGCCGCAATCCCGACGACGTGCTGACCTTCGACGGCTCCACCTGGGGCTCGGTGGAGCACTGGAAGGACGGCATCATCACCCGGGGCGTGCTGCTGGACGTGCCCAAGCACCGAGGCGAGCCATTTGTCACTTTGGACAAGCCCATCCACGGCTGGGAGCTGGAGGACATTGCCAAAGAGGAGGGTATCACCCTGGAGCCGGGGGACGCCCTGGTGGTCTACGGCGGGCGCGATCAGTGGAACCGGGTGAACCCCATGTGGGGCTCGGACCCCCACGGGCGCGCCGGCCTGCACGCCTCCTGCCTGCGGTTCATCAAGGAGTCCGACTGCTCCATGCTGGTGTGGGACATGATGGACTTCATGCCCAACGGCTACGGCGTGCCCTGGTCGGTGCACGGCGCCATCTTCGCCTACGGCATCGCCCTGCTGGACAACGCCCTGCTGGAGCCGTTGGCCGAGGCCTGCGCCCAGGAGGGCCGCTACCAGTTCATGCTGACCATCGCCCCGCTGCGGGTGGTGGGCGGCACCGGCTCGCCGGCCAACCCCATTGCGTTGTTCTGAAAACGGGCATAGGGGCGGGTTTAGAAACCCGCCCCTGCCTGAATACCCACATCATCGACACCTGGCGCTGCAACCTCCCAGTTCTGCCCCTATTGACAATTGTTCTTTGGCCGCATATTATACCTACCGGTTGGTATATACCAACCGGTAGGTATATATGACTCGGGCAAAATCCGCCCCTAGCACCAAAGACAAGCTTCTGGCATCGGCCAACAAACTGATGCTGGCCAAGGGCTTTACAGCCACCTCGGTGGAAGAGATTTGCCAGGAAGCCGGCCTGACCAAGGGCAGCTTCTTCCATTACTTCCAAAACAAGGAGGACCTGGGCAAAGCGGTGTCGGAATACTACTGGCAGACCATGTGGGGTCTGATCGACCAGTCACCCTCCCGGACTCTCACTGACCCTTTGGAACGGGTGAGCGGCTTTATTGACTACTTCATAGAGGTGGCCCACAACCCCACGGTGAAGCAAGGGTGTCTGCTGGGGAACTTCGCCCAGGAGCTTGCGGATACCTATCCGGAAATTCGGAACGTGTGCGCCAAGTGGTTCGAGCGATGGGCCGATGAGCTGCAAAAGGACCTGGCGGAAGCCAAAGCCAAGTACGCGCCTAACAGCTCCCTGGATACCAAGGACCTCGCCAACTACATCATTGCCGTGATCGAGGGGTCCTGGCTCCTGGGCAAAGCCTACCAAGACACCGGCGTCAACGTGAGAAACTTGGCCCATTTGAAGCGGTATATCAACAGCGTATTCGCAAAGGAAGGGTGAGCCACCATGACTTCCGAGCCCAAGCATGAGGCAATCATCGACTGGCTTAACCAAGAGCTGAAGCCAATGCTGGAAGCGTCCCAGCAGGCAACCTACGTGTACGTCTGCGACGAGCACAAAATATGTAACCAAAAGTTCGCTTCCATGCTGGGGTACAGGTCGGCCCAGCAGTGGACCGCGGACAACGTGCCCTTCCTGGACGGCTTTGTGGCGGAGGGCAGCCGGGATACTTTGCTCTCGGCCTATCAAGCGGCGATGAATCATGGCGTTGGGTCCCACCTAGAGGTGGTCTGGAGGAAGAAAACCGGTGGGACGGTGAACTCCCAGGTAATCCTGGTCCCCCTCAGCTATCAGGGTCAGCGGTTTGCTCTCCATTTCATATCGTGAGGAGGAAGCAACCATGCCCATTGGGTAACATGGAAAGATCAGACCGTCTAAAAATCTAGCAGGAGGCGATAGGCCATGACCCAGCGACAACCAGGTCTCAAGCAGATTTCGTGTCCCCCAGAGTGCGGGTTCCAGGTCCGGAGCCACGACGAAGCGGAGGTGATTGACCTGACCATGCGCCACGCTAATCAGAAGCACCCAGCAATGAAGGTCACCCAGGCTCAACTGAAGGGCATGGTGAAGAACGCTTAGCCTGAGGCATATCTTCACCATAGACAGCAACCCCAACCTGCGTTACCGGAGGGATAGGATTATGGCCAAGGCAGAGTACAAGAACCTTTCCAAAGCCGATGAAGTCCGCCCAAGCGTTCAAGAATTGGCCAGCGACGCCATCCAGC
>JBGPJN010000217.1:0-5042 GCA_041485445.1 Dehalococcoidia bacterium
GCGCAGGCTGGGCAGCCCGCTCTGCCGCGTGCCGAAGAAGTCCCCCGGCCCCCGCAGCTCCAGGTCCACCTCCGCCAGCCGGAAGCCGTCGTGGGTCTGCTCCAGGGCGGCCAGCCGCTCCTGGGCCACCTCCGAGGGCGCATCGGACAGCAGGATGCAGTAGCTCTTGTGCTCACCCCGGCCCACCCGGCCCCGGAACAGGTGGAGTTGGGACAGGCCGAACCGGTCCGCCCCCTCCATGATCATCACCGTGGCGTTGGCCACGTCAATGCCCACCTCCACCACCGGGGTGGACACCAGGATGTCCAGCTCGCCGTCGCGGAACTGGCGCATCACCTTGTCTTTCTCCTTGCCCGTCATGCGCCCGTGCAGCAGGCCCAGCCGCAGCTCCGGGAACACCTCGGCGGACAGGCGCTGGTATTCCTCGGTGGCGGCCTTGGTCTCAATGACCTCCGACTCGTCCACCAGCGGGCACACCACGAACCCCTGGCGCCCGGCCTGCACCTCCTTGCGCAGGAACCCGTAGGCCGCCTCGCGGCGCTCCGGGCCCACCCAGCGGGTCAGCACCCGCTGGCGGCCGGGGGGCAGCTCGTCAATGGTGGAGATGTCCAGGTCGCCGTACACCGTTAGGGCCAGGGTGCGCGGAATGGGCGTGGCCGACATCACCAGCACGTGGGGGTTCTGGCTGCCCCGCTCCCGCAGCGCCGACCGCTGCGCCACGCCGAACCGGTGCTGCTCGTCGGCCGCCGCCAGGGCCAGGCGGAGCATCTCCACCCCGGTCTGGATCAGGGCATGGGTGCCGATGATCAGGTCCAGAGTGCCCTTAGTCGCCATTTGACCTAGCTCCCGCCGGGCGGTTGCGCGGGTGCTGCCGGTGAGCAGCCCCACCGACACCGGGCGGCCCAGGAACTCCAGGTACACGGTGAAGACGTGGTCCTTTTGCAGCGGGCGGGGCAGGCTGCCCAGCAGCCGGGACACCGTCTGGAAGTGCTGCTCGGCCAGCACCTCGGTGGGCACCATGATGGCGCCCTGGTGCCCCGCCGCGGCCACCGCCAGCAGCGCCGCCAGCACCACCACCGTCTTGCCGCTGCCCACGTCGCCCTGGAGCAGGCGGTTCATGGGCGGCGTGCCCCGCGCCAGGTCGGCCAGTATCTGGTCCAGGCAGCGGCGCTGGGCCGCGGTGAGGGCAAAGGGCAGCGAGGCAATAAACCCCTCCAGCACCCTGGGGTCCGCCTTGATGGACACGCCCTCCACCCCCTGGGAGTGCAGGCGACGGCGGGTCAGCACCGCCAGCTGGAGGGTGAGCAGCTCGTCGAAGGCCAGGCGACGGCGGGCCGCCTCCCAGGCGGGCAGGTCGTCGGGGTAGTGGGCCTGGCGGATGGCCTCGGTGAGGGGCGGAAGCTGGCAGCGGGCCAGCATATCGGCGGGCAGCGACTCGGCCACGCCGCCCAGCCAGCCCGTCAGCGCCTGCCAGGCGATACGCCGCAGGTTGCGGCCGGTCAATCCTTCGGTGAGGGGGTACACGGGCACCAGGCGGCCGGTGTGCAGCGACGCCGGGCCCTGGTCCAGCAGCTCGTACTCCGGCGACTGGAACACCAGCTGGCCGCGAAACGCCTCCACCTTGCCGCTCACCGCCAGGCGGCAGTTGGGGCGCAGGCTGCGGGCCAGGTAGCCCTGCCCGAACCAGATGACCTTGATGTTGCCCGACTCGTCGCTGAGCACCGCCTCGGTGTCCTTGCGGCGACCGCCGGGGCCGCTGGAAATCTGGCGGGCCTCCCACACCGTGCCGGCCACGGTGACATCCATGCCGGGGGACAGCTCGGTGATGCGGGTGGTCTTGGAGTAGTCCAGGTGACGGCGGGGGAACAGGTACAGCAGGTCCCGCACGGTGGTCACGCCCAGGCGCAGCAGCTTGGCGGAGAGCTTGACGTCCACGCCGCGCAGCCGGTCCACGGGGGCGTCCACGGTCTGGCCTCCCGGCGGCGGGCGGAGCGCGGCGGGCCGGCGGGCGCGGCGGACGGGCGGGGGGGATTCAGCGGTGTCTTGCGGGTGAGCCGGGGGAAATCCCCCCTGGCCCCCCTTTGCGAAAGGGGAGGAAGGTTCGACCCTCTCTCGGTCTCCCCCTTGGTTAGGGGGAGAATCAGTGTTGCCCGCCCCAGCAGAGGTGCGGTCTGCCCCCCTTTGCAAAGGGGGGTTGGGGGGATTTTCGTCCCCTCCCGCCAGCACCGCCTGCCAGCGGGCGGCCCACTGGCCCCGCTGCTCCGGGGACATGGGCGCGTAAGGAGTTTGCACCAACTCTTGAGCCAGTGCGGCATCGCCTAGAAATTCGGCTAGCTGAAGCCCCCAGCGCTGCACAAAGCGGTCCAGACCGCCGGTGACGGAGCGGTCGGCGTAGCCGCGGATGCCCTCCAGCTCCAGGATCTTGCGGAAGGGCTCCAGCCAGGCGGGGGCGCTTTTCGTCGGTGAGGACATGGTCGTGAGGCCAGTATAGCACGGGGGATTTAATTCACCGCAGAGACGCAGAGATCGCTGAGAGGACCGAAGAATTGCGTAGTTCTCTGCGTCCTCTGCGCCTCTGCGGTGAATCGTCTCGTCAGGCGGTGATCAGCGCCACGCCCAGCGCCCGCGGGCCGAGGTACGTCCCCAGGGTGGCCCCGAACTGGCTGACGATAATCTGGTCCTCGGGCAGCAGCCCGGCCCCGGCCAGGGAGTGGCGCAGGGCCGCCGCCTGCTCCGGCTCGGTGCTGTAGATGACGCCCAGCTTGGATAGAGGCGCCAAGCCGCTGGCCAACTCCACCAGCCGGGCCAGCGCCCGCACCCGGTTGCGCTGCCGCTCCACCGGGTGGGCCTCCCCGTCCTGGATGGTAAGGATGGGCTTGACGCTGAGCAGGGTGCCCAGGAACGCCTGGGCCTTGCCGATGCGCCCGCCCTTCTGCAAGTATTCCAGGGTGTCCACCAGGAAGTAGCCATGGGACTTGGGCAGCCCGGCCCGCACCTGCTCCGCCAACTGCTCCGGCGACGCGGCCTGCCCCGCCAGTTCCGCCGCCGACAGCGCCACCAGCCCCAAGCACAGGGAGGCCAGCCGGGAGTCCACCACCGCCACCACCCCCGACAAGTCGGGGCCCAGCGCCTCCCTGGCCCGCTCCGCCGCGTTCACCGTGCCGCTGAGCTTGCCCGACACGTGGATGGACACGATCTGGTGCCCCTGGGCCAGCAGGCCCTGGTACACCGCCTGGAAGTCGGCAATGGAGGGCTGCGAGGTGGTGGGCGGGCGCGGGCTGGACTCCATGCGGCGGTAGAACTCGTCGGGCGACAGCTCCACTCCGTCCTTGTAGCTCACGTCGCCCAGGACCACGTTGCAGGGCACCACGGTGATGTCCCACCGCCGGGCCGAGTCGGTTGGCAGGTCTGCCGAGCTGTCGGTGACGATGCGGATGGGCATGGGGTTACGCCCCCTTCCGTCAGGGCGAAGCTTGCCTCGACCCTACACCAGGTTCAACAATTTCCGCTCACGCACCGGTTTCCGTTTCCAACGGGGGACGTCTGACTCTGACCCGGGCGGGATCCACCACCGCGACACAGTTTGCGAGCTGTTCGAGGTTGGTATCCTGCACGAACTCCTCGACGAAGCGATTGACCGCCAAGGGACCGAAGCTCCGCGGCCGAAAGAGAATGATACCTGGGTGACGCCCGGGGGAATACTTCCTGAGATCAGCAAACTCCAAATCGAGGGTCAAGAGCATCCGCCCTTCGCCGTTGGCCGCGGCGGCGATAGTCGCATCGGGTTGGGATAGCAGGCCCTCCTCTGCTGCCGTAGTCACATCGTGCTGCAGCAGCCCTGGGGCCGACAGCAGGTGCCGCGACAGATTCTCGTCTAACTTCAACTTCATGACCCCGTCGCGACTCTCCACACATTTTCTCGAGCCAACTCGGCTGCGTAAGCCAACGCCGCACGTATATCGTCCGTCGTCAACGAAGGGTAGTGGTCAATGATCTGCTCGGGTGTCAAGCCTTCCGCCAGAGCATCTAGAATGATGGCGATGTAGATGCGGGTCCCCCTGATGCAGGGCTTCCCGGTACAGACCCTGGGGTCCACCGTAACCCTGCTCAGCAACTCCTCGTAGGTAGATTCGGCAGTGGCACTGGCGCCTTCAAATAATTTGAGCATCGCGTCATAGAACTCGTCTTTAATCCTGAAGGCACGGTGCCCTCTTTGCTTTTCCACAACGCCAGCACTGCCTTCGTACCAGGGATAGATTCCCGCCCGCTTGGTCTCGGCCTTGGCTAGAATTTCCTTCTCCGGGATGAATTGTCCTGGCGCGTATTTTCTGCTCAATGCCACCAATGCCTTGGTGCCTTGCTCAAAGTAGGCTTTGTCGAGGGCTCTCACCTTCCCCTCGTGCCGCATACCCGCGAGGAATTCTTCCTTCGATAATACCCCAGCATCGTATTTGTCGCGAAACTCTTTCGCATATTCTCTAGCCATGAGGACACATCCTGCCTTGAGTCACCTGCTTTCGCCATAGGCACTGCAGGCGTCGGAAACGTAGTTCCCCCAGTCTACTCCACGCTTGCCAGGTAGGGGTAGTGCGGCTGGCCGCCCTCCGCCACCTCCACCTGCAGGCCGGGGGTCTGGGCCTCCAGGGCCTGTTGCGCCGCCATCGCCTGGGCCTCTGACGCGCCTTCGCCCCAGTACAGGGTCACGATCTTGTCCGCCGAGAGGCCCGCTTGGGGCAGGGCCGCCAGCAGCGCGGCCACGGCAGTCTCCGCCACCACCTGGAGCTGCCCGTCCACCAGGCCAATATACTGCCCGGCGGCGGCCCGCACCCCGCCGATGCGGGCGTCGCGGATGGCCTGGGTCACCTCCACCGTCACCACCCGGCCCAGGGCCGCCTGCATGGCCGCCAGGTTGTCCTCGGCGGGCCGCTCCGGGTTGAAGGCCAGCGCCGCCGCCACGCCCTGGGGCACGCTGCGGGTGAGGGCCACGCGCAGGCGCGGCGTGCCGGGAGCCGCCCCGCCGGCGGCCTGCTGCGCCGCAACAA
>JBGPJN010000218.1:0-5039 GCA_041485445.1 Dehalococcoidia bacterium
ATGGCGGTCTGGACGATCTTCTCCCCGCCGGCCATGCTGGTCACCGACTCGGCGCAGGCCACGGCTTTGCCGCCGGCCTGTTGGATCTCATTGACCACCTGCTGGGCGATGGACTGGTCAAAGCCGCTGCCGTCCACGTTGACGCCAGGGTCCACCACCACCACGCTGGCGCCTTCGGCGGCCATGAGCATGGCCACACCGCGGCCCACGCCCCGGCCCGCGCCGGTGACAATGGCTACTTTGTCTTGCAGAATGTCGGTCATTGCTTTAGTCCTCGCTCAGATTGGGGTGGGTGAGCCCTCACCCCCTCTCCCTGAGGGAGAGGGGGGACTGTCGGCGCTGCTCCCTCTCCCTCCGGAGAGGGCTGGGGGGTGAGGGCGTCCCCTCAGCCCGCCACCCGCTCCCGGGAGGGCAGGGCCACGGTGGCGGCGCCGGGGGTGGTCTTCTCACCCTGGGCGTTCTCCAGCCAGATGTCGCAGTCCACCAGGCGCCGTCCGTCCTGCCGGTACTTGCGGGTGACGGCGCCCTTGGCGGTGATGGGGCGCCCCGGCTGGTCCATGCCCCGGTACTGGCAGGAGAGGCGCCGGAGCACGCCCTGGGGGCCCATCCAGCCAGTCATCAACTGCCCCAGGAAGGCGTTCTTCAGCGCACCGTGCAGGATCACGCCCTCCAGGCCGTTGCCCCGGGCGTACTCCAGGTCGTAGTGGATCTCGTAGTAGTCTCCGGAGGCGCCGGCGTACTGTACCAGTTGCCGGGTGGTGGGGTTCTTGACCAGGGGCGGCAGCGCCATGCCCTCCGCCACGTCCTCCCAGTACACCTGCTCAGCCATGATCCGTCCCTCAGTAGCGGATGGTGGCGTTGCTCTGGGTGGCCACCACCTCATTGAACTGGTTGCGGTAGGTGGTGACGATGGTGCTGATGACCATCAGTCCCAGCCGTCCCGTGCGCTCTCTAAGATCCGTGATGGCGGCCACGGCGGTAATGCGGTCGCCGGGGCGCACCGGCTGGAAGTACTCCCAGTCGCTGCCGCCGTCCAGCACCCGGTGGAAGGGCAGGTCGAAGGGGAGGTCGGGGCGCAGCTGGCCCAGGGTGCGCAGGAAGGTGGGGGGCGCGATCAGCCCGCCCCAGCAGGTCTGGCGGGCGGCGGCCTCGTCGATGAAGAGGAGGTTGTCGTCGCCGATGGCCTGGGCGAACTTGATGATGGCCCCCTTCTCCACCTCATTTGGACCGGCGGGGTTGCCCGGCCGATGGCCTGCCGCCGCATGGCTTCGGTGAGAAAGGTGGCTGGAGTGGCCGAAGGGGTGGACAAGCTGACCTCCTCTAGCTACCGGCAAGAGTCTACAAGCGACCCAGGGGGGTGTCAAGAAGCGTGGAGTCGTTCAAAGGATGGAATCCCCCTTGGGCTTGTTCCGGGCTTGGGCTGATCGTACAATAAGTTGTACAAGTAGAAAAGAGGGTGCTGGACATGGACGCCATTACTTATAGCCACGCCAGGAGCCAGCTGGCCAGAACCATGGAACAGGTGTGTGACGACCACGCGCCGGTGATAATCACCCGAACGAACCGGCGCTCCGTGGTGATGATCTCCCTGGAGGACTACCAGGCGCTGGAGGAAACAGCCTACCTCCTGCGCAGCCCCAAGAACGCGCAACGGCTCCTGAAGTCGGTGGCGGAGCTGGGGTCCGGCGGCGGCGCCGAGCGGGAGCTGATTGAGTGAGGCTGGTCTTCTCAGAGCACGCCTGGGAAGACTACCTGTACTGGCAGCGCACCGACGGACGGATCCTCCGGCGGATTAACGCCCTGATCCAGGAGATTCAACGTTCCCCCTTCCAGGGCATCGGCAAGCCGGAGCCGCTGCGGCACGGGTTGTCCGGCTACTGGTCTCGGCGTATCAACGAGGAGGCCCGTATGGTCTACCGGGGGGAGGGGGACTCCCTGCTAATCGCCCAACTGCGCTACCACTACTGATCCTTCGACAAGCTCAGGATGAGCGGACTTAATCCCCGCTCGTGGTGAGCTTGTCGAACCACGGAGACGGTAGCTTTTTAAACGCCTCTACAACTGCACCGGGTAGACCACCTGGATCACCCGCCCGTCTCGCAGGGCATCGAAGTAGGCGTGGCTGCCCGAGGGGTTCTGCAGCCAGCGGCGCACGAAGTAGGCGCACAGGTCCGCCAGCTGGGTGCAGACCGAATGCTCCGCCCCCACGAAGCAGAAGTTCTCCAGCACCGCGGGCGAGGGCATGTCTTCCTCGGATTTAAGGAACTGGTTCATGAACCGGGGCTCCACCGACTTGCCCTGTCCCGCCACCACCATGGCGTAGTCGCTGATGGGCCATTCGTTCTTGACGTCGGCAATCTGGGAGGGCGTCAGGTTGTTCATGTTCATTTCATCTATGTACATGTTCAGGGCGAAGAGGAACTTGCTGATGGCCGGCTCCGCTGGAGTCTTCCACAGGGAGGTGGGGCTGTCCTGCCGGCCCTGGGCCTTGACGAACTCCCGTTTGTCGATGTAGGTGACGATAACCGGCGTCTCGTGGTGCACCAGAATGCCCAGGCACTCCTGGATCAGCTCGGCCCGCTTCTGCGGGGACCAGGAGGTGAAGAAACCGCGGCCCTGGTACAGGTCGGCGGGGCGCAGGCCCTTGGGGGTTTCCGGGTCTCCCGGGGGCCGGCCAAAGTGACGCCGCCAAACGTCGGTGAACTCCGCGTTCACGGAGATGGACTGGCGCTCATGGACCAGCATACCCAGGTGAACGTGGTAGGGCTGGTTGGAGTCGTTGGCGCTGGCGCCGGTGTTGCCCGACTCACCCAGGTAGACCAGGTACATGCCGCCACCTCCTTACGCTCGGCTAAGGTGATGCTGATGGACCGCTCACGGGCCGCAGGTTGGAAGAAACCTCACAACCCGCGGTCCAAGGCCAGACTGGGGTTCTCGGCGCTCCAGCCCGGCAGCTAGGCCTGCTCCTGCTCCTGGCCGGCCTCGCCCGCCGCAGCCTCGGCCCCCGCGCCGGCCGCCGGGGTTTCCACCACCGCCGCCCGGGGCATCTCCAGGCGCACCACCACTTCCTCGGGGTCGTTGAGCAGGGTGACCTCCGGGGGCAGCCCGATCTCGCCGGCCTTGATCACACCGTCGGGCTCGGTCAGGCGGGCCAAGTCAATCTCGATCTGGTGGGGGATCAGCAGCGGCAGGGCCTCCAGGTCCAGGTTGCGAAGCTGCAGCACCACCATGGCGCTGGACTGGATGGCGCCGGGGGATACGCCCTTGAGCACCACCGGCACCTGGGCTGAGACCGCCACGTCGGTGCGCACCCCCAGAAAGTCCACGTGCAGCAGTTGCCCGCGCATGGGGTGCCACTGGACCTCCCGGACAAAGGCCAACTGCTGCTGGGGCTCGCCCAGCACCGAGAGGGTGATGGGCGTGTTGGCGCCCGCCCGGGCCAGGGTGCGGATGAGCTTGGCGGTGTTGCACTGCAAGGACCGGGAGTCCACCCCGGAGCCGTAGAGGTGCACCGGCGTGGTGCCTACGCGCCGCAGTCGCCGCACCCGCTTGCCCAGGGTCTCCCGGGGTTCCAGTTCCAGAGTAAGCGCCTCAGTGGTCATGGTGGCCTTTTCTCCTTGGTTCGCCCGGTAGGTTTGCCGGTTGGATTACAGTAAAGGTCCGCCAGGCACGCTCACCAGATAAGGGGCTGCCGGAGAACCGTATAATAATAGCACCGCTTCCCCAGAAAGGGAATTGCCGGGGAAAACCTTGACAGGGCCTTTTCATTTTCCCCAAAGCAGGGCAGACCTATGAGTCTGCCCTGCCGCTGGAGGGGCAGACCAGGGCGCACACGCAGGTGCGCCCCAACGGGCAGGCCGAAAATGAAAGGGCCCTGAAAACCTTGACAACCGGGGTATCATAGGTCTGTTCCCACAGCTTTCGCAACCCGCCCCGGCCTTCAAGCCAGACCAACGGGGCGCCGGGAGGATGGCCATGGCAGCCCACTCGCTGGGACTTACCCTGTACCAGGCGGCGCGGCAGAAGGGGGTGACCTTCACCCAGGAGAACGCGCCGGCGGACCGCCAGGTGCGGGTGAACGGCCTGAGTTTCCACTACCTGGAATGGGGCGACCCCGCCAACCCCACCATCCTGATGCTCCACGGCGGCTCCCAGCAGGCCCATAGCTGGGACTTCGTCAGCCTGCCCCTGTCGGAGCAGTTCCACATCGTGGCGTTGGACCAGCGGGGCCACGGCGACAGCGACTGGGCCCCCGGCGGCGACTACACCATCGAGGCGCACCAGGGGGACATAGACGGCTTTGTCCGGGCCGTGGGGCTAAAGAACTTTCACCTCATCGGCCACTCCATGGGCGGGCGCAACAGCTACGTGTGGGCCTCCCGGCACCCCAAGACCCTGCGGTCCCTGGTCATTGTGGACACCGGCCCCGAGGGCCAGGCCCGGGGCCGGAACCGGATTCAGAGCTTCCGGGAGCTGCCCGACGAGCTGGACTCCTTTGAGGAATTTGCCAGCCGGGTGCAGGAGTACACCGGGCGCACCAGGGAGCAGGTGCTGGGCGCACTGAAGTACAGCATCCGCCAGCGGCCCGACGGCAAGTGGTCGTGGAAGTACGACAAGCTGCTGCGCACGCCGGGCGTGCGGGCGCCCCAGTGGACGCCGGAGCAGCTGTGGGAGGCGGTTGCCCGCATTGACTGCCCCACCCTGGTGGTGCGCGGCGGCGACAGCGACATCTTTGCCGACGCCACCATGCGCAAAATGCAGCAGGTGATCCCCCACTGCACCACGGTGACGGTGCCGCGGGCGGGCCACCTGGTGGCGGGGGACAACCCGGTGGACTTCCTGTCGGCGGTGCGGGGGCTGTACCGCCGGGTGGGGTAGGGCGGCGGGCGGACCGCCCCCTCTGGGTCTCCCCCTTGGTAATGCTGACAGGGGTATGTAAAGTGTTAAGACCAGTCTCGGTTCCGGGGGTAATCAATGTCACCCTGAGTCCCGATTCCATCGGGACGAAGGGTCTAAAATGGCAGGAGTAGTTACGGCTC
>JBGPJN010000219.1:0-5015 GCA_041485445.1 Dehalococcoidia bacterium
CTGGCCGAAGCGGGCTATCCCGGCGGCCAGGGATTCGGCAAGCTTATCATCAACGTCTACGAAGACACGTTGATCCCCTCCCTGCCCGAGTCAGCGCAATTGGCCGCCGATCTCTGGAAGCGGGAGCTGGGGCTGGACGTGGCGGTGAACCTGATGGATAAAGTCTCGTTTAATAGGATCCACAACATCACCATAGTGGAATTTGATGGCCAGGTCTCGTGGGGGGCCCAAAACACCAGAGGAGATGCAGCGTCAATTATACGGTCCTACTACTTGACTCCAGTGTTAGGAGGACCATCGGCGAGGGTACACGCCGACCCCGACGTGTTTAACCTGGTGGAACAAACCCTGGCCGTATACGGTCAGGTGGGGGATGAGAAGACCCTTAACAGCACCTACCAGCGGCTGCGGGACGAGGCTTATCTTATACAAATGGGCTATGTCAATTCTCCCTATGGTGTGGGGCCGCGCATTGTGAAGTGGGAGCCCTACCCACTGGCCGAGTATGCTTCGGCCTTCCATACCATAACCCTCAAGTAAGATTGCGCACCTGGCTGTTCGGTTAACCACTCTCCAACGGGGGGCATTAAACATCATGCGAGCGTTGATCCTTGGACTAAAGTCGTCCCAACTGTTGGGCCTGGGAACCGTGCTGCTCCTGCTGCTAGCGGTAGCCTGCGGCGCCGCGGCCACTGCTACGCCTCCCGCGGCCACCGCGGCGCCTGCCCCTGCCAATGTCACTCGAACAGCTCCTACGGCTATGCCCCAGGCCACGCCAGTTCCGGTGGCCCCGGCGGTGCATCCCGGCAAGTTGACCATCATGGTGGGATACTTGGGAAACGAGCGGTTTGACCGGTCGTTTGTGGATGGGACGGGGGCGGAAATCTACGGAAGACTGGTGCACGGGTTCCTGATCTCCACCAGCGAGAAGCGAGAGATGGTGCCGGGTATCGCCAGCAAGTGGGGCTTGTCTCCAGATGGCCTAACCTGGACCTTTACCATAAGGAAGGGGGTCAAGTTCCATGACGGATCGGGCTTGACCCCGGAGGACGTCCTCTGGAGCCTTCAGCAAAAGTTCGATCCGGAAGCTTATAAGTACATCCCGTACCCCACGGCGCAAACGATATCTCGCCGGATGGACAAAATAGCGCTGACCGGGCAAGACGAAATAAGTGCTACTACCAAGCAATTCATCGCCGACTTTGCAATATACAATCTATCGGAGGCGGGACTTACTTGGCTGGGGCATATCAATCCCAAGCGACCCAAGCTGTGGGACAAGGACCAAGAGGCGGCCTACGACAAAAACCCCGTGGGGGCCGGCATAGTCAAGCTGGTGAAGCACGTCCCGGCGTCTGCCATGCACTTCGAGCGCTTTGACGAATTCTATTACCAACCCAAGAACGGGTTCTCCCAAGACCGAAGAGTGAAGTTCCGGTCGTTGGACCTATTGGTGGTGCCTGAAGAGGCCACTCGGGTAGCAGCCATGCGTGCCGGGGAGGTCGATCTGGCTCCGGTCAGCTTGGCCACCAGGAAGCAGGTGGAGGCCGGGGGCGGGCGCTTGGTGTTTAGCCCGGAAGGCACGCTTATTGATGTCAGGCTCTTCGGGTGCTCCGAACCCAAGTATCCCTGCCACGACAAGCGGGTCCGCCAGGCTTTGGACTATGCCATCGACAAGGAGCTGCTGCGGGACAAGCTCTTTGGAGGTCTGGAGGTGTTCCAGGTGAAGGGTTGGAGCATTGTCACCCCCAGCACCATTGGGTACACCCCCGAGATAGACCCCTGGCCCTTTAACCCCGCCAAGGCCCGGCAACTGCTGGCGGACGCCGGATACCCCGGCGGGCAAGGTTTTGGCAAGCTGTTCGTGAACACCACCTCGGCCGCGACGATACCCCTCCAGGTCGAGTCGGCGACTCTGGCGGCAGAGTCCTGGAAGAAGGAGTTGGGGTTGGATGTGGAGGTAAAAGTTGGGGACGGCGCCGCGTTGACTCGGGCCGGGAGAGCGGGAGAACTGGATGGCCAAATATATTGGGCAGACCAGCAGACCCGGACCGATGCCACGGGCTACATATTCAACAGGTATGCCGACCCTGAGTTTCTCCCGCGAGTGTCCAAGGACCCCGAGTTGGATCGTTTGGTGAAGGAAGCCTTTTTGATCATAGACCCAGCCAAACGCGCGGAAGCCTCAAAAAAGCTGTTCCTGCGGCTGAAGGATGAGTCCTACTACTTGGGCATTGGCTACTACAACGTCCCCTGGGCGGTGGGGCCTCGGGTCTTGACGTGGCAGCCTTATCCCCTGGCGCTGTATGCCTCGGCCCTGGATACCCTCACCCTGAAGTAGACCAGGGTCTGAGGCAAATGTCTCCGGCGCGGCCTAGGAGGGTTGCCCTTCTGGGCCGCACCCTTTGGGGAGCGGCGCCGGCGGAAGACGCGGTAGCTGCTGACAGCCGTGTGCCGTCGGCTGCTATAATACCCGGCGCAGTAAAACGTTCCGAGGCGTGATCATGCCACCGTTGCCCCCCATCACCGACGCGACGCTGTCCGTTCTGAAGGCCATTCCCACCCAGACTTTGATTGACGCGCTGTGGGTCAAGAGCTGGCCCATGAGCTACATCGAAGGCGCCCGCCCCCTGAGCCTGGGGCAGAAGATGGCCGGGCGCGCCGTCACCCTGCGCTTCGTGCCCCATCGCCCCGACCTGGCTGCCGACAAACCCAAGGGCGACCAATCCGCCGAGTACGTCGCCTTTGAGCTGTGCGGCCCTGGCGAGGTGCTGGTGATCGACGCCATGGGCTGGGACTACAGCTCCATCGGCGGCGACATCAAGTTCCTGCGCCTGTGGCAGCGGCAGATCGGCGGCCTGGTCACCGACGGCTCGGTTCGCGACAGCCAGCAACTCAAGGGGTACGGCTTCCCGGTTTTCTCCTTCAGCACCACGGCCAAGCAGGGGCCGGCGGAGTTCTGGCCCTGGCAGGTCAACGACTGCATCCAGTGCGGCGGCGTGCTGGTGCGCCCCGGCGACGCCGTGGTGGGCGACGACGACGGCGTGGTGGTGGTGGCCCGCTCCATGGTGGACGAGGTGATCCAGATAGCCCACCAGCGCGAGGAAGTGGAGGGAGTCATCAAGGCGCAGCTTGAAGTGGAACGGTGCTCCCCGGGCAAGTACTACCCCTTCAATGAGAACACCTGGAAGCTGTACCAAGCCAAGACCGGCAAGGCCCGGCTGTCTTAGAGCGCTTGACAACACCATTGCTCCCTCTCCCTCGGGGAGAGGGCTGGGGTGAGGGCGTCGCCCCCTGCCCCGCCCCTGGCCCTCATCCCCCTGGCCCCCTTCTCCCCGAGGGAGAAGGGGGGATTGGCGGCGCGGGCCCCCTCTCCCACCGGGAGAGGCCTCTGGGGTGAGGGCGGCCCCCTGCGCCGCCGCTACTGGAAGGGGCTGGTGTCTCCCTGGGGCAGCCGGGCCAGCCCAGTGCCCCGGCAGGAGGCCAGCGCCCACCGGCTCCTCAGGCTGGTGTAGGCCAGGGCCGCCAGGAAGAGCAGCGCGGAGAACAGCACCACGCTGGCCCCGGAGGAAACGTCCACGTAGTAGCTGATGTAGACCCCCGCCAGCCCGCACAGGGCGCCCACGGTGGTGGACAGGAGCACCATGGTCCGGAAGCGGTCGGTCAGCAGGCGCGCCACAATGGGCGGGATCACGATGGCCGCCGCGATGAGGGTTACGCCCAGCACCTGCATGGAGACCACGATGGTGGCCGCCAGCACCAGGGAGAACAGGGTGTCCACCCAGCCGGAGGGCACGCCGTAGAAGCGGGCCACCTCCGGGTCGAAGGTGGTAAAGAGGAACAGCTTGTAGCCCAGAAAGAGGATGACCGCCACCGCCAGCGTCACGGCCACAATGGCCGCCACGTCGCCGTTGCTGACTCCCAGGATGTTGCCGAACAGGGCGGCGTCAAAGCTGCGAGTGAAGGTCTTGAACCGGCTGATGAGGGCAATGCCCACCGCAAAGCTGGCGGTGGTGATGATGCCGATGGCGGCATCGGACCCGATCTTGCCCTTGCGGGTGGTCAGGGTGATGAGCAGGGCGGATAGGAACCCCCAGATGCTGGCGCCTACGTAGAAGTTGAAAGACATAACGTAGCTCACCACCGCGCCGCCAAACACCGCGTGGGACAGCCCGTGGCCGATGTAGGCCATGCGCCGCAGCACGATGTACACACCCAGCAAGCCACAGAGCCCGCCCACCAGGGTGGCGGCCACCAGGCCCCGCACAAAAAACTGGTACTGAAACGGCTCAAGCATGGTGGTGGCTTCCGGCCGCATCTCCCGGCTGGGCGGCATTGGCGACAGGCTTTTGGTCGGGTGCGCCTTCGCGGGCCAGGGGGTGGGGACTCTCCGCCACCAGCATCATCCCCTGGTAGTTGATTACTGGCATCTCCGCCCCGTAGGTGAGACGCAGGTTCTCCGTGGTGATGACCTCGGAGGGCGGCCCTTCCGCCAAGACGTGGCCGTTAAGGCACACCAGCCAGGGCAGATGCACCGCCACGGCGTTGATCTCATGGGTGGTCATGATGATGGTGATGCCCTGGTGGTTCAGCTCGTGGAGCAGGTGCATCACGTCGTCCCGGGTCTTGATGTCCACCCCGCTGGTGGGTTCGTCCAGCAGCAGCAGGTCCGGGCTGCTGACCATGGCCCGGGCCAGGAACACCCGCTGCTGCTGGCCGCCGGACAGCTCCCGGATGTGCCGCCGGGCCAGGTGGGCAATGCCCAGCCGGTCCATAATCTGACGGGCCAGGGTCCAGTCCGGCTTTGGGTGCCAGGGGAAGAGGACGCTGTTCATGGTGCGGCCCATCATCACCACCTCCTCCACCGTCACCGGGAAGTTCCAGTCAATGGTCTCCAGTTGGGGCACGTAGCCCGCCACCGGCCGCCGCCGAGAGGTGGACACCCCGCGCACCCGCACCTCGCCCCGGTAGAGGTGGGCGGTGCCCAGGATGGTGCGCAGCAGGGTGGTCTTGCC
>JBGPJN010000220.1:0-5008 GCA_041485445.1 Dehalococcoidia bacterium
GCGCCTCGCTCCGGCGTTCGTCGCGGCCGCTCCGCCGAGGGGGGCCGCCCCGGGGCGGGCGGGGGGGCGGGGGGGGGGGCGGCGTCATGGACTGGGGAGGCTGGGGCGGTCACCCCCACGGGCGGTGGCGCGGGTGACGGATACACCGCGGCGGCTTCGGCAGGGATGGGAGCGCCGCTGGTCTCTGACCGGGGCTGGAGCGACGACGCCCAGTGGGGCCGCGATGCCTCCCGCGCCCGGTCCAACGAAGGCCGAGACGCCGGTGTCACCGGCGACGGCGCGCCGGCCTCAACCTCCACCACGGACTCCCAGTCTCCGGGAAGCTGGGCGGCGGCGGGCGACGGCGCCGCGCTGGGCACCTGCAGCGGCTGCAGCACCGTTGCCTGCCCCAAGGCTCGAGCGGCCAGTCGCGCCA
The DNA here is from genome assembly GCA_041485445.1 of Dehalococcoidia bacterium. GTDB lineage: Bacteria > Chloroflexota > Dehalococcoidia > Lucifugimonadales > UBA3495 > SHYG01. The sequence goes on from JBGPJN010000220.1 coordinate 416, forward strand.
GGAAATCCGCCATCAGACCGCCATCTCCAAGTAGTACTGCCTGCGGCGTCCGCTCATCCCCAGAATGTCCGCCTCCCGCCAGCCGTAGCGCCGGGCCAGCAGGTGCACCTCGTAGAGCAGCCGCCGGGCCTGGGCGGCGACCTCGGCCCACAGATAGTCCCCGATATCCAACAGCGCCCACCAGGTGTGCCCGCACTGGGGACAGCTCAGGTCAAACCGCAGCTCGGCCAGCGGGTCGTTGGCCTCCATCTGGTCCTCCAGGGCGGCCACCACCTCGGCGGGCAGGTTGCCGGCGCTCACCGGACCCTGGCCGTTGCGGGCCTCCAGCACGCACCGCCGCAACAGCTCGGCGCGGGCGGCGGCCACGCTGGGCAGGCCAGAAACATCCGCTAGATCGGCGCTGCTGGGTAGCCGGTACCGTAGGTGGACCCCTTGGACCAACAGGGTGTTCTCCCTGGGGAGAGGCTCGGGCCCCGCCGCGCGGAGCAGGCGGGCGTCCAGGGTGAACTCCAGGCGCTGCCGGCAGCGGGGGCACTCTTCGTACACCGTCATGCTGGAACCGAAGAGGGCCTCCCGAAGCTCCAGCAACAACCCATCCCGCTGGCCCACGGCCAAGCCCGCCAGCTCTTCCCAGGTCCGTTTGGGGGAGCCCACCGACGCCAGGACCAAAGCGCGCACCGCCGGGGGAAGTCCCTGGCCCTCCTCCCACATCGCCAGCACGTCGCGCCCCGACAGGGCGGCCACGGCTTACTCCGGTTCCGTGAAGCTCGGCTCGCTGGGCTCGCCCACCTCGTAGTCCCGCTCCCAACCCTCGTTTTCCAGCTTCAGCGTCTGGATGGCCACGGCGTTGCCGCTGGCGTCCAGCTCGGGCTGGGCCTGGTACTCGGAAGGCCAGCAGCGGTAGACCTTGTAGGCGATGGCCAGCTGCCCGGACTCGTTGTACAGCTCGATGATGATATCTTTGCGGAAGTCCTTCAACGAGACCTCGGCGCCCAGCCCGGAGCCGTAGTTCCACACCTTGTTGGCCCACTGCTCGAAGTCCTTGTCGTGGGTGACGCCGCGCTCCAGGGTGACCGCCTCGTAAGACGCCTGGCCGGGGGACTTGCGCACCGTGCTGGGGTCGCCGCCCTCCCGATGGGGCACCGCCTCGATGGTGCGCTTCAGGGCGCCTACCTTGCTGACGCCCGCCACGTAGCGGCCGTCCCACTTCACGCGGAACTTGAAGTTCTTGTAGGGGTCGAACCGTTGGGGGTTGACACTGAACTGGGCCATCACATTACCTCAGAAGCTAGGTCTGGACTTCGCCGGCCAACTGGCTGATCTTGATGATGACAAACTCCGCCGGTTTCAGCGGCGCGAACCCCACCAGGATGTTGACGATGCCGCGGTTGATGTCGTCCTGGGTGGTGGTCTCTTTGTCGCACTTCACCAGGTAGGCTTCCCGGGGGGTCTTGCCCTGGAAAGCGCCCTGCCGGAACAGCCCCTGCATGAAGGCGCCCAGGTTCAGTCGGATCTGCGCCCACAGGGGCTCATCGTTGGGCTCAAACACCACCCACTGAGTGCCCCGGTACAGGCTCTCCTCGATGTACAGGGCCAGCCGGCGCACGGGAAGGTACTTCCACTGGGAGGCCAGCTGGTCGGCCCCCTCCAGGGTGCGCGACCCCCACACCACGTTGCCGATGACCGGGAAGCTGCGCAGGCAGTTGATCCCCAGGGGGTTGAGCAGGCCGTTCTGGCCATCCGTCATCTTGTAGGTCAGGCCGCGCACACCGGCGAGGGTGGCCTCAATGCCCGCCGGGGCCTTCCACACGCCCCGGTTGGCGTCGGTGCGGGCCAGGATGCCCGCCACGGCCCCGCAGGGCGGGAAGTCCTGCAAGCGGTTCTCCTTGAGGGCGTCGGGCATGCGCAGGCGAGGGAAGAAGATGGCGGCGTTCTCATCCCGCAGGCTGTCCACCACCGAGATGTTGTTGACCACGTCCTCCACCGTGTCCCAATCGGGCACCGCGGGACTGGCCGGGGGGTCCACCAGCAACACCGCCCGGCGGGCCTTGCAGTAGGCCAGGGCGGCGCTCCACACGGCACCGCCCACGTCAGTAGCGCGGGTCAGGGGCGGGATGCACATCAGGTTGAACAGGTCGGCGTCCTCCAGGGCAAAGATTCCGGTCTTGGCCGCCTGGGAGCCGATGAGGTCGTTGTCCTCAACTTCGTCGCCGTCGCTGCCGTCGCCGGCGGCGGCCACCGCCGCCACCGTGATTTCGGGCCGGGCGACGGGCATGGAGCCATCCACCCGCACCAGGTTGGAGCTCTGTTCCAGCACGGTGGGCAGAGAGGTAGCATCGTCCTCGTCGATGGAGACGTTGCGGAAAGTCTCAGTCTGGACCACCTGGTCCTCGGCATCCAGCTCTTGGATGACCAGATTGAAGAGGCTGGTGTCCGCCGGGTCCCTGGTCAGGTGGTCCACCCGGGCTTGCAGATTGTTGCCCCACTCGCCCTCGTTGGCGGCCACCAGGGCCAGGTTGCCTGCCCCCGCGGGGAGGGTGATGGTGGCGCGGTCGTCGCCGGGGCCCCCGTTGTTGTGCACCCGCACGATGATGGCGTCAGTGCCGCCGTTGAGGAAGTAGTGGTGCACCGCATAGCTCATGGTGCTGTGTTGCCACAGCCCGCCGAACCGCCGCTCAAAGTCAGCAAAGCTCTGGATGCGGATGGGGTCGTTCACCGGCCCCCGGCGGGCGCGCCCGATGAAGGCGGTGATGGACGTGGCCACTCCGACGATGGTGCGGACGGCGCTGGGGACTTCCTCAATGTAGACGCCGGGATAGGTTGGGGCGATAGGCATTGCCGACCTCCTGCGGACTGAGGGAGATTACCTCGGGTCAGGTTGGGCACGGTCCTCGGTGACCGGTCCACTGGCCCGGACCGGAAGGGCCTTGCCGGACGCCGTCATACACCCGGATGGACCAATGCTCCCATTTGTTCAGCAAACGGGGACTGTTTGGTCCTATCTGGGTGTCGATGGCCTGCTTACCGGGGCCGATATTACCGGCGAGTAGTTGCTCTGTCAATAGAATTCACTAAACTGTCCCTTTTGGGCGGGAAGCCGGCGCCACATGACAAATGTCTAGGGCGATGCGCGGGACCTTCCCGCCTTTGGCTGACCGGTGTGGGTGCGTCCTCACGGTACGCCGGGGCGCCGTAGCGATGGTGCCGGCACCCCCATAGCTACCAGGCAGGCGCTCTTTAAGGTTCAGGTTCAGGCATGGACAATACAGGTGACCACATCTACCCACGCCCATTCCCATTTGAACATCCGGACCGGCTGCCATGGTTAGACTCGCCAGGTTACCCGACCTCCACCGGGGGGAACTGGCCCACCAGAGCCTGGTGCTCCGTTTGGGCCTGGTCCCCCTCTTCGTTTTGGTCACCGTGGCTGCGGCTGGACCTGCCGGCCGGGCCGCCACGCTGCTGGGTCTGGCCCAGCCGCTGGTCTTCCTGGTGCTGGGCTACACTGTCAGTTCCGCAGTGCTGGCCGCGGGCTACCGGCTGCGGGCCTTGGGGTCCTCCGACGTCCTCTACCTGGGAATGGCGGACACCGGTCTCTTCCTGGCGGTGGGCGCCTACCTGACCGGCGGCGGCGCCAGCCCGGTGCTATACCTGTTTTTCGCCATGCCGGCAACCTACCTGGTGCTGGCAACCCCCCGGGTGTTTGTGGCGGCCGGCATCTGGTCGGGTGTGGCCATGGGCGGCGCGGTGTCCCTGGCGGCGTTAAAGCCGTTCCCCGCCGGATTGGGCGGCTACCTGCCGGCGGCGCCCAATCCACTGGCCTATCTGGGCGCAGCCACGGGCGCCCTGGCCTTGCTGGCCTGGGTGGGCTGGCGGCACAGCGTGACCTTCGCCGGGCGCAGCCGGGCCAGGCAGCATCTTGCCGCGGCGCTGGTCGCCTGCCCCACCAACGCGTCCGGCGTGTCGGTGCCCCAGCGCCTGTTTGAGCTGCTGGACGGCGTGATGACCGCCCTGCGCATCACCGACGAAGGCACTATCTATCAATACGATGCGTCCCAGGGCCTGTTGCGACGCCAGGTGCACCTGGGCATTCGTCCCTGGTTTCAGCGGTTCCCCACCCTGCGGCCTGGGGAAGGCAACGTGGGATACGCGTTTCAGTTCAACTCGCGCATCGTGTGCCAGTCCTCACATCAACTGGAGGATATGGTCCACGGGCTTACCTCCGCAGTCCAGGCTGCCGGCGCAGAGACTCCCGACACCGCCGCCGCGCCGGCACACAGCCTGGCCATGCCCCTGGCCTGGCAGGGAGAGGTACTGGGTGTCCTGGTGCTGTCCCGGCAGTCCGGGCAGCCCTTTACTGACGACGAGGAGCTGCGGCTGGCCGCATCCTTCGCCGCCAGCATGGCCGGAGCAATGGGCCAGGCTCACCTCCAGCAGCGGGTGGCCCGGCTGGAGGTGGAAGTGGCCTGGCAGCGCCGCCTCCAGTCCTTGCTGCCCGCGCTGGACCTGCGGGGGGGAGTCCAGGGGTTTGCGTCGCAGCTGCGGGAGCTCCTCCCCTTTGACTGTCTGAAGGTGGTGGTGTGCACGCCCGAC
>JBGPJN010000221.1:0-4926 GCA_041485445.1 Dehalococcoidia bacterium
GAGGAATTGAGAACCGCCAGTAAAGACCGGAAACAAGTGTATTTTCAGATCAGGGGCATGATCATTGTAGAATCGCCGGATCACGTGGGGTTCATGCAGTTTCCAGTTGACCAAACCTACTCCGACAAATCATGACCCTGCTGGTGCACAAGTACGGCGGCAGCTCGGTGGCCGATGCCCAGCGCATCCTCAGCGTGGCCCGCCGCATCGCTCGCGTGCGGGACTCGGGCGCCCAGGTGGTGGCCGTGGTGTCGGCCATGGGAGACACCACCGACGACCTGATCTCCCTGGCCCACAGCGTGGCCGCCGAGCCCGAGCCCCGGGAGCTGGACCTGCTGCTGTCCACCGGCGAGCTGGTGTCCTGCACCCTGCTGGCCATGGCCCTGCGCGGCATGGGCTACGACGCCATCAGCCTCAGCGGGTTCCAGGCGGGCATCCGCACTGACACCACCTACGGCAAGGCGCGCATCTTCCAGGTGGACCCGGCGCGGATGCAGAAGGAGTTGCGGGAGGGCCGCACCGTGGTGGTGGCCGGGTTCCAGGGCATGACCGAGGACATGGACATCACCACCCTGGGCCGGGGCGGCTCCGACACCACCGCCGTGGCGCTGGCGGCGGCGCTGAAGGCGGAGCGGTGCGAGGTGTACACCGACGTGGAGGGCATCTACACCGCGGACCCCCGGGTGGTGCCCGAGGCCCGCAAGCTGGCGGAGATCGACTACGAGGAGATGCTGGAGCTGGCCAGCTACGGCGCCAAGATGCACCCCCGGGCCATTGAGCTGGGGGCCTACTACCAGGTGCCCATCTACGTGGCCTCCAGCTTCAGCGACGCCCCTGGCACCCTGATACACAAGGGACCCGATGATCGAACTGGTGAAGGTTCTATGGAAAATCGGATCAAGGTGACGGGAATCGCCTACCAGACCAACGTGGCCAAGATCACGGTCCGCTCCGTGCCGGACCGGCCCGGTGTGGCGGCGGCGCTGTTTGAGCCGCTGGCCGCCGCCGGCATCAACGTGGACACCATCGTGCAGAACACCGGGGCGGAGCGCACCACCGACATCAGCTTCACGGTCAACCGCGCCGACCTGACGCGCGCGGTGCGGGAGGTCCAGGGGCTGCTGAAGAAGATCGGCGGCACGGAGGTGGTCACCGACCCCACCCTGGCCTCCGTGAGCATCGTCGGGTCGGGGATGCAGAACACGCCGGGCTACGCCTCCCGCATGTTCCGCATCCTGGCCGACGGCAACATCAACATCGACATGATCACCACCTCGGAGATCCGGGTCTCTTGCATCATCCAAGAGAGCCAGGTGAAAGAGGCGGTGCGGCTGCTGCACCGGGGCTTCCACTTGGAACAGGGGCCGTAGCTCCAGGCGCCCGTGAGCACCGGCGGCCCGCCACCTAAGCCCCAGGTCTCCCCACTGCTTTCCCCACTGCTTTCCATAGTAGTGCCGGCCTACAACGAGGCCGCGCGCATTCTGGCCAGCCTGGAGCGGGTGGTGGAGTATCTCTCCACCCGGCCCTACGCCTGGGAGGTGGTGGTGGTGGACGACGGCAGCAGCGACGACACCCGCGCTCTGGTGGCGGAGTTCGCCGCCCGCCACCCTGGGGTGCGGTTGCTGGAGCGGCCCCACCGGGGCAAGGGTGGGGCGATGAAGGCAGGCATGCTGGCGGCCACCGGCCAGTTCCGTTTCATGTGCGACGCCGACCTGTCCATGCCCATTGAGCAGGTGGAGCGGTTTCTGCCGCCTCAAACGGAGGGCGCCGACGTGGTGGTGGGCTCCCGCGAGGCGGCGGGCGCCCGGCGGCTGGGGGAGCCCTGGCGCCGGCACCTGATGGGCCGGTTCTACAACTGGCTGGTGCGGGCCTTGGCGGTGCGGGGGTTGCAGGATACCCAGTGCGGCTTCAAGTGCTTTCGCGGCGCGGTGGCGGCGGACCTGTTTGGGCGGCAGACGCTGGACGGCTTCGCCTTTGACGTGGAGGTGCTGTTCCTGGCCCGCAAGGCCGGGATGGTGGTCCGCGAGGTGGGCATCGACTGGCACTACCGTCAGCAGAGCCGCGTCCGCCCGCTGCGGGACTCGGCGGCCATGACCCGCGATCTGTTAAAGATCCGGTGGCGCAGCCTTACGGGCCGCTACGGGCGGGCGGGCCGTGAGGGAACAGGGACAACCCCCCTGGGTGATTGAGGGGGAATTCCTGCCAAACTCGCCAAAATGCCCTTGACCAGTGGGCTGGATTTCTTTTACTGTATTTCCGTAAGCCACGGGTGGAACACAAACCACGGTATTAGATCAAGAAGAGATGGCGTGGAGAGGACGAACGCCGCTGGATGGGAGCCATCCAGTCTGGGGTGGACCTCTGAGGGCAGGTGATCATGGGAGCGATACAAACCAAGAATAGCACCAAGCTCAAGCGTGACCTGACGCGGGAGGCCATTGACCTGGCCCTGAAGGGAGAGTGGGAGCGGGCCACGGAGGTCAACCGGGCCATCCTGGAGCTGTTCGCCGACGACGTGGACGCCATGAACCGGCTGGCCAAGGCCCGGCTGGAGTTGGGCCAGTATGCGGAGGCCCGACAGGCGCTGGACCAGGTGATCGGCCTCTCACCCTACAACACCATCGCCAAGAAAAACCTGGGCCGGCTGGCCCAGCTGGCGGCGGCTCCGTCGCCCTGCAAGAGCGGGCGCAAGGCCGCGGGCACCCCCCAGTTGTTCATCGAGGAGAGCGGCAAGTCGGGCACCACGGTGCTGCACAAGCCCGCCGGCGCCCGGGTGGTGGCCGGCGTGGCCCCAGGCGACCCGGTGAAGCTGGTGGTCCAGGGCCAGGTCCTGACCGTCTGCACCCGGGACGACGAATACCTGGGCGTGGTGGAGCCCAAGCTGGGCAACCGGCTGGTGCGCCTCCTCAGCGGGGGCAACCAGTACGCCGCGGCGGTGATCGGGGTCAACGACCGGGGCATCTCGGTGATCATCCGGGAGACCTTGCGGCACCCCAGCCTGCAGGGGGTTTGCTCCTTCCCCTCCAAGAGCAAGGATGAGCACCGCGTTTACCTGGGGGAGGACGTGCTCCGCTACGTGGACGACCACGAGCCGGAGGATGGCGAGGACGAGGAAGAAGGGCGGGTCAAGGAGAAGGAAGAGGACGACCGGGACTCGGAGTGGGAAGAGTAGACTCCACAGCTAGCCCCGGAACGCGAAGCAGCCCCCCAATTTGGGGGGGCTGTTATGTGTTTTTGGAGACCTGCTATGGGGAAGTTCAATGCGGTCGGCCTGAACAGAGGCAGGGGCGAGGAATGCCTCGCCTCTGCCCCTTGGCGGCTCACGTGAGATGCACAGGAATTCAGAGAAACATGCCGCCGACTCCTAGCTGATCGGCTATGAAGTAGAGCGGTATCACCACGATGATAAAACCGACCACCACCACGCCTACCGCCCGCCAGGTGGACGTATAGTCCAGGGCCTGCCGCACTGCTATCACCATGGCGAGCAACTGCCACAAAAGGACAATCCAGACAACAAGCCCTTCGACGAAGAAGGAGACCTCAATCGGCAAGGGTAAGGGTATGGAAGGCAGGCTAAGCAGTACCCCCGGCACCTGAGCGAAGCCAGTAGTGCGGGCCAGTTGGCTCCAGTTGGCGTGGGTATCCGCCGTCTTGAACAGTGTAGTCCCCAGGATAAACGCCAGCAGCACCCACCCCACCCATCTCACCACCCCAGGGACGATTCCGAGAATCAGGCTGAGGCCCCCGGCCGAGGCAAAATAGCTGACACCCAGTTCCCCTGGGGACACCAACCCGAGAATAATGGAGGGTACGATGGGGGCCACAGCCACGATGACCACCACCAGCAACGCCTGCTTGGTGGCAGAGGCATCGTTCTTCACCTCCTCAAAGGTGTGAACATCCAGGCGGGCCGCGCCGATCATCCTTCCGATCAGGCCCTTCTTTCCCTGGGGCGGTGTTCCCTGTTGAGCTTCCGGCGTAACCATGCGCTGCTCTCCTTATGCTCCGGTAAGACGGGCCTTCAATTTGTGGAAAGGCCCCGGTCGGTCCGGGATCGAAGTTAATCCCAGCCCACCGGGGCCTCAACCGCGTGTACGCTTGACGGCTCCCTGGAGACGCGCCGGGGTCTAGCGAGACATGCCGCCGATGCCTGCCTTGCCGGCGATTAAGAAGAGCGGTATGGCCACGATGAGGAAGCTCACTACCACGACCCCCACCGCCCGCAAGGTGTCCTTGTAGTCCAGGGCCTGCCGCACCCCAATCACCATCGCCACCACCTGCCAGATGCTGGAGATCAGGACTATGATTGGTCCAACTTTGGGGATGAAGAACAGGGCCTGGAAAACGCCGGGGGACTGGGCGAACCCGGTGGTGCGGGCCAGCTCGCCCCAGTTGGCATGGGTCTCCGCGGTCTTGAACAGCGTGGTGCCCAGGATGTAGGTCAAAAACGCCCACACTGCCCAGAACCCCACGCCGCGGACGACGCCGAAAATCACGCTGGACACCAGTTTGCCGACGCCGCCACCGGCAATCATCGTGGCCAGCACGGCGCCGATGGCCGAGGCCAGGGACACTATGATCACCACGATCAACGCCTGGGTAGTGGCCTTGGGGTCTGCCTCCACCTCCTCAAAGGTGTGAACGTTCAGCCTGGCCGCGCCGATCATCCGTTGGATCAGCGGGTTGCTTTTCGCAGCGGGTTGTGCTTCTGTTGCCATAGAGTTTTCCTCCAGCCTTCCAATTCCAAGTGCTCACGTGTGGCTGCCGCCCTGCAGCCGTGTTAACGCGGCTATTCTACTCCAACCACGCCGCTCTAGCTATGGGGAGGCTTGACCGAACTTGCCCAACAGCTGGTAGATGGCCTGGGCGCCGAAGGCCAGCGCCGTCACCGGGATGCGCTCGTTGGCTCCGTGGATGGTCCGC
>JBGPJN010000222.1:0-4902 GCA_041485445.1 Dehalococcoidia bacterium
AAGAGATTGCCCAGAGAGCCAGCCCGGAGTTTGCGGAGCTGGTGCCTGGCCCCGCCGGGCTTCCCCCGGAGTGGCGCTTGCCCGGCGGGCCGCCGGAGCAGCCTGCCAGGGATTAGGAGGGCCCGGGCCGGGCCGCCGCAGCCGCACCACGGGAGGGAGACATGACCAGCCCCAGGCGCGTCCCCAGGGCGATGACCATCGCCGGGTCCGACTCGGGCGGCGGCGCCGGCGTCCAGGCCGACCTCAAGACCTTTGCCGCCCTGGGTGTCTACGGCACGTCGGTGCTGACCGCCATCACCGCCCAGAACACGGTGGCGGTCATTGCGGTGCATGAGGTGCCCACCGACATCATCGCCGCCCAGATTGCCGCGGTCATGGACGACATCGGCGCCGACGCGGTGAAGACGGGCATGCTCTCCAGCCGCGCCATCGTGGAGCTGGTGGCCGCCGAGCTGAAGCGCCGGCGGGTGCGACAACTGGTGGTGGACCCGGTGATGGTATCCAAGAGCGGCGACTCCCTGCTGCGCCAGGAGGCGGTGGAGGCTCTGCGCAGCCGCCTGGTGCCCCTGGCGGCGGTGGTCACCCCCAACATCCCCGAGGCGGAGGTGCTCACCGGCCTGAAGATCGCCTCCGACGCCGATGTGCGCCGCGCCGCCGAGAGGATCATCGGCCTGGGCGCCCGGGCGGTGGTGGTCAAGGGCGGGCACCGGGAAGGCCCCGCCACCGACCTTTTCTACGACGGCGCGCGCTTCCAGGAGTTTGGCGCCGAGCGCATCCTGACCACCAACACCCACGGCACCGGCTGCACCTTCGCCTCGGCGGTGGCGGCGGGCCTGGCCCGGGGCATGAGCGTGCTGGAGGCGGTGGCCCTGGCCAAGGTGTATGTCACCGAGGCCATCCGCCACTCCTTCCCCATCGGCCAGGGCCACGGCCCCCTGAACCACTTTTACAAGCTGTGGGGGTGATACCCCTCACCTCGGTCCTCTCCCACAAGGGGAGAGGAAGCTTTCCCCTCTCCCTCAGGGAGAGGGGCCAGGGGTGAGGGTGATACCGCACCAGAGGAGGGCCAGGCACCCATGGGAACATTCCATTTCACCGTTGCTGTGGGGCCGAAGGATGCCGCGCGGTTCGAGCGGGTGGCTGCGCTGGTGGATACTGGCAGCACCTACACCGTGGTGCCAGCGCCCTTACTGGAGAGCCTGGGCATCGTTCCCGAGTGGAGCAGCGTGTTTGAGCTGGCCGACGGGCGTCGGGAAGAGTATTCCCTGGCGGAGGTGCGAGTCCGCATCAACGGTCAGGAACGCACCACCATCTGCATCTTCGGCAAGGCGGAGGCCGAGCCGCTGCTGGGCGCGTACACGCTGGAGGCTTTTGGCCTGGCTGCCGACCCGGTCAAGCGCCGGCTGGTGCCCGCCCGCCTGTTCCTGGCGTGGGTACGGAGGAATCGCAATGAAAGTGGAGCTTACGGTGGTCTTCCAGAAAGTGCCCCAGGGGTACATCGGGTTTGTGGAAGAGCTTCCGGGGGCCAACACCCAAGGGGCTACCCTGGATGAAACCCGGGCCAATCTTCAAGAGGCCATCGCGCTGGTCCTGGAAGCCAACCGGACCCTGGCCAAGGAATCCCCTTAAGCGCCAAGAATGGGTGTGAGAAACCGCCTTCTCCCCCTTACCAAGGGGGAGATAGAGAGGGGGTGGTCCCGGCAGTGCGACTGGGGACGACCCCTCCCTTCCGCTACGCTCAAGGCAGGCTCTAACCTCCCCTTGGTAAGGGGAGGAACTCCTCCTCACCCCGCCACCCCCTGCCATACCCCCACCGCTACAAACACCTCAGTCAGAGTCATTGCCGCATAATACCCGTGCCACCGTGCCCTTTCAACTCAGGGCGCTTTATCGGGTATAATCCCCTCACAACATCAGTGTTCCTGCACTTTTTGAGGTATCTAACCCATGTTTCAGCCCGTCTCCAGCCGAGTCAGCTTTCCGGAGCTGGACGCCCGCGTCCTCCAGCTCTGGAAGGACAAGGACGTGTTCCACCGCTCCGAGACCGAGCGTCCCGACGCACCCTTGTTCATGCTCTTTGAAGGCCCCCCCACCGCCAACGGCAGCCCCGGCATCCACCACGTGCTGGCGCGGGTCTTCAAGGACGTCATCTGCCGCCACCGCACCATGAAGGGCTTCCGCTGCCTGCGCAAGGGCGGCTGGGACACCCACGGCCTGCCGGTGGAGCTGGAGGTGGAGAAGGAGCTGGGCCTCAGCACCAAGCGGGACATCGAGGAGTACGGCATTGAGGAGTTCAACCGGCGCTGCCGGGAGAGCGTGTTCCGCTACGTCAAGGAGTGGGAGACCCTCACCGACCGCATCGGCTTCTGGGTGGACACCCAGCACGCCTACGTCACCCTGGACAACAGCTACATCGAGACCGGCTGGTGGATCCTGAAGCAGCTGTGGGACAAGGGACTGCTGTACCAGGACCTGCGGGGCACGCCCCACTGCCCGCGCTGCGTCACCAGCCTCAGCTCCCACGAGGTTGCCCTGGGCTACCGGGAGGACACGCCCGACCCTTCCGTGTTCGTCAAGTTCCGTGTCGATGCCCCGTCCACCCCCCTTTCGCAAAGGGGGGCAGGGGGGATTTCCCCCAGCGGTGCAGGGGGGATTTTATACACCGATACCCCCACCTACCTGCTGGCCTGGACCACCACCCCCTGGACCCTGCCGGGCAACACCGCCCTGGCGGTAGGCCAGGAGGAAGAGTACTCGGTGGTGGAGCTGGCCCAGGAACCCCCGTCCTCCCCTCTCCTTCAGGGAGAGGGGCCAGGGGTGAGGGCCCCAGGGGTGAGGGCCCAGCGCCTGGTGCTGGCCACCAAGCTGCTGTCGTCCGCCCTCAAGGACGAGTACACTGTGGTGGGTACGCTGAAGGGCGCCGACCTGGTGGGGGTGCGCTACCAGCCGCTGTACCCGCCCAGTGACTTCGGCACGGAAATCCGCCAGTTCCACCGCCGTCCCTCGCCGGAGGGCGCCGGCATCGTGGTGGAGCTGGGGCTAGCCACCGAGTTTGCCCCCGCGGTGGTGGCCGCCGGCTTTGTGTCCATGGAGGATGGCAGCGGCATCGTCCACATCGCCCCGGCCTTTGGCGACGAGGACCTGACCCTGGGCCGGGAGCAGGGCCTGGCCTTCGTGCAGCCCGTGGACCTCCAGGGCATGGTCACCGGCAATTACCCCTTCGCCGGGCAGTTCGTCAAGAAGGCCGACTCTGCCATCATGGCCGACCTCAAGAAGCGGGGATTGCTGTACCATCAGGCAATCTACAAGCACACCTACCCCTTCTGCTGGCGCTGCGACACCCCCCTGCTCTACTACGCCAAGTCCTCCTGGTACATCCGCACCACCGCGGTGAAAGATAAGCTGGTCAGCGGCAACCAGGCCATCCACTGGTACCCGGAGTACATCCAGGAGGGGCGCTTCGGCGAGTGGCTGCGCAACAACGTGGACTGGGCCATCTCCCGGGAGCGGTACTGGGGCACTCCCATCCCTATCTGGCATTGCCAACGCTGCAACGGACAAGTCTGCATCGGCAGCGTGGCGGAGCTGCGGGAGCGGGTGGCGCCGGAGCAGCGGGGCCGGGTCAATGGCCTGGACCTGCACCGCCCATACGTGGACGAGATTCTGCTGCGCTGCCCCACTCAGGGCTGCCCCGGCCCCATGCGCCGCATTCCTGAGGTGATGGACGCCTGGTTCGACTCGGGGGCCATGCCCTACGCCCAGTGGCACTACCCCTTCGAGAACGACACTATCGCCACCGATGGCCGCTTCCCCGCCGACTACATCTGCGAGGCGGTGGACCAGACCCGCGGCTGGTTCTACAGCCTCCACGCCCTGGCCACCCTGCTCTTCGGCCAGCCGTCGTATCGCAACGTCATCTGCCTGGGCCTGATCCTGGACGAGAGGGGCCGCAAGATGAGCAAGCGGGTGGGCAACGTGGTGGAGCCCATCGGCGTGCTGGACGCCCACGGCGCCGACGCCCTGCGCTGGTACCTGTTCACCGCCTCCCAGCCCGGCGAGCCGCGCCGCTTCTCCGCCCGCCTGGTGCAGGAGACCCTGCGCCGGGTGCTGCTCACCCTGTGGAACGTCTACTCCTTCTTCACCAACTACGCCAGCATCGACCGCTTCCACCCCAGCCAGATTCCGGCGGGCTGGAAGCCGGACCACGAGCTGGACCGCTGGGTGCTGTCGGAGCTGAACGTGCTGGTGGCCCAGGTGGACGGCTTTCTGGAGCACTACAACCCCACCGACGCGGGCCGCCGCCTGCAGGAGTTCATTGACCAGCTCTCCAACTGGTACGTGCGCCGCAGCCGCCGCCGCTTCTGGAAAAGCGAGGGCGACACCGACAAGCTGTCGGCCTACGCCACCCTGTACACCTGCCTGGAGACGGTGGCCCGGCTGATGGCCCCCCTGGCGCCCTTTGTAGCCGAGGAGTTGTACCAGAACCTGGTGCGGTCGGTGGACCCCGCCGCGCCGGACAGCGTGCACCTGGCCCAGTACCCGAAGGCCGACCAGGCGCTGGTGGACCAGCCGCTCATGGAGGCCACCCGCCTGGCCATGCGCATCGCCAGCATGGGGCGCGCCGCTAGGGCCAAGGCGGGGCTGAAGGTGCGCCAGCCCCTGGCGGAGGTCTTGGTCAAAACTCGAACCCCGGATGAAATTCCGGGGCTACTGCCGCTGGTGCCTTCGGTGCTCGAAGAGCTAAACGTGAAACATCTGGAGCCTGGGTCGGTGGGTGACGAAAGAGTGATGGACCTATACCACGCAGCCTTAGCCACGGCTGGCCGCAGGGTCGGTGGAGCCCAGGCGGTAACGGAGGCCGTCGTAGCTGTGGACGGATACTCGGTTGCCCTCGAAGCGGGC
>JBGPJN010000223.1:0-4881 GCA_041485445.1 Dehalococcoidia bacterium
GAGACCACCCCCTCTGTGTCTCCCCCTTGGTAAGGGGGAGAAGGTGGGTGTTCAAACACCCTCTAAGACAACCCCACCTTGACACACTCCAGACCCGCTACATATACTCGATTCAACAACTGAATACTAAAGGCAGTGAAGGGGCATAGTAGGCTTCAAGCGTGGCCCAGAGAGCCGGGTAAGGTGGGAGCCGGCGCCAGGCGCGGAAGCAGGAATGGACCCCGGAGCCGCCCGCCGAACCCGTGGCATCCCGGGGGCTTATCCCCGGCATCCCGGCCAGGCGGAGCCGGTTGGGCGCCGTTAGCGGCCCGCGGCGCAGGGGCGCAGTGAATTGTCCCTGTGCCGGCTGAGATGCTGGCCTGGGCTGTCTACCCAGGTGTCCAGGCTGGCAATGAGGGTGGCACCACGGCATAGCCCGTCCTTCAACTGAAGGACGGGCTTTATCATTTTCCGGGTCTGGCTTGCCCGCCCGGGTTGGTGATTCATGTACAACCTCACCCTGAAAGAGGTCAAGGCCCTGAGAGGCCAGGGCAACCTGGTGCCGGTGTACCGCACCATCAGCGGGGACCTGGAGACCCCGGTGTCCGCCTACCTGAAGGTGGCCCGCTCCCCCTACTCCTTCCTGCTGGAGAGCGTGGTGGGCGGCGAGCGCCTGGGCCGCTACAGCTTCATCGGCACCGACCCGTACCGAGTGCTCAAGACCGGCCCCGGCCAGCCCGGCGGCGCGGCGGACCCCCTGCGCCTGGTGGAGGCGGAGCTGGCCCAGTACCAGTTGGTGCCTGTGCCCAACCTGCCCCGGTTCCACGGCGGCGCGGTGGGCTACCTGGCCTACGACGTCATCCGCTACTTTGAGCCGCGG
The DNA here is from genome assembly GCA_041485445.1 of Dehalococcoidia bacterium. GTDB lineage: Bacteria > Chloroflexota > Dehalococcoidia > Lucifugimonadales > UBA3495 > SHYG01. The sequence goes on from JBGPJN010000223.1 coordinate 860, forward strand.
GTGCCCCCCATGCCCGCCGACCCGCTGGGCCTGCCCGAGTCGGTGATTATGTTCACCGACTCCCTGGTCATCTTCGACCACCTGCGCCACGACATCAAGGTGGTCAGCCACGTGCGCCTGGACGGCGACGTGGACGCCGCCTACGCCCAGGCGGTGGCCAAGATCGAGGAGCTGGTGGGCCGGCTGTCCCAACCTCTGGAGCTGCCGCCGTCATTCCACAGTTCGGGCCACGGCCTCCGGCCCGTCGCCAAGACCCCGCCCACCGTGGCCTCCAACTTCACCCACGACCAGTACTGCGCCGCCGTGGAGCGGGGCATGGAGTACATCAACGCCGGCGACATCATCCAGGTGGTGTTATCCCAGCGCCTGGCCCGCCCCACGGTTGCTCACCCCTTCCAGATTTACCGCTCCCTGCGGGGCCTCAACCCGTCGCCCTACATGTACTACCTGGACCTGGCGGACTTCCACATCGTGGGCGCGTCCATCGAGACCCTGGTCAAGGTGGAGGACGGCCACCTGGACTACCACCCCATCGCCGGCACGCGGCCCCGGGGCAAGACCGACCAGGAGGACGCCGCCCTGGAGGCGGAGTTGAAGGGCAGCGAGAAGCAGCGGGCCGAGCACATCATGCTGGTGGACCTGGGCCGCAACGACGTGGGGCGGGTGAGCCTGCCCGGCTCGGTGGCGGTGACCCAGCTCATGGAGGTGGAGCGGTACTCCCACGTGATGCACCTGGTGTCCCACGTGGTGGGCCGCCTGCGCCCGGAGCTGACGCCCTACGACGCCCTGCGCTCCTGCTTCCCCGCCGGCACCCTGTCCGGCGCGCCCAAGATCCGGGCCATGGAGATTATCGCGGAGATCGAGGGTGAGAAGCGGGGCGCCTACGCCGGCGCGGTGGGCTACTTCAGCTTCTCCGGCAACATCGATACCGCCATCACCCTGCGCACCAGCGTCATCAAGGACGGCGTGGCCTACATCCAGGTGGGCGGCGGCGTGGTGGCCGACAGCACCCCCGAGGACGAGTATCAGGAGACCTTTCACAAGGCTGGGGCCCTGCTCAAGGCCATTGACTTGGCCGAGGGACGGGGGTGACGGGACTCAGATAGAGTATCTGTGGGAAACCGGGTTCTCCCCCTTGCCAAGGGGGAGATAAAGAGGGGGTGGTACCCCTCACCGCGCCGCGCGGCGTGGCGGGGGACGACCCCCCTGTAGTCCCCCCTTCGTAAGGGGGGACGGAGACGGGCCGTCCTTCTCCCCCTTACCAAGGGGGAGATACAGAGGGGGTAAGACCCTTCCTAACTTCCCCTTGGGAAGAGGAGGGACTTAACAGACATGAACAGGGAGGTTTCGCCATGCTACGGTCCTTCTTTCACACCGGGTTCATCGTGCGGGACATCGACAAGTCAGTCCAGTTCTACACCAACGTGCTGGGCCTGCACCTGGCCGGCCGCACCGAGCGCCGCGGGCAGTTCGCCGAGCAGCTGCTGGCCTTTCCGGGCGCCCACATCAAGGGGGCCTTCCTGGACCTGGGCGCCGGCCACTCCCTGGAGCTGATCCAGTACATCACCCCCGCCAGCGGCACGGTTGGCATCAACCGCAACGACCTGGGGGCGGCCCACCTGGCCTTCTGGGTGACCGACATTGACCGGTTCTATGCAGACCAGCAGGGCAAGGGCCTGCGGTTCAACAACCCGCCGGCGTCACTGTACGACGACCAGGGCAAGCTGCTGCGCAAGGCTCTTTACTCCCGCGACCCCGACGGCAACTGGCTGGAGTTTGTGGAGCTGCTCTGATGTTGCTGCTGCTGGACAATTACGACAGCTTCACCTACAACCTGTACCAGTACCTGGCGGAGCTGGGCGCGGAGGTGGAGGTGGTGCGCAACGACCAGATTACTTTGGAGGACATCGAAGCCATGTCCCCCCAGGGCATCGTCATCTCCCCCGGGCCGTGCACCCCGCGGGAGGCGGGCATCTCCAACGACGTCATCCGCCACTTCGGGCCCAAGTTGCCCATCCTGGGGGTGTGCCTGGGCCACCAGTGCATCGGCGAGGTGTACGGGGCCAGGGTGGATCGGGCGGGGGAGATCCGCCACGGCAAGACCTCCCTGATCCACCACACGGGTCAGGGGGTGCTGGCCGGGCTGCCCAACCCCTTCAGCGCCATCCGCTACCACTCCCTGGTGGTCTACCCGGAGACCCTGCCCGACTGCCTGGAGATCACCGCCTGGACCGACAACGGCCTGATCATGGGCCTGCGACACAAGGAGCACCCGGTGGAGGGGGTCCAGTTCCACCCCGAGTCCATCATGACCCCGGTGGGCAAGGACCTGCTGCGGAATTTCTTGGAGCGGGTGCAGAAATGGGAGTCAGCACGATGACTTCATGATGTTGAAACGTATAGCGTAACTAAAATATGCTATGAATGCTGAAGTTGGTAGAGAACCTGGGTGTTGAGCTATGCTAGAGTGGGAACTTGAAAATGTCCGTGAGGTTATACTCGTAGAGGGAAGGCCCCTGTTCCCCATAAGTTGGTTGCATAGGCAAGAATACTGCGAGTATCAGATTTACCTTGAAAACATAAAGGGGATTGAAGTTGGTGAGACCCCGGAGATGATTGCCGGCTCGGAAGAGCATGAACGACTCTACACAAAATTTGCTGAAGAGGCTGTACCGGCCACATTATCCGAAATGCTGGATGGCTCAAAGCTCAGCGTCGTAGTGAGCAGAGAGTTCCCGGTAAGGAGCCAGCAGCATGGGATTTACGGTCGGATTGATGGAATCTCGTTCAAACCGTCTGCTATTCTGGTCATAGACGATAAACGAGGTACGAAAGCATACAATTCGGACATTCATCAGGTCTGGGGTTATTGCCTTGCGCTTAAGGAAACAGTTGAATCACTGGATGACAGGTTGATAATTGGTGCCTTACGCGAGGAAGGGACGGATAAGATTTACTGGAGTGGGCTGTTTGACGAACGTGCCCAGGTCGAGGTCATCAAGGTAATAGAGCGGGTTCATAAGCTGATTTCAGGCGCTGCGCAATTCACGTCTAATAAAAACCCCAACAAGTGCCGAGGGTGTCGCCTGAGAGAAGTTTGTGATAGGGCCGTAGTATAAGAGGGCTTTATGGCTAGAGTACGCACAGAAGTCACCATCAACCTTGGTACCGAAAAGCGCCGTAAGTTGCTGGAGAAGTTTGCCCGGGAGAAGGAGATGAGCCTTCAGGATATGGTGTTAGTCGCTCTCCGACAATGGCTGGAGGGTCAGGAAGAGGAGGAGGACCTCCGAGCTATTGAAGAGGTCGAACACGAACCTACCAGGCTCATCAAAGAACTGCTGGCTGAGATAGGGGAAAGTGACCTACTCAATAGTAACGACCAGGCGGGCTGACCAGGAAATTGGCCGGCTAACTCCCAGGATTCGCCGCCAGGTGTTAGAAAAGCTCCTCTCATTGGCTACCAATCCTAGGCCACAGGATGTCAGGCCTATCCGAGGCAGAGAGAATACCTTCAGGGCAACCAGTGGTGAGTATCGTATTCTCTTTGAGGTTGATAATCGCCAGAGAGTGGTCACTGTGTTCAGGGTAGGGCACCGACGAGATGTTTATCGGAATCTCCCATGAGGCTTAAAGTAGACAAAAAAAGTGATGCCCTGTACTTCCGACTCGATGAGTCAGCCATAGTGGAGTCGGAAGAGGTGCAACCAGGGATCATTTTGGATTTTGACGCCGCTGGCAGGGTAGTGGGGGTTGAGATACTCAACCTCAGCACACGCGCTACTCCAGAGCAGCTTGGGGTACTCCAATTTGAATCTGCGTAAAAAGGTAGCTGTATGCCAACAAACTGGAGGAATCATATTGAAAGCACTCCCGCGGTGCTTCGGGGCAAGCCCAGAGTCAAGGGGACGCGCATTCCGGTAAGCCTGGTCCTGGGCTACTTGGCGGCGGGCCAAACCGCTGGCGAGATCATCGCTGAATTCCCGGACTTAACCCAGGAGCAAGTTGCCGCCTGCTTGGACTAC
>JBGPJN010000224.1:0-4763 GCA_041485445.1 Dehalococcoidia bacterium
GAGATCATTGACTTGGCCGCCACCGCAACCTATAGGCCTCAGTAGCTCGGTTGCTTCTCCCACGCTGATAACCACTTCAGCCTGGAAAACTGACTAACCATCAAGAGTGAGAATCAAAGGGGTTAGACCAGAAATCGTTCAGTTAGCGGAGCCAAGAATTATACAAAGCCCAGGAGGCCCATAATGCCAGACCTGCTGCTTAACGAAGAGGAAAAGATGCTGCAAGCCCTGGTGCGGGATTTTGCCGACCGGGAGCTGATGCCCCGCGCTCGTGAAGTAGATGAGGGGGAGAAATTCTCCTGGGAGAACTGGCAGGGCATGGCCCGCCTGGGGCTGACGGGCATCGGCCTGGACCCCCAGTACGGGGGCACCCCCGGCGGCTACCGGCAGATCGCCATCGCCGCCGAGGAGGTGGGCCGGGGCGACGCCGCCGCCTCGGTGACGCTGATTGCCCACCTGTCTTTGGGCACCACCACCATGTACCGCTTCGGCAACGAGGAGCAGCGCCAGCGGCTGATCCCCACCCTGGCCGCCGGCACGGGCGTGGCCGCCTGGGCGCTGACCGAGCCCGGCAGCGGCTCCGACGCCGCCGCCCTGCAGACCACCGCCACCAAGCGCCGGGGCGGCTACTCCCTCGACGGCAGCAAGATGTTCATCACCAACGCCGAGGTTGCCGAGTCCATGGTGGTGTTCGCCACCCTGGACCGCAGCCAGGGCTACCGGGGCATCAGCGCCTTTGTGGTGCCCAAGGGCGCGCCGGGCCTGACCATCAACCCCATGCACGGCAAAATGGGGATGCGCGGCTCCAGCACCTGCGAGGTGGTGTTCCAGGACACCCCGGTGCCCGCGGAGAACCTGCTGGGCGAGGAGGGCCGCGGCTTCCGCTACGCCATGGAGATCCTGGACTCCAGCCGCATCATCATCGCCGCCCAGTGCGTGGGCATCGGCCAGGCGGCCCTGGAGGCGGCGGTGCGCTACGCCCAGCAGCGCCAGACTTTCGGCAAGCCCATCGCCCAGCACCAGGCCATCCAGTTCATGCTGGCGGACATGGCCGCCCAGGTGCACGCCGCCCGCGTCTGCACCATGACCGCCGCCACCCTCAAGGACCACGGCCTGCCCTTCATTAATGAGGCATCCATCGCCAAGCTCATCGCCTCGGAGATGTGCGTCCAGGTGGCCTCTCAGGCGATCCAGGTCCACGGTGGCGCCGGCTACTTCAAGGAGGCGGGCGTGGAGCGCATCTTCCGGGACGCCCGGGCCACCACAATATATGAAGGGACGTCGGAGGTGCAGCGGCTGGTCATTGCCCGGCAGGTGCTGGCCCAGTACCCTGTGTGAAGGAGGTTCAAGTGCCAGAAATAAAAAATGCGGAAGAGGCCACGGCGGTGGCCGTGGCGTTTCTCAAGAGCTACTATCCCATTTCCCAAAAACCCTTGAGCGCCAAACTCGAAAAGGGCCTATTCGCTGAGAGTAACACTTGGGTGGTGGAGGTCGATGTGGGTGCGTTCTATGCCAGAATCGCCACTGTCACTATTGAATCCTCCACAGGAACAATCCTACATTACCAGGTCGAGAGGTCGGAAGCCCTGCCGCCACCGCCCGGTTCGGCTCGTTAAAAGGGGACCGCTCAAAAGCATGACACCGGAGAACCGGGACACGTCAGCGAAACTCGTCGGATATGTCGCCAGGAGTCGTCATTATCTGGAGAACGCCTATGTCTCCTTGGAACGTGGCGAGGTGGAGAAGGCCGGGGAGTTCCTGTGGGGTAGCATGGCCCAGGCAATCAAGGCAGTCGCCGCCTTCAAGGGCGTAGAGTTGCGAAGCCATGGCGCTGTTCGGGACTTCGCGATGGTGCTCGCGAAAGACAACCGCGACCCGGCACTCAGAGAGGCGTTCGCAGAGGCCAACTCACTACATCAAAACTTCTACGAGTCAGGTCTTACCCGCGAAATCGTCCTGGAATACGGTGAACGTATTAGACCTGCCGTAGGCCGGGTGCTCAGTCTTATACCCAGGGAGGCGCTGGAAGCGTGAACACCCACCCGGTCTGCACCATCAACCACATTGACCATGTGGGCGTGGCCGTCAGGGACCTCCAGGCGGCCCTGGAGCTCTTCCAGCGGGTCTTCGGCGCGCCGCCGTCAGACGTGGCCGAGCTGTCGGACCAGGGAGTTCGGGCCACCCTGATCCAGGTAGGCCAGACCCGCCTGGAGCTGCTGGAGCCGCTGGCGGAGAACACTCCGGTGGGCCGGTTCATCGCCCGGCGCGGCGAGGGGCTGCACCACCTGGCCTTCAACGTGGGCGACCTGCCGGGCAAGCTGCGGATCCTGGAGGCCCAGGGGCTGGAGCTGGTGGACCGGCAGCCCCGGGAGGGACTGTCCGGCCGCGTGGCCTTCATTCACCCCCGGTCGGTGTTGGGCATCCTTACCGAGCTGGTGGAGCGCCGGGAGACATAATGCCCGCCCATATCATCTATGGAGACAGCTTCCTGGTGGGCCAGGCGTTGCGTCAGTTGGAGTCGGCCGGTGTCGATGCGCCGCCCCTGGAGTCCAACCGGCACGTCCTGCGGGCCGGACAGATGCGCCTGCCTGAGCTGCTGGCCGTCTGCCAGGCCCTGCCCTTCATGGACACGCGGCGCTTGGTGGTGGTGGAGGGCCTGCTGGCCACGTTTGAAAGGCGGGAGGGACGTGAGGGCCGGTCCCGGGGCGGCCCCTCTGGAGAGGGTCGCGGCCGCCGGGCCGGCGCTCCCGCCGCCGATGCCCTGGGCGGCTGGGAGGCCCTGGCCCCGGCCATCCCCCTGATGCCGGAGACCACCCTGCTGGTGCTGGTGGACGGCCCGGTGGCCGAGGGCAACCCCCTGCTGCGCGCCCTGCGGCCCGTGGCCCAGGTGCAGCGCCTCACCGCGCCCTCGGGCGAGCCCCTGGCCCGGTGGATCAAGACCTCCGCCCAGCAGAAGGGCGCCGGCATCAGCCCGGCCGCCATCCGCTGCCTGGCCGACCTGGTGGGCAGCGACCTGTGGACCCTGGACCGGGAGCTGGAGAAGCTGTCGCTCTACGCCGCCGGTCGCGGCCCGGCCCCGGCGGGCGCTTCCCGGTCGTCGGGCGCGGCCCCGCCCTCCGGTTCCATAATAGAAGAGGCCGACGTGCGGGAGCTGGTGGCCTCAGTGCGGGAGGTCAGCATCTTCGCGGCGGTGGACGCCATGCTGGAAGGCCGGCCCGCGGTGGCCTTGCGCCTGCTCCAGCAACTCCGCCAGGACGGCCGCGACGCCATCTACATTCTGGTCATGGTGGAGCGCCAGCTGCGCCTGCTGGCCCTGGCGCGGCACCTGGCAGAGCTGCGGGTCCCCCCGGGGGAGATGGCGGCCCGGCTGGGGGTGCCCTCCCAGTTCGTGGCGACCAAGGCCCAGGAACAGGCCCGGCGCCATCCCTGGCCGGATATCACCTGGCGGTTCCAGAGGCTGCTGGAGGCCGACCTGGCCATCAAGACTGGGCGCCTGGAGCCGGACCTGGCCCTGGAGCTGCTGGTGGCGGACCTGGCGGGGCGCGCCCGCAGCTGACCCCCGGCGGCCCCGGCGGATAGCTAGCTAGCAAAGTCACATCATTGCCATACGATATGGGTAGTATTCCCACAAAGAATACGATTCCAGGTGCCCAATAGTATTGACAAACGAGACTGGAGGGTATACCTTGTTGCCAAGGCTTTATTTAGGATAAGCCCAACCATATGTATGGGAGGAGCAGGTATGCTGAAGATAGGCCACGAAGTAGTCCGGCCTGGCAAGAAGTACGGTGAGGCTCCGGTGACCATCCTGGTTCCCGAGGAGCTGGAGACCGTCCCTGGCATCCCCATGAACCAGCGCGAGGTTGACTGGTACTCTCGGGAGTACCCCGTTGAGACCATGAACATCACCGAGCGCGCCTCCCGGGACTGGGCCAACACCATCCGTGATGGCCACGCCGAGATGCGGGAGATCCGCAAGGAGCACGACAAGCTGAACAAGCCCCTGATCATGGCCTCCCGCCTGTCCGGTGACATGGAGCCGTCCGTCAAACCCACCGGCGAGGACGTCACCCAGTTGATCAAGGACAAGGCCAAGGATTTGGGGTACGTGGAGTACGGCTTCACTTCCTACGACCACCGCTACACCTACCAGAGCAAGAAGGAATGGGTCAAGTTCCCCCACGTTCTCTGCTTGGCCTACGAGCAGGACTTTGAGCCCACCCAGACCATCCCCAGCGTGGACGCCGAGATCGTTCACTCCAGCACCTACCGCACCGAGGGCGCGGCCGGTCTGGAGTTGGGCAACTTCATCCGCTCCCTGGGCTACCACGCCCAAGTGCACAGCCCCAATGACAACACCGGCCCCTACATCCCCATGTTCGTAGCTGCCGGTCTGGGCCAGTTGGGCGCCTGCGGCTACCTGCTGACCCCCCACGTGGGCAGCCGCTGCCGCATCATGCTAATCACCACCGATGCCAACGTCACCTATGACAAGCCCGTTGACTACGGCATCCACGCCTTCTGTCAGGTCTGCCAGGTCTGCGTGAACCGCTGCCCCGGCCGCGCTCTGATGCGCGACAAGATCTGGTGGCGCGGCATGGAGAAGAACAAGCTGTACTTCAAGCGCTGCCGCCCCGTCATGGCCCGCTACCTGGGCTGCGGTGTCTGCATGAAGGTCTGCCCCATCCAGAAGTACGGCCTGAAGGACACCATGGACCACTACGCCGCCACCGGCCAGGTGCTGGGCAAGGGCACCCATGACC
>JBGPJN010000225.1:0-4715 GCA_041485445.1 Dehalococcoidia bacterium
GGCCATCCCGCGGCTCCCCCTCCTGCGCCAGATGGGTCTCTCCCGAGGTTCAAAAGCCACGCGGGCAATTCTACATAGTCCGGGGGCGCTTAGCCAGGGGCTGGTCACGGCCACTGAGAACCACTACCGAGTCCTGCACAAATATCTCAATCAGTAGGGAGTCATTTGCGGCGCAAATGCCCCCTCGCCCCTCGCCCTCATCCCCCCGGCCCCCTTCTCCCTTTGGGGGCCTTGCCTCAAATGTCATTCTGAGCGACGCGAAGAATCTAAAATCCCAGTGATTTAGACCCTTCGCTATGCTCAGGGTGACAGTAAATGGATGGAAAACGCAGCAGCCTGTCGGAATAAATACTTTTGAGGCAAGGCCGTTAAGAGCTGCTAAGGGCGTGGCGCGGGAGCGGCTCAGGGCCGTCTCATTTTCGGCCTGCCCGTGGGGGCGTCCCGACTGTGCCGGGATGCGCCCTGGACTGCCCCTACCTTAGGGGAGAATGAAACGAGCCTGCGGGAGCGGCAGGTTTGACCTTGCGGCAAGGCGCGGGATACCGTTATCCTGATTGGTGGATCAGGCGGGAGGTCCCACGCGGCGCCGCCTGACTGCGCCCTTCGGAGTGACGGTGATACCTGACTCCACCACACCCACCTTGCTGCACCTGGTGCGGCGGCGCTGCCCCCCCAGCGCGCTGGACTGGCTGGACGGTGTCCTGGCGGAGTTACAGCCGCCCCTGGACCGCCGGCGCTTTGCCACGGTCTATGCCGGCGCGCGGCGACGCCTGGGGGACGCGCCAGTGACCTGGGACGCCGCCGAGGGAGACCCTCTCGAGGACGCGGAGCTGCCGGTTCTCAGTGACCGTGGGGCGCTGGCGGCCCTGCTGGCGGACCTCAACGGCCGCGGGCTGGATGAGGTGTTCCGCGTCGCCCTGTGGCGGCACGCCACCCAGTGCCTGCCCGCCCCGGAGCACCCCGCCTTCATCGATGAGACGTACCGCCGGGGGGACAACCACGAGCGGCAGGCCCTGCTGCGGGCCCTGGCCTGGCTGCCGGACCCGCCCCGCTTCCTGGCCACCGCCGTGGAGGCCTGCCGCAGCAGCGTGCAGACCGTGTTTGAGGCCATCGCCCGCGACAACCCGTACCCCCACCGGCACTTCCCGGAGCCGGTCTTCAACCAGATGGTGCTCAAGGCGCTGTTCACCGGCGCGCCCCTGGGGCGGGTCCGCGGCCTGCGGGACCGCGTCACCCCGGACCTGACGCGCATGGTGGCGGACTACGCCCAGGAGCGCCGGGCCGCCGGCAGGCCCGTGCCCCCGGACGCCGCCCTGATACTCTTGACCAAGGGAGCTGGCAATGAAGCTGTTTGACCCCCACATCCACATGACCTCCCGCACCACCGATGACTACCAGGCCATGGCCAGGGCCGGCATCGCCGCCATTGTGGAGCCGTCCTTCTGGCTGGGCCAGCCCCGCACCCACGCGGGCACTTTTGAGGACTACTTCCTGGCGCTCCTGGGCTGGGAGCGGTTCCGCGCCAGCCAGTTCGGCATCGCCCACTTCTGCACCCTGTCCCTCAATCCCAAAGAGGCCAACAACCCGGCGGTGGCGCGGGGGGTGCTGGACCTGCTGCCCGGCTATCTGGAGAAGGACGGCGTGGTGGCGGTGGGGGAGATCGGCTACGACGACCAGACGGAGGCCGAGGAGCTGGCCTTTGCCGCCCAGCTGAGGCTGGCGCTGGAGTACGACCTGCCGGTGCTGGTGCACACGCCCCATCGGGACAAGAAGTGGGGCACCCAGCGCAGCCTGGCCCTGGTGCGGGAAACCGGGTTCCCGGAGGAGCGGGTGTTGATTGACCACAACAACGAGGAGACGCTGCCCCTGGTCCTGGAGACCCGCTGCTGGGCCGGCCACTCGATCTATCCCGGCACCAAGATGGACGAGGGGCGCATGGCCGCGCTGGTCAAGAAGTACGGGGCGGACCGCATCCTCATCAACAGCGCCGCCGACTGGGGCGTCAGCGACCCGCTGAAGGTGCCCAAAACGGTGCAGGCCATGGCCGAGGCGGGCATTGACGACGCCACCATCCAGCGCATCGTGTGGGACAACCCGGTGGCCTTCTTTGGCCAGAGCGGCCGCCTGGACCTGCCGGCCCGGCTGGGCGCCGGCGCCATCGACCAGCGACGGCTCTGGGAGGGAAACTCGGTGCTGCGGGGCCAGGCCCCGCAGGTAAGGCCCTAACCCCGCCGATGCACCCCACCCTGGTGCTCAATGTGGCCGGCCTCACCCCGGCGCTGCTGGGCCCGGACACGCCCCACCTGAACGCGCTGGCGGCCCAGGGCGGCGTGCGCCCCCTGGCCACCATCCTCCCGGCGGTGACCTGCCCTGTGCAGGCCACCATGCTCACCGGCCTGCCGCCCCGGGACCACGGCATCGTGGCCAACGGCTGGTACTTCCGCCACCAGGCGGAGGTCCGCTTCTGGCACCAGTCCCACCACCTGGTGGCCGGGGAGAAGCTGTGGGAGACGGCCCGCCGACGGGACCCGTCCTTTACCTGCGCCCAACTTTTCTGGTGGTTCAACATGTACTCCTCGGCGGACATTTCGGTAACGCCCCGGCCCATGTACCCCGCCGACGGGCGCAAGCTCCCCGACGTCTACACCCAGCCGGCGGAGCTGCGCCAGGAGCTGAGCCAGCACCTGGGCCCTTTCCCCCTCTTCCGCTTCTGGGGCCCGGCGGCGGACATCACCGCCAGCCGGTGGATCGCCCGGTGCGCCCTGCACGTCTACGAGACGCGCCGTCCTACCCTGACCCTGGTCTACCTGCCCCACCTGGACTACAACCTCCAGCGCCTGGGGCCGAGCCATCCGGGGCTGGGGCCGGACCTGCGGGCGGTGGACGACCTGTGCGGCCAGCTCATCCGCCGGGTGAAGCAGGACGGCGCGCGGGTGATGGTGCTGTCGGAGTACGGGGTCACCCAGGTGCGGGAGCCGGTGCACATTAACCGGGCGCTGCGCCGGGCGGGGTTGCTGCGGGTGCGCGAGGAGCTGGGGCGGGAGATGTTGGACCCGGGGGCCAGCCAGGCCTTTGCGGTGGCCGACCACCAGGTGGCCCACGTCTACGTGCGCTCCCCAGACCGCGTGGGCGAGGTCAAGGCCCTGGTGGCGGCGCTGCCCGGCGTGGAGGCGGTGCTGGACGGGGAAGGGCAGCGCGCCGCCGGGCTGGACCACCCGCGCTCCGGGGAGCTGGTGGCGGTCAGCCGGGAGGACGCGTGGTTCACCTACTACTACTGGCTGGACGCTGCCCGTGCCCCGGACTTTGCCCGCACCGTAGACATCCACCGCAAGCCCGGCTACGACCCGGCGGAGCTGTTCCTCAACTCCAGGCTAAAGGCGCCCAAGCTGGCCATCGCCGCGCGGCTGCTGCGGAGCAGGCTGGGCTTCCGGTCGCTCATGGACGTCATCGGGCTGGACGCCACCCTGGTGCGGGGCTCCCACGGGCGGGTCAACAACCGGCCTGAGGCCGGCCCCCTGGTCATGTCTACCCAGCCGGAGCTGCTGCCCGAGGGGCCGGTGCCCGCCGCCGGGGTGAAGGAGCTGGTGCTGCGGCACCTGTTTGAGTGAACCGGTACGATGCCGGTGGTCATTGCTGCGCAAGGGGTGCTCTCGGCCCGGCAGCCGGGAACGACCCCTCCCTTCGACTGTGCTCAGGGCAGGCTCTGACCTCCCCTTGGTAAGGGGAGGAACAGCCCGACTCCGCGAGCACGTCTTGGCACCCGTCCTTCTCCCCCTTACGAAGGGGGAGACACAGAGGGGGTGGGCCACCCCTCACGTGCCCGGCACGAACCGCTGCAGCAGGCGGGTCAGCACCGCGCCGCCCGCGGCCAGCCAGGCCAGGGCCATCTGCCCCTGCAATCCGATGAGCGCAGCGTCCAGCAGGGATATGCCGGCGATGAGGGCGCCCACCGCCAGGGGGATGTTCCGGCGCTTCCGGCCCGCCAGGTGGACCAGGGCGTAGGCGACCCACAGGAGGAAGGCCAGGTAAAGTAGCGCCAGCAGCGGCGTCGCCGGGGCGGCGGGCAGGCGGTACGCCAGATATACAAAGGGCGCCGCCAGGAAGGCCAGGGGCCACAGGTTCTTAATCCGACCCAGGTGACCCAGGGCCTCCTGCTTGGCGGCGTAGGTCAGCCCCACCAGGTAGGCCAACAGCATGGCGGCGCCCCACAGCAGCGGGCCGCTCAGGGTGGCCGCCACCGCCAGGCCCGCCGTCACATAAACCAGCGCCCGACACAGGCCCATGACCACCGGGCTCAGGCGGTGGGTCTTGTGCCGCCAGTCATAGTAGACGATGGCGGCGGCCAGGCCCAGCCCGGCCAGCACGGGAGGCCACCCCCGCCCCGCTGGCGCGCCCCAGCTAACCACCGCCAGCACGCCCACTCCCGCGGCCAGCATGCCGAACCCCTCGATGAACACTGTGGACGCCCGCGCCTGCCCCGCCGGGATGGGCCGCTCCGCCCGGTGCTGGGCGTCCCACCGGCGGTCGAAGGCGTCGTTGAGGTACATGCCGCCGGTGTAGAACAGGGATAGCGCCAGCAGCAGCAGGGCAATGGGGCCAGGCTCCATCGATCCGCCAGCGAGGCCCCCGGCCAGCACCACCCCGGCCAGCGCGTTGGTCCAGACGGTGGGCAGGTTGGACACCCGCCCCAGGCGCAGCGCCACCCGCCAATTCAA
>JBGPJN010000226.1:0-4701 GCA_041485445.1 Dehalococcoidia bacterium
GTCGCCAACGAAGCATCCTTCTGGGTGCCGGGCGGTGCCAGCGTCTTAAATCTCACATCTGGTTGAGCATGTGCGCGGCACAGGGCAATCTCTGTTTCCGTTTTGCTATTCCTACATCCGCAGTCAGCGGGGCGGGGGACCACCCCCCTGTGGTCCCCCCTTGGTAAGGGGGGACGGGGACCGGGGCGGGGCGTCCTTCTTCCCCTTTAGGTAAGGAGGAGATACAGAGGGGGCGGTCCCCCTCGCCTGCCCTCAGCCCTTCTTATGCCCCTGGTGCCCGCAGGCGCCGGCGTCGCAGGAGCGGTCAAGGAGGCGTCCCAGGGAGACCCGGTGGCGGGCGAAGAACACGTAAAGCCCATCGAAAAGCCAGCGCAGCACGGGCCAGCCGGTGGGGGCGACCAACCAGCCCAGGCCCGCCGCCCAGTACGCCTGCCGGAACACCTCCACCTTGCGCACAATGCGGCCGTCGGGGAAGACGCCGTGCATGACGCCCATGAGGTCTTCGCGGGTGAGGCCGTAGCGCGCGGCATCAAACTCGGGGGCGGAGATGTCCTCGAAGGCCAGGCGCCCGCGCCGGTTCCAACGCTGGAGCCAGCGCACTTCCTGGCGGCAAAACGGGCACTGCCCGTCGTAGAGCAGCTTGAAGCGCCAAGAGTGGTCAGCCATCAGCTTGTCAGCCTTCCGCCCCCGCCCACCCTTCCGGTGAGGGGAGGGGGCTGACTGCTGAGGGTTGATAGCTGACCGCTGATAGCTACCCCCCCGCGGCCTGGGCCTGCTCCAACCGCCGGCGCTCCCGGGTGGTGATGAGTCGGATGGCCTCCTCCGGCGCCATGCGCCCCACCTGGCCCGAGGTGTACATGGAGCCCAGCACCGTGCCGCCGCGCCCCAGCAGGAACTCGGTGGGCTGGTTGTGCCCGCCGTGCTGGTCCACGATCCACCAGGCCCCAAAGGAGTCCGACTCCTCCCGCGTCAGGCCGTAGGCCACCGGGAAGGTCAGCCCAAACTCCCGCACCATCTCCTGCCCCTGCTCCTGGGTGTCCACGCTGATGGCGTAGATGGTGCAGTTCAGGGCGTCCAACTCCGCCTTCTGCTCCTGCCAGGCGGCCAACTGCCGCTTGCAGTAGCTTCACCAGTGGCCCCGATAGAACAACAGCGCGGCGTAGCGCCCCGGCATCTCCGCCGGGAACTTGACCGTGGTGCCGTCCACCTGCTTGAGGGTCAGCGCCGGGAACCTTTCCCCCTGTTGCAGCTTGTCGCCCATGACGTGCCTCCTTTAATAGCTGTCAGCCTTCAGCGGTCAGCTATCAGCTAACCCCACCCCCCGGTGGGGGGAGGGGGCTGATGGCTGACAAGCTGATAGCTGACAGCTTTTTACTTCGGCGGGTATACTCCAGAGACTTTGCGGATCTCGATGGGTGTGGCGAACCAGTCTTTGACCGTCTCGAAGAACTTGGTGAAGTGGGGTTGCTTGGTGTGGGTCTCAAAGGCCGCTTCGTCCCTGTACTCCTCCATCAGGTAGACGCGGTTGGCCTCAGCGTTGTCCTGGAGCACGTCAAAGCGCAGGCAGCCCGGCTCCCTGGTGGCCGAACCGCGGGCGTCGTCCAGCAGCGCCCGCATGAACTGGTCCTTGACCCCCGGCTTGATGTTAATGGTTACCACTACGCCAAACATAGTTACCTCCTCTTTCTAGCTGTCAGCCGTCAGTGAGTCAGCCCTCAGCAGCCCCTCCTCCCCGGTGCGGGGCGGGGCCTGAAAGCTGACAGGCTGATGGCTGTCAGCTTTATTTCGCCTTCCACTGGGGCTTGCGCTTCTCGGCAAAGGCCTTGGGCCCCTCCTTGGAGTCCTCGGTCTGCAGCAGCTGGTCGTACATATGGTAGGCCAGCGCCGAAATGTCCTGGGTGGACATGTTCAGGCCTCGGTAGGCCAGCTCCTTGAAGTACCGCACCGCCAGGGGCGCGTTCTCCGCAATCTGGTGGGCCAGGGTCAGGGCCTCGGCCATCAGGTCGTCGGGGGGCACCACCTTGTTGACGAACCCGATGTCGTAGGCTCGCTGGGCGCTGATGGGCTGGGCGGTCATCACCAGCTCCAGCACCGCCGACAGGGGCACCATGCGGGGCAGGATGGTGCCGAAGGGGGGCAGCAGGCTCCACTTAGTCTCGCTGATGCCCAGCTGGGCGTTCTCGGCGGCCACCCGCAGGTCGCACATCTGGGCGATGGACCAGCCGCCAGCCAGGGCAAAGCCGTTGATGGCGGCGATGAGGGGCTTCCAGGTCTGGGGCCACATGTAGGGCCGGTCCGGGGCCATGCTGTCGCTGGCGCGGGCCTGGCGCCCCTGGGCGTTGTCGGCGGCGCGCTCCTTCAGGTCGCGGCCGGCACAGAAGGCCCGCCCCGACCCAGTAAGGATGGCCACGTAGGCGTCGTCATCGCCGTCGAACTGGAGGATGACCTCGGCCAGCTCCCGGCGCAGCTGCCGGTTGATGGCGTTCAGCGCGGCCGGACGGTTGAGGGTAATGACGGCGATGTGGTCCTGCTTCTCGTAAAGGACGGTTTCCGGCATGGGATGCTCCTATATTGCTACTGTCGAATGCCCCTGTGGATTAGGCCTTAGTTGGTGCAGGTGCAGGTTCCGTAGGCACCTTCCAGAAAACGGTGCACTTCAAAACCTCGTCGTGCAAGAACTCCCTCAGTGCATCCTCGGTAGGCGCACGATAAGAGAGTTTATCCCTTTTCTTTTGATACTTGTTCAATCTATTGTGGAGCCGCTGGAAATTGGTATAGTAGGTCTTGTCCCCTTGCTTCTCTCGCAAAGTTTCAATGTAGGGCCACAGCAAGACCCAGTAATGCCTGACCCAGTAGTAATACCCGCTCCAGACCATTTCCACATCCAAAATACGCTTATTTACTAGGATGCCTATCGTTGTGAAAAAGTCAGGCACCATGGCGTACTGACCGATTAGCAGATTTTCGCTCTCGTGACCGGCTGGAGTTGGACTGTTCAATTTGCTTAACAGGGATTCTGCCAAGACAAGTCGCGCCTTTATGAGGATCTCTTCGTTGAATTCCCTGTCATAGTCCCTCAACATTGTGACTGACTGCACTTGCCGAGTAAGGTGGCTCTGCCACAAAATCGCTATCATTGCAACGAACACTGCCAGCGCCGTTGAAATTGCTCCGACGAGTGAAATCAAGTCTTGGCGTGTGAATTCGTCCATACAAAGCGCACCTAATGCTCCGTCACGCGTACGGCCCCAGGTGCGTGCCGCCGATGACGTGCAGGTGCCCGTGGGGCTGGCTCTGCATGCCGTCGTGCCCAAAGTTGGACAGGATGCGGAAGCCGTTGGGCGCGTGCATGCAGCCCATCTCCGCCGCCACGCGGCCCAGCCGACCCATCAGCCCGTCGCTCCACATCTCCAACTGGCTCAGGTGCTGCTTGGGCATCACCAGCAGCATCAGCGGCACCCAGGTCAGCTTGTTGACGATGACGATGACCTCCTCGTCCAGGTAGCGGACCCTGGCTGGGGAGCGCTCCGACACAATCTCGCAGAAAACACAGGACGACTGGCCGGGCACGGCAGGTTGCACCTCGCACGGTGGATATCCCTGGGAGCATACGAGGCTGGCTAGGGGTTGTCAATGACAGAACGGTCAGCGGTCAGCCCTAAAGCTGTCACCCTGTCAGCCCCCACCCTGCACCCGGACCAGGGCTGTTTGATTTTCCTCCACTCGCTGGTCGAGTAGGCCCGCAGGCCGTATCGAGACCAACGGGGAGACGGGTTTCGATACGTCCCGACTGCGGTCGGGCCTACTCAACCAGCGGGGGCAGAGCCCTTGCGGCGAAAATGAAACGGCCCCGTGCACACGGACAGGGGTAGCTGACCGCTGAAAGCTCCTTGTGGTATTATTGCCGCCGGAGGCAGACATGATCCGGCTTGCCGTGTTGACCATCAGCACCTCGGGCGCCCTGGGGCAGCGGCGGGAAGACGCCAGCGGCCAGGCCATCCAGGCGGTGCTGTGCCCCCCCGACTACGCAACGGTGCGCTACCAGATCGTCACCGACGACCAGGAGGTCATCGCCCGCCGCTTGGCTGACTGGGCCGATGACCCGGAGGTGGACCTCATCGTCAGCACCGGCGGCACGGGCCTGGGCCGTCACGACGTAACCCCCGAGGCCTGCCGCTCCATCCTGGACAAGGAGGTCCCCGGCCTGGCGGAGGCCATGCGGGCCAAGACCCTGCAGTTCACCCCCATGGCTATGCTCAGCCGGTCGGTGGCGGGCATCCGAGGCAAGACCCTGATCATCACCCTGCCTGGCAGCCCCAAGGGGGTGCGGGAGTGCCTGGAGGTGGTGAAGCCGGTGCTGCCCCACGCCGTGGAGTTGCTGCAACGGGACGTGGTCAGCGAGCACCCCCGGTAAAGCTTGTGGGCAGGCTCCAACTCTCCCCACTGCCAAGGGGGAGATACAGAGGGGGTTGTCTCGGCGCAACCAGGAGGGACGACCCCTCCTAACCTCCCCTTGGTAAGGGAGGGACTTTGCACACACAAGAAGAGTTAAAGAAGCATGAGCACAGTCCCCGCCAACAACCAGCCGGTCTACTGGCCCCGGGTGAAGGAGATCCTGGATAGGATAATGGAGCGGTGGATTGAGCGCGCCAAGCGCAAGCCTTACGCCGGCATCCACGAGTACTACTGGGCCACACCCCA
>JBGPJN010000227.1:0-4700 GCA_041485445.1 Dehalococcoidia bacterium
CCGAACTCCCGGCTGGACCACAGGACTAACTCCTCCGCCAGACGGGACAGGTGCATCATGGCCAGGGCGGCGGCGGCCTGGTACTCCACCAGGAAGTCGCGGTCGGACACCGCGTCCATGCTGTTGGCGCTGATGGCGCTGAACCCCAGCTCCTTGGCCAGAAACTCCCGGTCGGTGGGATAGGGCACCCCCGCCAGGGCGCCGCTGCCCAGGGGCAGCACGTCGGTGCGGCGGTAACAGTCCTCAAAGCGCCCCGCGTCCCGCTGGAACATCTGGAAGTAGGCCAGAAAGTGGTGGGCCGCCAGCACCGGCTGGGCCCGCTGCAGGTGGGTGTAGCCCGGCATCACCACCTCCGCGTACCGCTCCGCCAGGCCCACCAGCGCCTCTTGCACCCGGCGCAGGCTCTTGATGGCATCCCGGATCGCCTCACGGGTGTAGAGGCGCAGGTCCAGGGCGATCTGGTCGTTGCGGGAGCGGCCCGTGTGCAACCGCCCGGCGGCGGGGCCGATGAGCTGGTGCAGCCGGCTCTCGATGTTCATGTGCAGGTCTTCCAGGGCCGGGTCCCAGGGGAACCGCTCCGACTCAATCTCCTGGCGGACCTGCTCCAGTCCCTGCACAATCTGCTCCGCGTCGGGGACCGAGATGATCCCCTGACGCGCCAGCATCCGGGCGTGAACGATCGACCCGGCGATGTCCTGCCGGTAGAGGCGACGGTCGTAGTGGATGGAGACGGTGTAGTCGCGGTGGCCGGCCACGCCTCAGTCTCCAGCCCTCAAGCCCCCGAAGTATTTGAAACTGGCGGACAGGTTGTCCAGCACCTGGTCGTGAGGCGGTATCTCCATGATGGCCGGGCCCCGATAGCCCTTGGCGGTCAGCACCCGCACCATGCGGGCGGTGTCCAGGTCGCCGGCGTCCAGGGCCGGGTGGGCCTTGCCGGCGGTGGCCTGCTTGAAGTGCACCAGCTTGACCATGTCCAGGGGCAGCGCCTCCAGCTCGGCCAGGGGGTCGCTGTTGGGGTAGCTGCGCAGCTGGTTGGTGGGGTCCGGGCACAGGCCCAGGTAGCTCCCCTCTTTGGGCGATAGCTTGGCGCGAGCCTGGCGCACCACCAGCGCCATGCTGCGGATGGGCTGGCCGGAGTTCTCCATGGAGAGGATGACGCCCTGGCGGGCGGCCTCCCGGGCCAGGTCGGCCACGCCCAGCGCCTCCGGCGGCAGGTCCTGGGGCCGCTCCCAGGGGGCGTCAAAGCGCGCCGAGTCCACCACCCGCAGGTGGGGCATGGCGCGACCCACCAGCTTGGCCCCGGCCAGGGCGGCCTGGAACTGCTCCCCTTTCGCGTCCGCCGGGCGGGTCAGGCAGGGCCAGGCCATGGCCAGGTCGAAAGTCAGATTGGGGAACCGCTCCACCAGCGCCTTCAGCTTGGGCAGCACCGGCCGCCACTGGTCGCCCTGGCCGGTTTCGCAGTCGCCCAGACAGGTCTGCCGCAGCTCCACGTGCTTGGCGCCCCGCCGCTGGGCCTCTTGCACCAGGCTGGGCAGGTCTTTCTGGTCCACTTTTTGGTCCAGCTGTTGCCGCCAGGAGTTGGTGATTGCTCCAAGAATCATGGCTGGCTACCTCCTCCGTGACTGTAGTATTGAGACGGGCATCGGGTGTACAGGCAATATACTCCCAGTGGCGTCCCCTCCACAATCGCCTTCTTATATTCTTATTGCTTGACACCGAACATTTACAGACATACCGTAAGAATGTCCAAATTGAGGCAAGGCTTACGTTGTAGTAGGGAGCGCAATGCCGGAGCCCTACAAATTCCAAGTCAAAGATTGGCTTGGACGCACCGTTAGAATGAGTCGGCGGAACTTTGATATTCATGCGTTGCGACGAGTAGAAACCACAGAATATGTTGTGGAAGCACAGCAGGTCATCCGGGACTCAGACCTCATAATTGAGAACGAGGGTGGGAATTACCTTTGCAGTTTTGGCTTGGGGAAGGGCAAATATCGGCACTGCCATCTCGTGGTCGTGGTTCACTATCATATGAACGAAGGTGTAGTAAAAGACGGTACCGTATCAACCTACCACTTCATGAGAATGCTTCCAGAAGGCCCCAAGGAAATCCGGTACATGTGGATGAGTGGCGCTCGCTACCGTATGGAGGGCAGGCAACATGGCTAACGAGTCTTGGGAACCTTTACCTTGGGACATTAAAGCCCTAATGGAGGCTAATATTGATTTGGACCAGCGCATTGCCTCTGAAGGGATGGAGTTGTTCTACGAGCCAGAGGAGGATACCCTCTTTGTGACTATTGGGCAGGACACCGGTGCAATAACCGAACCACTTATCGACACAATCTATATACGTATAGACCCTGACACGAATCTCATCATGGGCTATACGCTCCTCAACTTTAAGTCCCATTTGCTGAAGAACAATAGCATTCTTAGAAAGGCCTTTGAGCCGACTTATACTGAACTTGTCAGCAAAGGAGGGCGCTCGGTCATACAAGACCTCGATACTACGCGAGCTAGAATGCTGATAAGCGCCCTTCGCATGGTGGCCTAGAGTATCCAAACTTCGAAGCCCCCAAAGTCCCTGACCGTCGCCCCCCAGCCGTTGGTTCTTGTGCCCCAGCTTTGCTATTGCTCCTCCGCTAGTCCTCCGAACTGTGAATAACGCTCCTGCGGGTAAGTGTTCAGTCAGGTCTTCGTCATTCCGGCGAAAGCCGGAATCCATCAGAGCATCGCAACCGCGCTTGTGTCTGGACACCGGCCTTCGCCGGTGTGACGGACGGCGGCTCCACTTCCTACCTCATGAAGTCTGAACAGTTACTCACGTCGCCGGTTGCTTGACACCAATACTATAATTGGGCTGACAGCCGTTATTGGGTGGACCACCCGGCAAGGCCGAAGGCGCCGGCCTGGCAAAGCATGACATGGGCCAGGATGGCCGCCTTCACCCTTGACCAAGACAGGAGGAGCAGCCATGCAGCGAGCGACAATCACCGAACCGTTAATCCGCAATTCCGGCAAGATGTACAAGCCAGGAGAGGCCACGCGCCTCGTCAGCCTGGACGACCGGCCCCCCACTAACACCATGTCCTACTCGGTGATCGAGCCGGGGAAGACCAGCTCCCACCACATCCATCCCTGGGAGCACGAGGTCTACATCCTGGAGGGGTCCGGGGTCCTGGTGTGCGACGGCAAGGAGTACCCGGTGCGGGAAGGCGACGGCATGTTCATCCCGCCCAACGTGGACCATTACACCCTGAACAACAAGACCCACGGCAACATCCGGCGCATCGAGATCAACCCGCTGGTGGCGTCGCAGAACCGCAGCGCCTCCAAGCCCGGCCCCGCCAAGGGCAGCGGCAAGCCGCCCTTCATCCGCAACTTCCGGCACCTGGAAATGGCCAAGGGCCACATGTTGCTGAGCAGCAAAGATGGCGTGCCCAACTACGTGCTGCTGTACAATGGGCCCATGTTGCCCGGCGCGGTGAGCCACAAGGAGACCGGCGGCCATACCCACCCGTGGGAGCACCTGATCTACGTGCTGGAAGGCACGGGCACCTTAGTGTGCGGCGGCAAGAGCTATAAGGTGACCGAAGGCGATGCCATCCTGACGCCGCCCAACGTCAAGCACCAGTGGAAGAACGAGTCCAAGGCCCCCATGCTGCGGGTGACCTTCAACCCCGTGGCCTCGGAGACCGCCGAGCACTAGACCCAGCGGCCTAATCGCCCAGGGGGTCATGCCCCGCGGGCATTCAACCGGCGACCAGGCCGGAGACCAGGCAAGGGCGCCCCGATCGCATCGGGACGCCCTTGCTGCGTCACCGCCATTCCCCGGCGCTGCTTCCGTGGGGAGCCATCCTCCGGCCGGAACCCTTGGAATCCGGGCAGGGGACGGTAAAAAGACCGGTCGGCGCCGCGCCCGGCTTGCTATCCCGCTGTGGGCCAATGGTACAGTGGGTAGTAAGGTAGGTGCGCAACCATGCGACCCATCGCCGTGGTGGCCCTGGGCGGCCACTCCCTTTTACCCAAAGACCAGCGGCCTACCGTGGTCCGGCAGTTCCGCCACACTCAGTTGGCCATGGGCCACGTCCTCTCCGCCCTGGGCAACGGGCGTGACCTGGTGATTACCCACGGCAACGGTCCGCAGGTGGGCAACATCTTGCTGCGGTCCGAGCTGGCGGCCAAAGAGGCCTACACCATCCCCCTCTCAGTGGCGGTGGCCCAGTCCGCGGGCGAAATCGGCTACACCATCCAGCAGGTCCTTGCCAACCTCCTGAGCCGCTCCGGCCAGGCCCGCGCCGTGGCCACCGTGCTGACCCAGGTGGTGGTGGACCGACAGGACCCAGGCTTTCAAAACCCCACCAAGCCCATCGGCCCGTTCTACTCGGAAGCTCAAGCCGCCGGGCTGCGCCGCCGCGACATTCCCCTGGTGGAGGTGGAGGACCACCGCTGGCGACGGGTGGTGGCCTCGCCCAAGCCCCTGGAGATTGTGGAGGTGGAGACGGTGCGCCAACTGGCCCAGGCGGGGGTGATTGTCATCGCCGTCGGGGGCGGCGGCATCCCGGTGGTGCGCCAGGGCAGGCAACTCAAAGGCGTGGACGCGGTGATTGACAAGGACCTGGCCTCGGCCTGCCTGGCCAAGACCCTGGGCGCCCAGCTGCTGGTGATCCTCACCGACGTGCGCCAGGCCGCCCTGC
>JBGPJN010000228.1:0-4695 GCA_041485445.1 Dehalococcoidia bacterium
CTGAAACCAGCATCCTCCGCCCTGGCAACCCTCCTCGCCCTGGCGCTGCTTGCCTTGGCCCCGGCTTGCGTTGCGCCCCCTGCTCCGGCGCCGGGTGACGCTGGACTGGACCTGGTGTGGGAGGCCTGGGATCAGGTGCGCCAGTCCTAC
The DNA here is from genome assembly GCA_041485445.1 of Dehalococcoidia bacterium. Lineage (GTDB taxonomy): Bacteria > Chloroflexota > Dehalococcoidia > Lucifugimonadales > UBA3495 > SHYG01. The sequence continues at coordinate 151 of JBGPJN010000228.1, forward strand.
CCCGGCCCGGAGGACTTGGACGTGGATGCGGTGGTGGGCAGCGCCATCACCGGTCTGCCCGGCCTGGCGGAGGCTCCGCCCTACCCGTTCTTCACTCAAGTGGGCCGCCTGCGGGGCCAGCCTCCGGTGGGCGTGCCCCCGGAGCTGGCCGACCTGTGGCGCGCCATTACTCTGCACCAGAAAACCTGGCCGGATTTCTCCCCGGCGGAGGTGGCCCAGGGCGCCATCTCCGGGATGGTGGCGGGCCTGGCCGACCCGCAGGCCTTTTACGTCACGGCGGAAGAATACCCCCAGTCCCGCCAGAGGTTGGAGCGCGGCTACCCAGGCAGCTACCAGGGCATCGGCGCCGAGGTCCGCACCGACGCAGGCATATTGCGGCTGTTCCCTTTGGCGGGAAGCCCGGCGCAGCAGGCGGGCCTCCTGCCGGGGGACGTGCTGCTGGCGGTGGACGGGCGGCCGGTGGCGGGGCAGACCGTGACGCAGGTCATCGCCCAGGTGCGGGGTCTGGCAGGCGCCCCAGTCCAGCTAACCATCGGCCGGGCCGGCCAGCCCGCACCCCTGGAGTACCGGGTGACGCGGGCGGAGCTCCTGGTGGACACGGTGTCCTACCGCGTGGCGCCGGGTGACATAGGTTATCTGGCCATTGACCAGCTCCGGGACAACACGGGCCAGCAGACCGCCCAGGCCCTGGAAGAGCTGGGGCGTCGGCCGCTGGATGGGCTGATCCTGGACCTGCGGGCCATCCAGGGCGGTTCTATGGCGGCGGCGCTGGAGGTGGCCGGTCAGTTTCTGCCCGTCGGCAGCCTGTTGATGTACGAGGTGGACGTGGCGGGCCAGCGCAAGGACTGGACGGCGCCCAATGGTGAGCCGCCGTCCTACGGCGGAAGGACGGCGCTGCCGCCGCTGGCGGTGGTGGTGGACCAGGACACCGTGGGCGCGGCGGAGGTCTTGGCCGCGGCGCTGCAGGATGCGGGGCGGGCGTCGGTTATCGGCGTCGCCACGCCGGGCCGGGCGGTCACCTACGGCTTCACCCCGCTGCAAGACGGCTCAGCCCTGTACCTGCCCATCGCCCGCTGGCACACCCCTTCGGGCCGGCAACTGTCCGGCTCGGGAGTGCGGCCCGACGAGGAGGTGCCCCTCCAGGTCCAGGACAACTGGTTTGGCGAGAGCCAGCTCAACCGGGCCTACCAGTATCTGGACGGCCACCGCCCCGTGGCGCGGTGAGGCGGTGGTAGCACTGAAGTCTTGGGTGCCGCCTTCTCACCATTCTTTGGAATATTGTGGTAGGTAAGATCCCCATTATTCCAGAAAAGGCGTGGAACGATTAGGTACCCTGTAGAACGCTACGCACTTTGATTCGTGGGGCACCGGTACTGTAGCCTACTACTTGTATGGAATTCTCCGGTATCCTATTGGTTACGTTCCCGCAATTTGCTTTTCAATATGTACTCTTTTTATTACCGGCATGACTTCACTGGCCCTAAAGAGTTGTAAACCAACCGGAGTACCATCCTCGGCGAGATCAACCCACCTGTCGTCATTGAGGATTTTGCTTGAGGCTACAGGTTGATCGCTTATCTTAAAGTAAGCGATATCTGCCTCCTCATCATAGTAGATTGTCATTGATGGCACCGGTACCGGTACTCTGCGGGTCGGTCTCGGAATCGTTGTCATGATACACTCCCTTGTTTCTAACTTAGTGCAATGACCGCTACAACGGTTGTAGGATTATGATCTCGCAGTATCCTGACTACTAATTCCCTTCCCCCTGAAAGCACACAACGTATCTCTGTTGTCTTCCCCTTATGCTCCCCCGGTGGTGAGTTTCTAATTGCCTGCGAAACCTCTTCTTTGGTAATGTTGCGGTCGCGCAAGTTCATTTCCGCCATTGGTCTGTAGACGATGTTTCTGGTCACTTGGTCAACTCGCTAATCTGGGCTGACCTAAACGCCTTGTTGCAGTAGTGTAAGTTATGGGAGTCTATCAGTTGAAAGTCACAAACAAGGCACAGATGTGCACGTATCGGGGTGCCCGAGGTGTGCTGTAAGGTTGGGACACCATCTGGAGGTATAATGTACACTATTCACCTCCATCCTGGACAGTAAGATAATGACATGTCTTTAAGCAATGCTAACTCCGCCGATGTTCTGTGGCCGCCGCCCCCTGCTGCTGGCACTGCAGGCACACGTAGGCATCCCGGTCGGCCGGCCCCGACCCGTCGGGGCCGGCCGACACGTTGCGCTTGCGACGGCACACCGAGCACACCACGCTCACCGTCTCCTCGGCTGCCCTGCCCGGGGCGGCGGTCCCCCGGAATCCCACGTAGCCGGGGTTGCGCTGCTTGAGTTGACTGAACCGTTCCCGGTCCTTGCGGCGACTCATGCCCTCACCCCCACCGGGGCCGGAATCCCCCCCCACGCCCTTCAGGGGTCAGGGGGATTCCGGCGACAGACTCTACTTGACCTCTACCTTGGCTCCGGCCTCTTCCAGCTTGGCCTTGAGGGTGGCGGCCTCGTCCTTGGTGATACCGTCCTTGACCTTGGTGGGGGCGGCCTCCACCAACTCCTTGGCCTCCCGAAGACCCAGGGAGGTCACTTCCCGCACCGCCTTGATCACGTTGATCTTGTTGGGGCCGATCTCCTTGAGGGTTACCTCAAACTCGGTCTGCTCCTCAACGACGGCGGCGGCCGCGGCGGGCCCGGCGCCGCCGGGGGCGGCCATCATGGCCATGGGCGCGGCGGCGGTGATGCCGAACTCCTTCTCCAGCGCCTTCACCAGGTCGGACAGGTCCAGAACGCTCATCCCCTTGATGGACTGCATGATCTCTTCTTTGGTAGCCATGGTGCCTCCTTATATTTGGTTTGCTCTGTCATGAATCTGCCGCTGGTATCTGGGGTCTAGACCCACCTCGGCAGCCTTGAAACCCGCTTATCGCAGCGCCCAGGCTAGGCGGGCGGAGCGGCACCGGCGGCGGGCGCCGCCGCCTCCATCTGCCGGATGCGGCCCTGCAGCACGTTGTCCAGCCCCCGCAGCGGGCCGTTCAGCACCGACAGCAGGCTGGCGATGGGCATCTGCAGTTGGCCCAGCAGGCTGGCCACCAGTTGGGCCTTGGGCGGCAGGCTGGCCAACCGCTCCACCTCGGAGGCGGGCAGCGCGGGGCCTGACCCCATCACCGCTCCCTGGATCACCAGCGGTGCGCGGGTGGCCCGGATGTACTCTTGAAGCGCCTTGGCCGCCTCCACCGGGTCCCCAAACCCAAAGGCCACCGCGGTGGGACCCTGGAAAATCTCCTTCACCTGGGGGCGGTGGGCCGCGTCGGCGGCCAGGCTCAGCAAAGAGTTCTTCACCACCAGCAACTCCACTCCCGCCGCCCGCATGCGCCGGCGAAGGTCGGTCATGCTGGCGCCGGGCATGCCGGAGTAGCCGGCAGTGACGGTGATGGCGCTGCGCTCCAGCTTGTCCTTGAGCTGGCTTACCTGTTCAATCTTGGCTGGTGTTGGCACGTTGCCCCCTGAAAATAAAATTCCCTGCGCTTCCGACGAGGCGCAGGGAAACCGGGCACTAGGCCGGTCCGCCGTGTCGCGCCTCGGCGGGCATCCCCCGAGTGGCCGGGATGGGGATATTATCCCGACGACGTCGGGACCCGCGGTCTTCAGCGTTGTTATTGTCATGGGTTGGTGAGGTTGAAGTAATACACCTATCGAGAAGCGTTCTTAAAAGCCCTGGCTAGTCCTCGGGCCGCAAGGTCTGCATGCTGGAGGTCTCCACCGGAATCCCCGGTCCCATGGCCGAACTGAGGTAGGCCGATTTGTAGAAGGGTCCCTTCACCGCCGCCGGCTTGGCCCGGTTGATGGCGTCCATCAGCGCCGCCAGATTCTGCATCAGTTGGTCGGCGGAGAAGCTGGCCTTGCCGAAGGGCGCATGGATGATGGCGGTGCGGTCGGTGCGGTACTCCAGGCGGCCCCCCTTGGACTCCTGGATCACCCGCGCCAGGTCTCGGGGGTGCACCATGGTGCCGGTGCGGGGGTTGGGCATCAAGCCGCGCCGGCCCAGGGCCCGGCCCAGACGTCCAATGCGAGGCATCATATCCGGCACCGCCAGGCCAACGTCAAACTCCAGCCACCCGCCTTCAATCCGTGCGATCAGGTCGTCATCGCCCACAAAATCGGCCCCGGCCTGGCGCGCCACGTCCGCCGACTCGCCGGTGGCGAACACCAGCACGCGGACCGTCTTGCCCAAGCCGTTGGGCAGCACCACCACGCCGCGGATCATCTGGTCGGCGTGGCGGGGGTCGGCGGTAGTCCGCAGGTGCACCTCCACCGTCTCGTCAAACTTGGCGGTGGCCACCTCTTTCAGCAGCTCCACGGCCTCCTTGGGTTGGTAGACGCGGCCCGGCTCCAGCTTCTCGGCCACCGCGGTGTAGCGCTTGCTCACTTTAACCATGCTTAATCTCTTTGGTCCTAGCGGGGCTCTCACAAGCCCTCTCGACCATCCCCCTAACCCCCTTCCTTACGCTTCGCTAAGACAAGCCTGGCCAGGAAGGGA
>JBGPJN010000229.1:0-4678 GCA_041485445.1 Dehalococcoidia bacterium
GCCTGGCTGGAAAGCACGGCGGACATTGTGTGCTACATGGATGCGGACCTGTCCACCGAGCTGGTCCACCTCCCCCAGCTGGTCCAGGCCCTGGAATCGGGTTACGACATCGCCATCGGCAGCCGGCTGAGCCCCGGCGCCCAGGTCACCCGGCGCCTGAAGCGGGAGGTTATCTCCCGGATCTACAACCTGATCATCCGCGCCATGTTCTTCACGTCTTTCGACGATGCCCAGTGCGGCTTCAAGGCCCTCACCCGGCAGGCGGCGCGGGCCATCATCCCCCAGGTCAAGAACAACAACTGGTTCTTTGACACAGAGCTGTTGATCATTGCCGCCAAGGGGGGTTACCGCATCGCCCCGGTGCCGGTGCGCTGGCTGGACGACCCCACCAGCACGGTCAAGGTAGTCCGCACCGCCACCGAGGACCTCAAGGGACTGCTGCGCCTGCGCCTGGGCGGTGTGCCCAAGGTGGCCCCGCCGGAGCGCCGCGTGGCCAGCAACGGCCCCGCCGGGCAGGCCGCCCGGTCCTGAGCCGGCGCGCGACGCCGTGGGGGCGAGGGTGTCTACAAAGGCGGGGAGTCTCCCCCTTACCAGGATGGGTGATGCCAAGGTATACCTAGCTCCAGGGGAGCGCTGGACGGAACTGTGGGTCGACGGTTGGGGAAGAGGGAGAGGTGTTAGAGGTGGAGAGATGTCTCAAGCCGGCAGTTCCATGCGGCGGGCGTGGGTAATATCGCGGTGAGTCACCGGACGCATGGCCGACGGGAGCCTGCATCTCTCCAGCCTGACCCGTGGCCTCCCAAAAGCTTGTCTGGCTACTTAACCAGGAATGATTGCCCCAGGGGCTGGAACTCGCCCGTCTGCTGGCGTTCCAGCTTGGTCCTGATCTCTTCAAAGCGGCGCACAGTCTCCTGGTCATACAGCCGTTCCCCACAGTGAAGGCAAACTTCCGCTTGCACCCGCAGGGAAGCGGTATGAACTCCCCCGCGGAGCAGGTTTTCCACTTCTTTCGTTACCAGCTCACCACCGCAGATAGGGCATTTCTCAAAAGGCGTCATCGCCCCTACTCCCCCAAGCTCTCCGCCAGCAGCTCCACCACGTCCTTGGCCTGCTTCTCCCCGGCTTGGCCCTTGGCCTGAATGCCCTCGGTGAGCATCTGCAGGCAGAAGGGGCAGGAGACCCCCACCGTGCCCGCCTGGGTCTCCAGGAACTGGTCGGTGCGCATGTGGTTCACCCGTGTGCCCTGGCTTTCCTCAATCCACATGTGCCCGCCGCCGGCGCCGCAGCAGAACCCCCGCTCCCGGCACCGGGGCTCCATCTCCACCAGTTTCAGCCCCGGAATGGCCCGGGCCACGCGGCGGGGCTCGTCGTAGATGCCGTTGTGCCGGCCCAGGAAGCAGGAGTCGTGGTAGGCCACCGTGGTGGCGATCATCTTCACGGGCTTCAGCTTCCCCTGGCGGATGAGCTGGTCCACCAGCTGGCTGTAGTGCAGCACCTCGTACCGGCCGCCGAACTGCGGGTACTCGTTGCGCATGGTGTTGAAGCAATGGGGGCAGGTGGTGACAATCTTCTTCACCTTGTACCGGTCCAGGGTCTCGATGGCCTGGCGGGCCAATATCTGGTACAGGTACTCGTTGCCCATGCGCCGGGCCGGGTCTCCGGTGCAGGTCTCCTCGTCACCCAGGATGGCGAAGTCCACGCCCGCGGCCTTCAGCACCTTGACCATGGACCGGGCGATGCCCTGGCTGCGCTGCTCCAGGGCGGCGGTGCAGCCCACCCAGAACAGGTACTCGGCGGCGGGCTTCTGGGCCAGGGTGGGCACCTCCAGCCCCTTGGCCCAGTCGGTGCGGGAGAACTGGGTGCCCCGCCACGGGTGGCCCCGCTGCTCCAGGCTCAGCAGGGCGCTCTTGCCCGACTCCGGCATTTTCGACTGCTCCAGCACCAGGTAGCGGCGCAGGTCCATGATGGTGGGCACGTGCTCCACCACCACCGGGCACTCCTCCATGCAGGCGCCGCAGCTCAGGCAGTCCCAGATGGCCTGTTCTGGGATGGGCTGGCCCGCCGGTCCCATGAGGGGCGCCGGCTCGGCGTGGTCGGGGTTGCGCGGCCCCTGGTGTCCAATGGAGACCATGTGTCCCTTCAGGTTCTCCACGATGTGCATGGGCGACAGCACCTTGCCCGTCAGGTGGGCCGGGCAGGCGTCGGTGCAGCGGCCACAGACGGCGCAGGCGTAGCCGTCCAGGAGCTGCTTCCAGGTAAAGTCCTGAACGCGGCCCGCGCCAAACTTCTCCCCCTCCTTCTCCAGATCGATGGGGGCCAGCACGCCGCTGGGCTCCAGGGAGCGGAAGTAGGCGTTGAGGGGCGCGGCCACCATGTGCATGTGCTTGGAGAAGGGGATGTAGATGGCGAACCCCAGGATGATGCCCAGGTGCAGCCACCAGAACCCGGCGTGCAGGATGCGCGCTGCGCCGGGGTCCAGCCCCATCCCGGTGAACCAGCGCCCCAGGAACCCGCCGATGAAGACCTGCGCCTCGGGGCCGCCGCCGCCTTTAGCCACGTAGAAGGCGTGGACCAGGAGCGTGGTGGCCATCAGCGCCATGATCAGGCCCACCACCAGCACCGCGTCCAGGTTGCGGGTCAGGTCAAAGGTGAGCCGGTGGGGCCGGACCACCCAGCGCCGCAGGATGGCCCAGAACAGCACCGCCAGCAGCGCCGCCGCCAGCAGGTCCAGGTAGGTGGCGTAGAGGCGGACGCCGGTCCGGGTGAGCAGGGTCTCTGCCAGCGGCGGCCATACCGAGTTGCCGAAGATGAAGATGAGGTAGCTGAGGGAAAAGGAGAGGAAGCCCCAGAAGATGATGGCGTGGGCCAGACCGGCCAGGTCCCGGGACTTGGCCGGAGGGTTGCGGGCGCCCACCCGCTGCAGCACCTTGCGCTGCCCCAGCACAATGGCAGTGGCCCCCGTGAGCCGCCGCCACGGGTGGTCGAAGCGGGCCACCGGCTTGCCCTGGCGGATGAGCCGGAAGACCCGCCGATAGAGCAGATAGCCGGCGATGGCCTGGGACAGCAGCAAGGCCAGATAGACGCCCACCCACAGGGGGACGGGGCCGAGGACTCCGATAGGCGGCACCATGAGGAGCACTCCTGGATGGAAGAGATGGCGGTCCTGGGTTGGCGCGGCTAGTGTACCATAACCGTCCTCAGGGAAAGCTGGAGCAACCGCGGGACCCACGCACCCTCCGGGCTAGAGGTGTAGTGGGCCACCGTCGTATGCAGGACGCCTGATATAAACATCCCCGGCGCCGTAATGCTCTGGTAATGTTCTGGTAACAATTGTTTGGCACAATTGTGGTGCAACAGATTGGGCCACACCGAAACCACCGTTTTCCCCTCGGGCAGGCGGCGGGAGTTGCCTGTACAATACCGACATCCCCCATGGTTCACTGGTACAGGCCGGCAAAGTGTGCCGGATGGGCGGCGAGTGAGGTAAAGATGAAGATTGCGCGGTTCCGCGATGCCCGGAAAACAGCCTTCGCGGTAGTGGAGGGCGAGGAGCTGGTGGAGATCCGAGGGAGCGCCTACACCCGTTTCAGGAAGACCGACATCCGCTACGGGCTGGGCGAGGTCAAGCTGCTTGCGCCGTCGGAAGCCCCCCAGATCTGGTGTCCGGGAGTGAACGTGGCCGACCGCTTGGGGAAGGCCGACCCGTCCCGTGGCGGGGTACGCTGCGCCCAGCCACAGAACCCAGAGCCGTGGCAGAAGGGCGCCAGCGCCCTGGCCGGGCCGGACGACCCCATCATCATCCCCAAAGACTCCACGGGAGAGGTGCAGCTGGAAGGGGAAGCGGTGGCGGTCATCGCCAAGCCGTGTCGCCGGGTGACGCCCCAACAGGCATCCAAGTATATCCTGGGGTACACCTGCGGCAACGATGTAAGTGAGCGGACCTGGCAGATGGAGGACCGGACCATGTGGCGCGCCGCGGGCGCCGACAGTTTTGCGCCGGTGGGGCCCTGGGTGGAAACCTGCATGGACCCCCAGGACATGGAGATGATTGTGCGGATCAACGGGCGGGAGGTGCAGCACACCTGCGCCAGGGACATGCGCTTCAGCTTCGCCCAGATCGTCAGCTACATCAGCCAGCAGGTAACCCTGCATCCCGGCGACCTGGTATTTTCGGGCACCGCCGGCGCGGCCAGCCCGCTGCGGGCGGGCGATGTGGTGGAGGTGGAGATCCCCGGCGTGGGCCTGCTGCGCAACCCGGTGGTGGCGGAGTTCGACTCCACCAAGTAGCCGGTGCTGGGCCCAGCGGGCGGCTAAAGAACCCCGAAGAGTGGGTCTAAAAAGCCGCCTTCTCCCCCTTACGAAGGCTGACAGGGGTATGTAAAGTGTTAGGACCAGTCTCGGTCCCGGGGGTAACCAATGTCACCTTGAGCGAAGCGAAGGGTCTAAAATGGCAGGAGTAGCTACGGTTCGAACAGCGAGGCTTACCTACGCCACTTTAGATTCTTCGCCTCCGCTGCGCTCCGGCTCAGAATGACAGTTCTATGTTCCAGATACAATACATACCCCTGTGAGCCTTCGTAATCGGGAGAAGGACGGGTGACTAAACACGCTGGGGGGAGGCGTGCCGTTCCTCCCCTTACCAAGGGGAGGTTAGGAGGGGTGGTTTCACCCTCACCCC
>JBGPJN010000230.1:0-4677 GCA_041485445.1 Dehalococcoidia bacterium
GCTTGAAGGGCATGGCCCGCCGCCGCTTCGGCATCTTGGGGGAGAGCCTGGTCCCCGCCGCGCTGGCCCCCGTGCCCGTGGCCCGCGACACCGTGCCCGCCGCCTACACCGTGGACCCGCGCGGCGTGCTCCTGGCCGAGGTCATGAAGCTGGCAGTGGAGGGCTGCAGGCTGCTCCAGTCCCAGAGCAGCCGCATCGGCTACTGCGCCACCACCACCAGCACCTTCCTGCTGCGGGAGCTGTTCCTCAGCTCGCCGGGGGCGGACATTGACCAGAGCTTTGCCCAGACCGAGGGGTTCGCCGTGGCCATCTGCGGCGGGGAGCACGGCAACTTCGACGTGTACGACTCCACCGGCCACCAGCGGGGGTGGGAGCTGCTGACCCAGGGCTATAATCACGGGCCGATCAGACTGCCCAACTTCATGGACTTCTGCCGCAACCTGGGGGCCACCGCCGCCCAGGTGGCCGCCGCGCCGCCGCTGAAGCCGCCGGACAAGGAGGTGGTGGTGGTCACCGACCCCCACTTCAACACCCTGCTGGTCCATGAGGTGGTGGGCCATCCCTCCGAGCTGGACCGGGCGCTGAAGTACGAGACCGCCTACGCCGGGCGCTCCTGGTTCCTCAAGGACCTGAAGGACAACCAGCTGGGCAAGCAGATTGCCTCGCCTCTGGTCACGGCCTACTCCGACCCCACCATGGAGGGGTACGGCTCCTTCAAGTACGATCACGAGGGCACCCCGGCCCGCCGGGCCTACATCCTGCGCCACGGGGTGCTGGAGGAGTTCCTGAACAATCGGCAGACCGCGGCCATCATGGGGGTGGCGCCCAACGGCTCGGCCCGCGCCACCGAGGCGTACCTGATCCCTCTGATCCGCATGACCAACACCATCTTCGCCCCCGGCCAGCAGGACCCCCTGCGCATCATCGGCGAGGTGGAGGACGGCTACTACATCGCCGGCCACCGCACGCCGTCCATCGCCGAGTCCCGGGAGAACTTCCGCATCACCGCCGTTAAGGTGTACGAGATCAAGAACGGGCAACTGGGCCGCCTGTACCGGGACGGGGGCATCACCGCGGACACACGGGACTACTTCATGTCCATTGACGCTGTGGGCAACGACCTGCGGGTGAACCCCATCCCCAACTGTGGCAAAGGCCAGCCCATGCAGGCCAAGCGCATGAGCAACGGCGGTCCCACCATGCGCGGCGTGGCGCGGCTGACCGGGCCGGGGTAACGCCCTTCCCGTGTCGCCAGGCAGTGAGGCATCCTGATATAGGGGTCGGCTAGGAGATCTGGCGGTGCGGAAGCAAAACGCATGACGCTCTATAATGCGAGAGGGGATTATCTGGTTGGTGCCGTGTTGCCTTTGGCGACAAGGCAAAAAAGAGATATTCTCAACGAACGACGTATGGAGCGCCCTCCGGTTGCGATGCAGGCGGCGAGAAATATGGTGTTGAGGGAGCATCCCAGCGCCACGTTGCGGTCACTGACGTCTGTCTATGATTGTATGGGAATGGTTTTCGCTGCAAGACGAACTACAGTAGGCATAGATCAGTTGGAGATGATTCTGGAGGACGATGAATATCAACGCTTGCCTAACCCAGACGGAGTTAGGCCGGGAGATATAGTCGTGTATCGAGATTCCCAAGGACTGGCCAGCCACGTCGGCCTAGTTTCAAGCACTGGTCCAATCCTCCAAGATGGAAGGAGAGAGATTATTATTCTCAGTCAATGGGGAGCGGATGGCGAGTATTTTCACAGGGTCGATGATGCATCCTCTGCCTTTGGAACGCATAGAGAATACTGGAGTGACCGAAAATGAGCCTGGTGCAAGCGCTTAACGAAATCAGGAGCCATGAGTTTGCGGCGAGGCTGAACGTGGTCAGCGGCCCCCGGTTCTTTTTTACGGCCGTGGGGAAAGAGCCTGTCGTGGTTTCTTTGCTCAAAGACATGGGCGGGTCTGGGGAAGCACGGGAAGAAGTATTTGGCCTCATCACCGACTTGTCCCAGTTAAAGATAGACCGGCGCTACGAGAATCCCTATGACACGGCCCTGGCTGTCCTGTTGTGGCTGACACTGTACGCTGCCCCTGATCTTTCGCGATTGGCCGCCGAACAGGTTTACGGTGCCCCGCAGTGCTGGTACGCCAAGAAGCTGGCCCACAGGGTACTGGAACCGCCAAGAGTAGCTAGTGGCAACGATTGGGTAGGTGCGTACCGACGGGATTTGCAAACGCCCGGCGGCTCTTCAAGCCATTCCATCATAACTGTGAACCTTGTGAGCAAAGAGATGAAGCGGGTTTATGAACACGCCAGTACAGCCACACCTACAGGGGGCGGTTCAGTCGTGCCAGCTCAGGAGGGATAATTTGAAAGTCATTTGGGCGATCCTGTGCGAAAGGGCCGTTGTGGACAGGGAGACGAACAATATCTCTCTGTTCAATGTCGTTGAGGAAGTGGCAGTTCCAGCTCAACCACCGGTGAGCTTGAAGGAGTTGGGCCTCCCCCACGGTGTGGTCCCCGTGGTGTTCCGGTTGGTCGTTCTGTGGTCACGTTCTGACCAGGGAGTCCCGGAGAAGGGGAGGGGCCGAGTTCGTGTTGGGATGCCTACGGAGACCATAGCATTCGGCGGGGAATTCGATGTCGACCTCATGGAGTTTCTTCGCTCAAGAGCCATGATCAATCTTCCAGGGCTACCAATCGGTGGCGGTGACGGTATCTATCGGTTTCTGATCGATGGCAAGACTAATTCGGAAGACTGGACTCAAATGTTTGAGCTGCCGCTCCGCGTTACGTTCCAGCACCAAGACGCCGCCCGATTTCTAACACCTTAAGCTCCGGCAGAGTTGTCAATCCTCTGAGGTACGCCTCCCAAGCTATGCACTTTCGGGTGCCCTTCGATTCTGTCTGTGGGAGCAACACCGCCATGCAATCCCTCGCCGCACTAAAGTCCGCCACCAAGGACGCCCTGGCCTACGTCGCCGCCCAGCCGGGGGTGGCCCAGGCCGAGGTCTTCGCCGCCGCCAACGGCAACCTCACCGTGCGCCTCAACTACACCTCCCACATTCCCAGCACCGGCGTGGAGGAGCCCAAGTCCATCGAGTCCTACGGCCTGGGCATCCGCGCGGCCTTCCACACCCCCCAGGGCCTGGCCGTGGGCTTCGGCAGCGAGCCCAACGACCTCTCCCTGGAGGGCGTCCGCCGCGCCCTGGACAAGGCCCGTCAGGGCGCCGTGCGCGACCCGGAGTTCGTCTCCCTGCCCCGTCCCACCAGCGCCCGCCCCACCCTGACGGGTAAGTACCACGACCCCGCCATCATGCGCCTGACCAACTCCCGGCTGGTGGAGAGCGGCTGGCGCATGGTGGAGCGGGCCCTGGACGTGTTCCAGTCCTCGGAAGATCTGCTGAACCTGGCCGGGTCCCGGGAAGGCCTGCCGGAGCTGGGGCTGATCATGGGCGGCGACGTGGTGATGCTTCAGGAGCGCATGGCCATTGCCTCCACCCACATGCCCCGGGTGCAGACCGACGAGACCACCATGCTCATGTCCTTCGCCACCGCCATGGTGGAGACCCAGGCCGCCAAGGGCAGCGGCTGGTCGGTGAGCCGCGATCTGGCCAGCTTCACCGGCGACTCGGCGGCGGAGGCGGCCCGCCGGGCCATCGGCTCCATGGGCGGCCAGCGGGCGCCCAGCGGGAAGTACCGGGTGGTGCTGGGGCCCCAGGCCGTGGACGAGATCCTGGAGTGGATCCTGATGCCGGGCCTGCAGGTGGGCATGTTCCATGCCGGGGCCTCCCCCTTCATGGGCAAGCTGGGCCGGAGCATCGCCTCGGACCAGCTCTACCTCTACGACGACGGCGCCGCCCCCGACCTGGCCGGCTCCAAGGCCATCACCGACGAGGGGCTGCCCACCGGCCGCACCGACCTGATCAAGGACGGCGTGCTGACGGGACTGCTCTCCGACTACTACAACACCCAGCGCATGCTGCGCGACGCTAAAGGCCGGGAGAAGCTGGGCGTAGACCCGGCCTCGGCGGCCCAGGCCATCGCGCCGCGCAACGGCTTCCGGCCCGGCAACGGCGGGGGCCGCAGCTTTGAGTCGCCGCCGGGCACCACCGCCACCAACCTGGTCATGGAGGGACGCCGCGGTTACAGTCATGAGGAGCTGCTGCGGCTGGTGGGCGACGGCATCTACATCGGGCGCATCTGGTACACCTACCCGGTGAACGGCATCAGCGCGGGCGACTTCAGCGGCACGGTGGTGGGGGACTCCTACATCATCAAGGACGGGCGCATGGCCGCCCCGGTGAAGCCCAACACCCTGCGCATGAACGACAACGTGCTGCGGGTCATCAACAGCATCCTGGGCATCGGCAGCCAGCGGCGGGGCACCGTGCGCTGGTCCTCCGACCAGATCACCTGGGCGCCCGAGGTGGCGGTGGCGGACTTCCAGCTGGAAGAGATCAGCGAGTACATGGAGCGGGTGTATTAGGCACCAGGTTAACCACAGAGGGCACAGAGATCGCAAAGGTGAACGGGTTGTAGGGGCGAGGCAAGCCTCGCCCTGGCCTGCCCCTACCGTTGGCCTCCGCGTCCTCCGCGATCTCTGCGGTGCAATGTCGTCTATGCCCTAGAGAGATGCTGCATGCCGACTGACCACATCAAACTCACCCGCCAGGA
>JBGPJN010000231.1:0-4673 GCA_041485445.1 Dehalococcoidia bacterium
AGGAGGAACGATTTGCCGCGAGCACAGCTGGACCTGACGGACTCCACAGTTCTGAGGACGCTTAAGGCCGAGTGGCGGTTTGCCCCCGGCTTGGTGCCCGGCGAGCCCAACGAGGGGCTGGTGGCCGGACTGGCGGGCAGCCCGGCCCGCTTGGTGGACTACGACGACTCCGACTGGGAGGTGCGCAAGGACCTGACCCTGTGGCACTCCAGGGGCTTGGCCTTCGCTTGGTACCGCCTCAAAGTGACGCTGCCGGAGCGGGTGGCCGGCCGGGAGTTGCGCGGCTCCCGGTGCCTGTTTGAGACCTGCGTTGACGACTACGGGGAGATCTGGATTGACGGGGAGTGCAACCGGGACCGCGGCACGGTGCAGGGGTTCAACGTGCCCCAGCGAGTGGTGGTCACCACCGAGCCGCAACCGGGCCAGCAGGTCACCATCGCCATCCTGGCCATGAACGGCCCCATCGCCGCGCCGGGCGGGGCGGTGTTTGTCCGCAACGCCACCCTGGCCTTTGAGTGGCGGACCCCGGGCTACTAGCCACCCGCGGGGTCAAGCGCCTCAGATGTCAGGTGGTCATTGGCGCCCAAAGGGCTCCCTCTCCCAGAGGGAGAGGGTTGGGGTGAGGGTGACCATCCCCCCACCTCACTCCTCCCCCGTCGAGGGAACGGAGGCTCGCCCCTTTCCCCCTTGATGATATCTGATGCTGGTTGTCCGGCTTCGAAGTCTTACGGATGTCATTCTGAGCCGCAGCGAAGAATCTAAAGTAGTGGGCACTGCGCCATCGCAGCTTCATTAGATTCTTCGCCATCGTTGCGCTGCGGCTCAGAATGACAGTTTTGTACCCACGAAATGCTCCTCACACTTCGAGGGTCTGACTAGCATCACGCATCCTTGTTGGGGGAAGGGCAGAGCGCGCCCTGAGCGTGGCCAAGGGATGGGGGTGAAGCACCCCGCGGGTTCACTCCGCGGTCTCGTCCACCGGCTGAAAGCCCATGCCTTCCAGCGCCGCCCGCAGCCGGGCGGCAAACTCCTCCACGGTGCCCCGCTCCGGCACGGTGATGGCGATCATGCCCTCGGCGTCCCGGCCCACCGCGCCGGGGTTCTCCTTGGCCAGCTCCACCCGCACCTGCTCCCGGTCAATCCCCAGCAGGTCGGTCACCGAAAAGATGACCCCCATGTCGTGCATGCCGATGATGCCCTCAGGCATGTCAGGCCCCCTTACCACCGGCATCATCCCCGCCGTCGCCCGGCGTCTCTTCCGGGGGCGGCCACTGGGTGCCGCCCTCCGCCGGGCGCCGGGCGGGGGGCAGGGCCAGCCCCTGGGCTACCACCTCCTGGAACTCCCGTAAAATTATCTGGCCCCACTGCCGGGCGTGGGCCACCCGGAACGCGGTGCGCCGTCCGCCGGCGGCGGCCCGGGCCCCTGGGGCGCCCTGGCTCGCCACTTGCTGGGCGATCTCTTGGTGCATGGCCTCAAGGTGCGGCACCAGGCTGCGGGCGGTTTCGATGAACCGGGCCACCTCGGCCATCCGCCGGTCCAGGACCACGAACACCGGCACCGTGCTGTGCCGGTGCTCGGGCAGAAAGCTGTTGGTCAGGTCCAGCTCATCGTCCCGGTTGAACACCCGCACCGGCAGGTTGGGGGTGCTCTCGGCCAGGCGCAGGATGGCTGGCGTGGTGCTGAGGGCGTCGCCGCACCAGTCGGCGGTGAACACCGCCAGCCGCATCGGCTCCTTCAGACCGTCAAAAAAGTCCTGGGTGGCCCGGGGCACCTGGACCGCCCGGTAGATCTCCTGGAAAGGCGTCTTGTTGACCCGGATCTGGTCAATGTACCCTTGAACGGACATCCCCTGGGAGAACTTCTCCGCCGTCAATGTCATGGGACCACCTCCGCGAGTAGCTTCATGCCGGTAGTTTGGCAACATTGCCCGCGGATGGCAAGGGGGGATAGGTCACCGCGGGCTTACCTGTGCCGGGCCTGGCCGCCGTGCTAAAATCTGCCCAGTGCCCGCCACCCCGCCGGGCGAGGAGTTAGCCAGTGACGGCAGCCAGACCCCAGCCCTACCTGAAATACGCGGTATTCTGCCGGGAGGCCGAGGACGCGCCCGATGGCACCCTGACCATCACCGGCGTGGTGGACCTGCTGGAGCTGGCCCCGCCGGCGGGGCCCGCCGAGGCCGGGGTGTTGACGCAGGTGGACCTCCAGCTGGCCTTCTGCATCGCCGGGGCGCCGCCCGGCCCGCACCGGCTGATGGTGGGGGTGAAGGCGCCGGGGTTGCCTTTGGACCCGCCGCCGCCCCAGCGCGTTGACTGGGAGGAGGGTATCCTGTTCCAGCGGTGGATCAAGAGCTTCCGCATCCCGGTGCAGCGGGCGGGACTGCACGTGGCCGCCATCCTGCTGGATGGCATTCCCCTGGGCGAGGCCAGCTTCCTGGTGCGCTTCAAGAAGGCCGACGCCCCTCCTGGGTGACGAAAAAAGCATTCACGTTTACAGCTGCCGTCGCGCGGCCTTGTGCCTGCGACGGGAAGATTGTATCCTGTGTAATGAATCTGTCATTCAGGAGAAGTGTATGCGTCTCGCGTCCCATTGGAAGCTTCTGATGCCGGGAGTGGCGGCGGTTGCCGGACTGCTGGCGGTGGCCTGCGGCGCCGCGGCCACACCCACATCGGCTCCTCCCACGGCAGTGCCCAATACCAGGGCCACCAACACCCCGGCGCCCAATACCCCAGCAACCAACACCCCGGCGCCGGTGCCGCCGACCCCCACGGCCGGCCCCACGGTTACGCCGCGGCCCACCGGCGTCGTGTCAGCCCGGGACTCAGTTACCCTGGTGCTGGGCACCGAGCCGGTGCAGCTCCACTCCTTCCTGACCATCGGCGGCAGCCTGGACGGCGCGGTCACCCGGGATAACCTGGTGGACCCCCTGACCTATGCCTCCGGCGACGACCAGCGCATGGTTCCCACCAGCGCCACCAAGAGCTGGAAGCAGACCGCCCCGGATACCTGGCAGTTTGAGCTGCGCCAGGGCGTGAAGTTCCAGAACGGCGAGCCCTGGAACGCCCAGGCGGCCCTGCCTTCCCTGGCCTTCCAAGGCGTGGGCGGCAACGCCAACTACAGCTACCCCTACACCGGCGCCTACACCGCCGAGGCGGTGGGCGAGTACACCGTGAACATCAAGTGCTCGGCGGCGTGCCCCATCCTCCCCAACACCTCCATCTTCTTGAACTTTGAGTCCCCGCGCTACCTCACCGCTAACCCAGACGTCAAAGACCGGGTCCGGACGGTGGTGGGTTTCGGCGCGTACAAACTGGTCAAGTGGGAACCCGCCGTCTCCATCACCATGGAGTCCTACGCCGACTACGTTCCCGCCGACAACCATTACGAGTTCCAAAAGCCCCTGATTAAGAACGTAAAGTGGGTGTTCCGGGGCGAGCCCACCGTCATGGCCGCCATGATTCAACAGAAGGAAGCGGACATGGCCTGGGACGTGGGCGTGGACCAGGCCAAGGCCCTGCCCAAGAACATGACCCGCCTGGGCAGCTCGGCGGAGCTTCTGGCCTTTACCACCGACACCATCTGGCACCCTGAGTTGAAGAAGCTCAAGGTGCGCCAGGCCCTGGTGGCCGCGGTAGACTGCAAAGAGATTGTGGAGACCATCTACTCCGGCGCCACCCAATGCCGGGGCAACATCATCTGGCCCGGCGTGATCGGCGCCACCGTGGAGAACACCAAGGCCTATGAGTTCAACCCGGCCAGGGCCAGGCAATTGCTGGCTGAGGCCAACTACGACCCCAAGAACGTGATCAAGATTACCGGCCGCGCCACCCGCATCCCCAAGCAGGTTGAGATCTACGAAGCGATCCAGTCCTACACCAAGGCCGTGGGGCTTAACGTGGAGGTCAACGTGGTGGAGCCCGCGGTGCGGAACACCATCAACCAGTGCGGCATCGGCAAGGCCGTGAGCGAGGTCCTGGAGGCTGCGGGCAAGCCGGCCGCCAACACCTCCTCGGCCACCCTGGCCGAGTTCCAGGCGGCCATCAACAAGGGTGGCCCCAAGTGCGTCAGCGGCCAACTGGTGGAGAACGAGCCTTCCAACGAAACCCTGGACTTTGGCCGCCAGGCAAATCGCTACCTCAACTGCTCCTTCGCGGCCTCCCTGGTGTGCGATCCCAGCCCGGGCGGCATCCAAGAGATGCTTGCTCCGGCCCTGTCCGCCTCGGGCGCAGAGCGGCAGGCCAAGCTGGGTGCTTTGGCCGACCGCATGCACAACGAGGTCCTGTTCTTCCCCATGTTCGAGCTTCCGGTGGTTTTCGCGGCCAACCCCAAGCTTAACTGGAAGCCGCGGATTGACGGCCGGACCCGGGTTCAGACCATGTGGTTTAGCCCGTAACCAGCCACTACTGCCGGTATCCAGCCCACTTGGTTCGGGGCAGGCGTTTAGCCTGCCCCGAACTTGGTGCGGGCGGGCCGGCGCCGCCCGCTTCCTTGTAAATCATTTCCGAGGGGTGTATTCTGCGGGCACTCGCAGTCCCCGGAGGTGTTTTTCGTGAGCACCAGCTTTGGAAAGCTCTTTGTATCCGGTCTCGTCCTCCTGGTTGGCCTGGTGGTGGCCTGCGGCACGGCCGCCAGTCCCACCTCGCCACCCACCGCCATGCCCAAGCCCCTGGCAACG
>JBGPJN010000232.1:0-4660 GCA_041485445.1 Dehalococcoidia bacterium
ACCACGACGCGATCCACGTGCCGGGGGTGTACGTGCACCGCATCGTGCGCATCCCGCCGGCGCCCCAGGGCATCTGGGAGTAGCCACCGTCCATCGGCCAAGCAGCCTCGTAGAACCGGAGGACCGAATGCCAGAGCAACCCAAGGCAGAGAAGCCCAAGCTGGAGCGCCAGGCCATGTGCGACCGGCTGGCCATGGAGTTTCAGGACGGCTGGATCGTCAACCTGGGGGTGGGCATGCCCACCCTGTGCTCCAACTACGTGGACCCCGGCAAGACCATCATCAACCACTCGGAGAACGGCGTCATCGGCTACGGCCCCCTCGCGCCCAAGGGGCAGGAGGACCGGCACCTGGTCAACGCCGGCGGGCAGCACGTCCTGGCCCAGCCGGGCATGGCCATCGTCCACCACGCCGACTCCTTCGCCTTGATCCGCCGCGGCATGGTAAACGTGACGGTGATGGGGGCCTACGAGGTCTCGGAGAACGGGGATTTTGCCAACTGGCGCATCCCCAACCGCAAGGGCGGCGGCATCGGCGGGGCCATGGACCTGGCCGCCTGCGCCCAGCGGGTGTACATCGCCATGGAGCACACCAACCCGCGGGACGGCACGCCCCGCCTGCTCAAGCGCTGCAAGCTGCCCATCACCGCGCCGGGCGTGGTGAAGCTGGTGGTCACCGACCTGGGCCTCTTTGAGGTGACGCCCCAGGGCTTCCTGCTGCGGGAACACGCCCCCGGCTGGACCCCCGAGGAGATCCAGCACGAGACCGAGGCGAAGCTGATTATCCCCCGCGATTTGAAGGAGTTCCGCTTCCGGGACTAAGAGCCGTTAACAAAGAGATGGCGCCATAATTCTGAGCCGGAATCCTTCCCGCAGGAAGGATGGAGGCGAAGAATCGGAAAAGCCTGTGGAAAGGTTATCCCCACCACCCTAGACACTCTAGATTCTTCGTCGCTTCGCTCCTCAGAATGACAAAGTCCATTTTGTTAGTGGTATTAAGCTGTCCTCCGCGCCATACTTGCTCGGGTGCTGACCGTGCCGTAGGGGCGACTCATGAGTCGCCCCTACAGGTTTGCCTCCCCCTGCGTGAGTCGCCCCTACGTAGGTATTCCCCCAGGGGCGGCGGTTAGGGCGCTACCCCTCGGCCAGCCGCTTGATCTGCTCCATGCTCCGCAGCACCGCCTCCACCGAGGTGACGGTGGGAGCGAAGAAGGGGTCGATGAACATCTCGTCGGCGCCAGCCTCTCGGGTGGCCTGGATCTCGGCCTTGATCTGCTCCGGGGAGCCGTAGGAGTTTCCCCGCACCACCATCTGCAGCTTGGCGGGGTCCCGCCCCGCCTGCCGGGCCATCTCCCGGATCCCCTGCATCATCTGGGTCATGCCCTGGGGCGGCACCCCCGCGGGCATCCACCCGTCGGCCATGGTGGCAGTCCGCTGCATCGCCCCCGGCGTGTACGCAGCCAGGTAGATGGGCGGATGGGGCTTCTGCACCGGCTTGGGCAGGATGTGGGAGCGGCGGATGTGGAAGAACTTGCCGTGGAACTCCACCGGGTCGGTGGTCCAGATGGCCTTCAACACCCGGAGAAACTCGTCGGCCCGGGCCGCCCGGGAGCTCATGGGCACGCCCACCGCGTCGTGCTCGTCCTTGGACCAGCCCTGGCCCAAGCCCACCCGGAGGCGGCCGCCGGAGAGCAGGTCCAGGGTGGTCAGGCTCTGGGCCAGCATCACCGGGTTGCGGTAGCCCATCACCAGCACGCTGGTGCCCAGGGCGATGCGCGAGGTGAAGGCGGCGGCGAAGGTGAGGGTCTCCAGGGGGTCCAGCATGATGCGCATGTTGGCGGGCAGACTGCCATCCGGCGTCCCAGGGTACGGATTCTGGGGCTGCACCGGGTAGAGAATGCGGTCAAAGACCCACAGGCTGTCGTAGCCCAGCTCCTCCGCGCGCAGGGCGACGCGGGCGATGGCTTCCGGGCCGGCCAACGGGCCGCTCTGGGGCAGGGCAAATCCTAGTCTCATGGGGAACATCCTCCTGTAGGGTTAAGGGTGTGTCAAATTGATGCCTCCCCTTACTAAGGGGCGGTCAGGAGGGGTCGTACCGCCCCCTCTGTATCTCTCCCTTGCCAGGGGGAGACGGACGCTTCTTAAGCAAAAGTTGATGCGCCGCGCCGGTGACCCATCCAGGCTCAGTAGTAGCCGGCCCCGCCGTTAACGTGCAGGGTTTGCCCGGTGATGTAGCCGCCGTCGTCGCTGACCATGAACAGGCACGCCGAGGCCAAGTCCTCGGGCTTGCCCTGCCTGCCCAGGGGAATGCCGGAGGCGCTGGGCCGGCCCTGAGTGTACCACTCCGGGTGGGCCCTGGAGGTGTCAATGCTGCCCGGCGAGATGACGTTGACAGTTATGTTGTGTGGGGCAAACTCCGAGGCCAGGGCGCGGGCCATGCCCACCAGCCCCATCTTGGCCGCCGACACGTGGGCGCGTTCGGCGCCGCCCCGGAAGGCGCCCTCCCCGGTGAAGAACAGGATGCGGCCGTACTGGTTGTCGATCATGGACTGGATGACCGCGCGAGTGCAGTAGAAGGCCCCGTCCAGCACCACGCCGCGCACCTCTTCCCAGTCCTGCAGGGTCAGCTCGTTGAAGGGCTTGTGGGGCCGGATGGCGGCGTTGTTAATCAGGATGTCGATCTTGCCGAACTCCGACATGGCCATGTTGACCATGCTGTCCACCTGCTCCTTGACGGCCACGTCGGCCAGGACGGGCAGGGCGCGGACCCCCAGGGCGCGGGCCTCCGCCGCGGTGTCTTCGGCCTCCTGCCGGTTGCTGCGGGCGTTGACCACCACGTCGGCGCCCTCGCCGGCCAGCTTCAACACCGTGGCCCGGCCTATGTTGCGGCCCGAGCCGGTGACCAGAGCTACCTTACCATCCAGCTTGCCCATGAGTAACACCTCCCTGGAAACCTAGGCCACGTTTCGGGGCCTGGAATTTTCAAGGCGGATTATAACATGTCGCCTGCCCCATTGATTCCCCCCGCCCGCTGTGGCACCATGTCCGGCGGCTCGACATCGGGATTACTTGAAGGCAGGTAGCGCGACGGCATGTGGGCTTTACTGGCTCTGACCAGCGCCGCCGCCTTTGGGCTGGTCAGCGTGGTGGACAAACGGGTGCTGTCGCGGCACCTGCCGGGGGTGTCTGCGTTCCTCCTCTGGGGCGGCCTGACCATCGCCGTCTACGTGCCTCTGGCCCTGGTCATCACCGGCATCCCCGATGGCACCCCGCCCCGGTACCTGGCGGCGGCCTTCTGCTCCGGACTGAGCCTGGGGGTGGGCCTGGCGCTGATGTTCCTTGGCCTGCGGTTAGAAGAGGCCTCCCGGGCCGTGTCCATCGTGCAGATCTACCCGGTGTTCGTGGCTCTGCTGGCGGCGGCGTTCCTGGGGGAACGGCTGGCGCCGCTCCAGTGGGCCGCCATGGCCCTGGTGGTGGTGGGGGCCATGCTGGTGTCCCTGGACGCCGCGCCGTCCGGCGGGGGGTCGTGGATGCCGGGAAGGGGCACTCCGCTGCTGGTGGCCTCGGGCCTCTTCGCCGGGCTGGCCTACTTCAGCGCCAAACTGGCCTTGGGCCACCTGTCCGTGTGGACCGCCTTCGCGGTGCAGCAGTTGGGAGTGCTGGCGGTGTGCAGCCTCTTCGCCCGGCCCCGCACCTGGCGGCAGTTGGGCGCCGCCCTGCGGCGACCGACTACCCTGCTGCTGCTGCTGGTGGGTGAGGGGCTGATCCCCATCGGCGCGGCGGTTGTAGCCATGGTGGCCACCAGTCTGGGACCGGTCTCGCTGGTGACGGCCTTTCTGGCTACCCGGCCGTTGTTTGTTTTCATTTATGCCACCGCCCTGGGCCGCACCCGGTGGAGCGCCACCGAGGCGCCGCTGAGCCGGACCGCGCTGGCGCTCAAGCTGGCGGCCATCGCCATGATTGTGGCGGGAGTGGCGGGAGTGGGGCTGCTCTAGGCGCAGGCCTATCCCCCTAACCCCACCTTGTCTGGAAAGAATTGGCGGATTTCGTCAGACACGGTCAAGGGAATTCTGCAAAGCTCCGTAGCTACACCGTGACTGACCGGCCGCATGGGTTTGCCTAGCGCAAGCCTCCGGCCCAAGTTGAAATTGATGGCCTCGCCCTGCTGCCTGGCGAACATGGTTCGCGGTGGCGAGGAGTATTTCCGACAATCGGTCGCGGTGGTTTTGTCAAGCGCCAATTGTGTGAGTTGTATGTGATTTCTGACACTGATATAGTGGCCAAGTACTATGCCTGTTATCTGACTTAGATAGTGTCGAGGCGTCTGAAGCCATGTGGAGGTTCCCCGCGGGCAGATTTCGGGCTTTGTTGGCCAACCAAATGTGCTGGCGCGGAGTGGCCATTGCGTTGGCCGTCGTCTTGGCGATAGTGGTACTCTTTCCAGGAATGCGGCCGTCTCCTCCCTTGATTCGGTCCAGCCCCCTGGCCCAATCATTCAACCCTACTCCTACTCCCACTTCCGCTCCCGCGCCTGAGCCTGGCGCCGCTCCCGCTCCCGCGCCTGAGCCTGGCGCCGCTCCCGCTCCCGCGCCTGAGCCTGGCGCTGCTCCCGCTCCCGCGCCTGAGCCTGGCGCTGCTCCCGCTCCCGCGCCGGAGCCTGCC
>JBGPJN010000233.1:0-4643 GCA_041485445.1 Dehalococcoidia bacterium
CAGAGGTCGCAGAGGATTACCGGGTAGGATGACCTAACGATCCTTGCATAAAGTTTTTAACTGTGGCCGACGAAATCCCCCCTCGTCCCCCTTTGCAAAGGGGGGTGGGGGGGATTTACCCGCAGTGCTTTCCAACCGAGTTAGATATTTATGCAACGCTCGGTAATACGCCTCTGCGGTCTCTGTGTGCTCTGGGGTGGAATTCCGTACCACAGAAGGGAGGCCCAATGCAGCTAGGACTCTTTTACCAGATTCAGGTCCCCAAGCCATGGACCGCCGACAGCGAGTCCAACCGCTTCTGGGAGATGGTGGAGGAGGTGACCTTCGCTGAGGAGATGGGGTTCCGCAGCGTGTGGTTTGTGGAGCACCACTTCCGCTCCGAGTGGTCCCACTCCAGCGCACCGGACATTACCCTGGCGGCTTTGAGCCAGCGCACCTCCCAAATGCGCCTGGGCATCGCCGTGGTGCTGGCGCCGCTGCACCACCCGCTGAACGTGGCGGTGCGCATGGCCACCTTGGACATCCTCAGCCGCGGGCGGGTGGAGCTGGGCCTGGGCCGATCCGGCTACCCCTACCAGATGCTGCCCTACGGCGCAGACCTGAAGGACGTGTCCGGCATGTTGCAAGAGTACCTGGACATCATCCCCGGCGCGTGGACCCAGGAGGAGTTCTCCTACAACGGCGTCCACTACCAGATCCCGCCCCGCAACGTCATCCCCAAGCCGGTGCAGAAGCCCCATCCCCCCATCTGGCAGGCGTGCAGCCAGGAGGACACCGCCCAGCGCGTGGGCGAGCTGGGCATGGGCTGCCTGGCCCAGACCAGCATCGGGCCGGAGCGGGCGGAGAAGCTCATCGGCATCTACCGGGACGCCATCAAGAACGCGGAACCCCGGCCGGGTAGCTTCGTCTACGACCGGGTGTCGGGCAACACCGTGGGCCTGTGCATGGAGAACCGGCGCAAGGCCTTCCAGCGGGGCGCGGAGCTGGTGGACTGGTACCGCCAGCAGCAGCGACTGCGGGACGCCATCGTGTGGCAGGGCTACGACCCCGCCAAGGTGCCCGACGACTATAAGTGGCACTACCAGCGTTCCCAGGTGGACACCGCCCGCCGGGACGACACCTCCTCGCTAAAGCTGGTGGAGCAGGGCGGCCGGTTCTGCATCGGCAACCCAGACGACTGCATCCGCTATATTGAGCAGTACCAGGCCCTGGGCGTGGACG
Organism: Dehalococcoidia bacterium; assembly: GCA_041485445.1. GTDB lineage: Bacteria > Chloroflexota > Dehalococcoidia > Lucifugimonadales > UBA3495 > SHYG01. The sequence continues at coordinate 1,222 of JBGPJN010000233.1, forward strand.
AGATCATGCCCCTGTTCCAGGTGGGGCCGGTCAGCCACGCCGAAGTCATGGACTCCCTGCGGCTGTTCGGCAAGCACGTCATCCCCCACTTTCAGGAGAAGGCGTCAAAGGCGGCGGCTGGCGTGGCCGGCGATGGGGGTTAACGGTTAAAGATGCGGGCCGGGTTTGGCCGGGATTAGGGGATTAGGAGATCGCGGGTTAATCAAGTTAATCAATGGGTAGGGGCGCATGGTCATGCGCCCCTACCCCACTGGTTGATGTGGCTACTTGGTCAGGTGCTTGCTGGATGCCTATGCGTATCTGGAGCGCGTTTGATCTTGCCCTCCCGAAGGAGTAAACTCATAATACTGTAAGACAGGTAGTCCTTTTGCTTGCCTCGGTAATCACTCCGAAGTCCTAGCGGGCTTGCAGCATCAGAATTGGTGATGCCCTCAGGGTTAGCCTGTGCAAGTTCCAAAATAGCAGGTTTCAGGAACTCTAGGCCTAACTGGGACCGCTCTACCGAACCCTGTGGAACGACTATGCCCTTTCGCTTCTTTCCTCCAATGCCAGATGGGATAACAGCGTTGGTTAGCAGCCCCCCGGAATCTTCCGTGCCGAACGCTGCAATTAGCTCAGCTTCTAGTTTGAGCGCTTGGGACTCAGTTAACGACCATAGCATAACTTCTTAAACTGTGTCGGACGAAATCCCCCCAACCCCCCTTTGCGAAAGGGGGGCAAGTGGCCGTTTCCATCGCAAACGCCTTCCCACCGGTTTAGATACTTATGCAAGGGTCGTTAGGTCGTCTGCAAGGATGTCCACCATGGGATTGTGGCCAGCCTCAGTGTTTTCCTTTATGCGCCGATACTTCCTGGTTGCGTCAGGTGTTACCAAGTGATCAAAGGCACGACTACCGGTGCCCTTGCCTATATAAAACGGCAGCGCTGGAGAGGATCGCGGGTCCTTCAGCGAATATATGTAGAAGAAGTTCGTAGCCATTATTTACATTGCTGGAACACAAATTATGCGGGAGCGTTCCGCCTAGCCCATCCAAACACCCATCAGAATGCCCCACATTTCTGGGCGAGTGTCCAGCCCCCAGCGCCTCCTATCCCGCCTTCTCCGGCTGCAGGAAGGCCAGCAGGGCGGTGACGAAGGCCTCGGGGTCTTCGATCTGGGGGATGTGCCCCAGCCCCGGCAGCACCGCCTTGGCGGCGTTGACGATGTTATTGTGCAGGAGCTCTTCGCCATCCCGCAGGCGGTCCTGGCCGCCGTACAGCACCAGCGTGGCGGTGGCTCTGATTTGGGGCAGCCGGGACATCACGTCGTAGTAGGCCAGGGACTCGCTGAGCTGGCGCACCCAGGTCCCCGCCTGGGCGCGGGTGCGGTTGGTGGCCTCCACCCACTCCGGCGTTGGGTTGGCAAAGGTGGCGCGCGCCTTCAGCTGCTCCAGAGTGCGGGGCCGGGGCAAGCCGCGGGCGTCGTAGTCTGCCGCGGCGTCCAGCAGCCGCTGGTGGCCGGCGCGGGGGTCCCACACCGGGCATCCCACCAGCGCCAGCTTGTCGGTGCGGTCCGGGAAGCTGGCGGCCATCTCAACGGCCAGGCAGGCCCCCACTGAGTTTCCCACGTAATGCGCCCGGTGGATGTTCAATATCTGGCAGGCCTGGTCCAGGGTGCGGGCGTAGTCGGGGATGTTGAAGTGGCGGGAGGGCTTGTCCGATTCCCCGTGGCCCAGCATGTCGAAGGCATAGCACGTGTAGTAGTGGCTCAGCGGCTCCAGCACCGAGTGCCACGCCCAGGATGAGAAGCCTAGCGGGTGCAGCAGCACCAGGGGGTAGCCGCTGCCCTGCTTGACGAAATGCATAATCCCGTCGGGGGTCGGCACCGAGTCCTTCAGGTCTCGTCGGGCGAACATAGGAACTCCTTCAGAGTGTTAAGGGCTTGAAACAGCACCACGCCCTCGAACCATTGAAATGACCGCAGAGTACGCGGATACGCAGAGAGGTCCGCTACTGATTGCCTGCTTCCTCAGTGATCTTTGACCCTGCCCTGCAGAGGCGAGGCATGCCTCACCCCTACGCCGAAGGGCGCTCGGTGGCAAGCCTTCGGCTAGACCGTGGGGGTGGCGGATGTTCCGTGACTATTGCCCCCGTCGCCGGGACGCGTCGCCTTCAGGCGCCGGCCCGTGAAGCGCTTCCCGTTCCACCTTGAGCAGCTTCTCCAGCCGGCGGCGGAACCGCGGCTCGGGCAGGAAGCGCGCCCCCAAAAAGGCCTGGACCGCTTCCCTGGCCGTTTCTACGCCGATGACCCGGGCCCCCAGGCAGAGCACGTTCATATCGTCGTGCTCCACACCCTGGTGGCTGGTGTAGGTGTCGTGACAGAGGCCAGCTCGCACGCCGGGCACCTTGTTGGCGGTGATGCACGCGCCCACCCCGCTGCCGCAGAGAATAATGCCCCGCTCCGCCTCCCCGGACTGCACCGCCCGCGCCACGGCCGCGGCGAAGTCCGGGTAGTCGTCAGCCGGGTCTACCTGGTGGGCCCCCAGGTCCAGTGCCTGGTGGCCGGCCGCCGCCAGCCACTCCAGAACCATGCCCTTGAGCTCGAATCCGGCGTGGTCGGCGCCCACGGCAAGGCGCATTGGCCCTCCCTTGGCTTGTTCCAGTCAGTGAGTTTGGCCTCAGGATATCACATCAGGCGGCGGACGCAAGCCCCGGATGGTCCGGTGGACCATGAGGCAACCGGGCAGACTCGCCCAAATCAGCCGGGAGGCCAACACCGGAAAAATGGGGGGCGCATGTAGACTACACCAGTGGGGCTTTCGGTTGATCCAGCTAACTCCTCCTGTGGGAAACCGGTCCGCCTCACCCGCCAGCCGGTCAGCCCCCAGTTCCGGTGGAAACAGCTGCCGGGACAAACTCAACCTTGTCTCACCAAAGTCACAACTGTATAATGTGACCTTCAACCGTCTCCCCGCGTACGGGCGTTAGGACCGGGGAAACAGCTCAGTGCCGAGGACTCGCTCCAGCAGGTGCAGATGACTCCAGGCTACGATGTGGTGATAGTAGGCGCCGGACCTGGCGGCTACGTGGCGGCCATCCGGGCCGGCCAGTTGGGCCTGAAGACGGCCATCGTTGAGCGCGACGCCCTGGGCGGCGTCTGCCTGAACTGGGGCTGCATTCCCAGCAAGTCGCTGCTGAAGAACGCCGAGGTGCTCTCCTACTTCCAGCGCGCCGAGGAGTTTGGCATTCGCCTGAACGGGTTCACTGCGGACTACGCCGTGGCCATGGACCGCAGCCGCAAGGTGGTGGACCGCAACGTCCGCGGCGTGGCCTACCTGCTGCGGAAGAACAAGGTGGAGCACATCCAGGGCGCGGCCCGGCTGCGCGGCGGCGTCGTGTCGGTGGAGACCGACGGCCGGCAGCTCAAGGCCAAGAACATCATC
>JBGPJN010000234.1:0-4598 GCA_041485445.1 Dehalococcoidia bacterium
GTTCTTGCCCGGCCGACCCAGGGCCAGGGCCAGGTGGCCTACCCGCAGCCCATCCAGGTCGGCCCGCGCGGGCGAAGCCAGCCCGCTGGCGTCCACCCGCAGCACCGCCAGGTCGGTGGTGGGGTCCCGGCCCACCAGCGTGGCGGGCACCGTGCTGCCCTCGGCCAGGCCCACGCTAATCTCCTCATCCCGCTCCAGCACGTGGTGGGCGGTGACGATGACGCCATCCCCGGACCAGAGGATGCCGCTGGCCGGCGTCCGGTCTCGGCCCTCCACCCGCACGGTGTAGGGACCGGCCGCCGCCACGGTCTCGGCCAGCGCCTCGGACAAACCGCTCAGAATCTCCGCCATGTGTGACCTCCTGAACACCAGCCGCCCTTGAACCGAAGGACGGATTGATTTCATACCCTGGTGTGCCTGTATCCAGGTTACCAGGAGGGCGCAGGCAGGGGATGACCCGTTTGGGCAGGGCCAGACCTGGCAAAAGGGCTAGGTCTTGGGAGGGGGAGGACCACCCCCTCTTTATCTCCCCCTTGGTAAGGGGGAAAAGGACGGTCCACCCCGTCCCCCCTTACGAAGGGGGGACTACAGGGGGTCGTCCCCGTCCCCAACTTCACGCCCTGTAGGCACGCTGAAGCAGCCACCCCTCTTTGTCCCCCCTTGGTAAACGCGAGAACTGGCCGCGTCCTTTACAGCAGGACCAACCCCAGGCGGGTGGCGCGGGCCACCGCCTCGGTGCGGCTCTGGGCGCCCAGCTTGCCCAGGATGGCGTTGACGTGGAACTTGACGGTGTGCTCGCTGATGGCCAAGCGGGTGGCGATGGCCTTGTTAGGGAGCCCTTCCGCCAGCAGCCGCAGCACCTGGAGCTCCCGAGGGGTCAAGTCCGCCGCCGGCGCGGGGGTCTGCCCCGGCGGCCGATGCTCCGGGACTGCGCCCGCCAGGGCGGGGTCCAGCACCACCAGCCCCTGGGCGATGCCCGCCAGCGCGGCCCGGAGGGTGTCTCCACCGGCGTCGCGCAGCAGCAGGCCGCGGGCGCCGGCGGCGCGGGTTGCGGCGGCGTGGGAGTCGTTGGGCAGCAGGGCCAGCACCGGCGGGGCGTCGCCCGGCAGGTCCGCCAGGCGGTCAAGGGATGCCGCAGGGTCCCAGCCCAGGTCCCAGGCCAGGGCGTCGGGCTGGTACGCGTCCAGAGCGGCGGGCAAGTCTGACCCCGAGGCCACCTGCCCCGCCACGACGAGGCCCGGCTGCTGGCCCAGCAGCGCCGCCAGCCCGGCCCGCGCCAGCGGGTCGTCGGCAATGATGAGGATGCGGAGGTTAGGCACGGCCAACTCGCTTGCGCTACTGGTATCTTGTCCACCTTCCAGCGTAGCAGAATTGACGTGCCGAAACGAGCGTCAGGAGGCGCTTGACAGGTACTACGGTGAGTGGTATATATTGATATGCGAAGTAACTTAGGAGCCGACACTAGCATGAGCACCAAGTCCAGGAAGAGTGGAGCGCCGCTAAGCCAGCAAGAGTTTTTCATCTTGGCCAGCCTGTCCGAAGCCCCCAAGCATGGGTACGCAATTGCAAGGCAGGTGAAGGAACTTAGCGAGGGTAAGGTAGACTTCAGCGCCGCCACCCTCTACCAAAACCTGAAGAAGCTAGAAGAAGCAGGACTGATTGCGCTGGTAGGCGACAGGGAAGTCTCCCCCGGCAAGGTGCGGAAGGTCTACAAGGCCAACGCCTCTGGAGTCCTGGCGCTGGAAGCCCAGATGCGGCTCTTCCGCAGAGCGGCCAGCATCGTCCCGCAGCACGTCACGGCCGAAGCGTAGTTACCAGGCTGCTGGAGGGAAGCGTCGTGGACCTGGCAACATTAAGCGGCATAATTGGAGCACTCGGCGCGTTGATCACCGCCGTGCCGATCATTGTTGGTTGGCTGCGGCGAACAGGCCTAAAAAGACGTGAAAAAGCAGCCCGAGTAAGAGACATCTACATAGATGCTGTGGAACACAAGAGGGGTGGGGTAACAGTGATACGCACAATGCATCGGGGGATTCTCCACGAGACCACGTTTACCCCCGTTCAAAGCGCCAACACGGACACGCCCAGACCAGAGGGTATACACGGCCGAATCCTGAACCATCTCCCACCTGAGGAGCAGCAGTTTTATGTGGGTTTTCTAGAAGATGGCATTGAGCACCGTAGGTCAGAAGGCAAGCCTGTACTGGGATTCATCGTCTCGGAAACTCGCAGCACCGCTCTTTCGATCGGCAAACTAAGACTCTTCAATCTTGTTTCCACGTTCGTGAGGAGATACCGCCGCCAGGTGTCGTAGCTGGTATCCCCCTCTACCCCGCCCGCAGCAGGCGCACCACCTCGTCGCCCACCTGGGTTGTGGAGGCGCGGCCCCCCAGGTCTCCGGTCACCACCTTGCGCTCAGCCAGGCTGCGCACCGCCGCCGCCTCCACCCGCTGGGCCGCCTGCGCCTCGCCCAGGTGCTCCAGCATCATGCCCACCGCAAAGATGGTGGCCAGGGGGTTGGCGATGCCCTTGCCGGCAATGTCCGGCGCGCTGCCGTGCACCGGCTCAAACATGGAGGGGTGCTCCCGCTCCGGGTTGATGTTGGCGCTGGGCGCCAGCCCCATGCTGCCCGTGACCACCGCCGCAATGTCCGACAGGATGTCGGCAAACAGGTTGGACGCCACTATGACGTCGAACGCCTCGGGCCAGCGCACCAGGTCCATGGCCGCCCGGTCCACCAGCAGGGACTCGGTCTTGATCTGCGGGTAGTCGGCGGCCACTATCTGGAATACCTCGTCCCAGAACACCATGCCAAAGGCCTGGGCGTTGGACTTGGTGATGGAGGTGACCTTGTTCTTCTTGTTGCGGCGCACGCAGTGCTCAAAGGCGGCGCGAATGATGCGCTCGGTGCCCCGGCGGGTAAATACGTTGGTCTGCATCACCGTTTCCCAGGGGGTGCCGGGATAGATGCGCCCGCCCACCGGCGCGTACTCGCCCTCGGTGTTCTCCCGGAAGATGACCATGTCAATCTGCCCGGCCTTCTTGCCGGCGATGGGAGAGGTGACGCCCGGGTGCAGGTACGCGGGCCGGATGCACACCCCCTGGTCGAAGGCGCGGCGCATGGGCAGCAGCAGGCCGTGGAGGGTGATGTGGTCGGGGATCTTGGGGTCGCCCACCGCGCCGAACAGGATGGCGTCGAAGGACTGAAGCTGCTCCAGGCCGTCGGCGGGCATCATCTGCCCCGTCTCCCGGTAGTAGTCCGACCCCCAGGGGAACTCGGTGTATCGGAAACTGAGCCCGCCGGCGCCCCGCGCCAGGGCCTCCAGCACCTTGCGGCCTTCCGAGATTACCTCGGGGCCGATGCCGTCGCCGGGGATGATCGCCAGGTTGTACTGCGCCATGTTCTTCCTTTCCTTACACTCGCCGCTAAGGTTAACCTTCAGAGTGCCGCCCTGAAGGGGGTGGCTGATGAGCTTGCGGACGACAACGTACCCCAAGGAACGCCGGCCCGTCAACCCTGACCGGGCTTTAGGCCATCTTGACAGGCCCCGCCGTACCGCTAGAATCAGTCCGTACCTCCCAATTGCCTTGTGGCAGGGATTAGTCCCTCCAGTCGCCCAAGAGCAACTCAGGGGCAAGTCACGGGCTGAGGGAATCCTTGGGACTTGGAATGCCATCTTAATGAGCGGTTGGAGAGCAGTGGTCCCCACAACGCCAACAGCCACTCTCGATTCTGGGAACAGAAGGAGCCTGCCTTCCTTCTCAGTGGTAATCCCCGCCTTCAACGAAGCGGCCGCCATTGGTCGGTGCCTGGCCTCCTTGCGGGAGCAAAAATATCAGGGATTCATTGACATTACTGTTGTTGACAATGGCTCATCGGACGCCACGGCGGACATTGCCAGGGGCTATGGCGCTCGGGTCGTACGCTGCGTCCAGCGCGGAGTGGTGCCCGCTCGAGAGGCGGGCTTTCGCGCATGCCGCGGGGACATCATCGCCCAAACCGATGCAGACTGCCGGGTGTCGCCCGACTGGATCAGCAGCATCGCCGCTCATTTCGCTGCGCACCCTGCCGACATCGGAGTGGGAGGCACGGTCAGGTACTTGGACGAACCGCTGTGGCACCGCCCGCTGAGCGGGTTGGGCTGGCTGGTTAATGCGGTATGGCAATCGGTAGCACACTCGCCAGCCACCATCCACGCCGCAAATTTTGCAGTGCGTCGCGATGCCTTGGCGGCCATTGGCGGCTATGGCGCCGCCCTTCCGGACTGCGGTGACGAGCGCCTGCTGCTCAGCCGCCTCCAACAGGCCGGTCATGTATCTCTGTCCGGCGAGTTTCCCGTGGAGACCTCGTCTCGGCGTTTCCGGGGCCGCCTTATACGTTCGCTGCTCTTTGAGTTCTTGATCTCCACAATCCTATCTCTATTGCTCTACAATATCACGCACCGGACAGCCGGCTTCCGCCGAGCTCAGGTGCGGAGCGAGGTTGGAATGACTCCTGGTATTGCCGTCACAGCGGTGAGCATACTTCTGCTCATGATGTTGAGCGCAGCCGCCTATGCTTATTTCGTGCCGAACTCTTCCATGTTCGGCAAGGTTTA
>JBGPJN010000235.1:0-4582 GCA_041485445.1 Dehalococcoidia bacterium
AGGCTGTCCTTGCCACCAGCCGGCCATTGGGCTATCATCCGAGCCAGGTAGGGCCGGGCGGACCGGGCCGCGGCAGGAGACGGCAAGACAATGGACCAACCCAACCTGGCGGGGCGCTTTCTGGACAAGCTGCGGGCCATTGTGGGGGCCGGCCACGTCGTCAGCCACCCTGAGGACCTGCTGGTGTACGAGTACGACGGCTCCATCGACCGCCGGGTCCCCCAGGCAGTGGTGCTGCCCGCCTCCACCCAGGAGGTCAGCCGGGTGCTGGCCCTGGCCTACCGGAAGGGCGTCCCCGTGGCCGGACGGGGCGCCGGCACCGGCCTCAGCGGCGGCGCCATCGCCGCGCCGGGGGGGATCCAGATCGGCTTCGCCCGGATGAACCGCATCCTGGAGGTGGACACCGTCAACCGCACCGCCACCGTGGAGCCGGGGGTGGTCAACCTGGACCTGGACGTGCACGCCCACAAGTTCGGCCTGCGCTACGCGCCCGACCCCTCCAGCCAGCGGGCCTGCACCCTGGGGGGCAACATCGCCGAGAACGCCGGCGGCCCCCACTGCCTGGCCTACGGCACCACCACCAACCACGTGCTGGGCATGGAGGTGGTGCTGGAGGACGGCGCGGTGGTCAACCTGGGCAGCCTGGCCCGGGAGACCCCCGGCTACGACCTGCGGGGCGTATTCGTCGGCTCCGAGGGCACCTTCGGCGTGGCCACCCGCATCGTAGTGCGGCTGCTGCCCCTGCCCGAGACGGTGAAGACCTTCCTGGGCATCTTCCCGGACCTGGACTCGGCCTGCACCGCGGTGTCAGCCATTATCGGCTACGGCATCGTGCCGGCGGCCCTGGAGATGATTGACGCCCTGAGCATCCGGGCGGTGCAGAACGTCATGGACGCCGGCTACCCGCCCGAGGCCGCGGCGGTGTTGCTGGTGGAGCTGGAGGGGTTGCGGGAGGAGGTGGAGGACACCAGCGGCGAGGTGGAGGCGGCCCTGTGGGAAGGCGGGGCGACCCAGGTGCAGGTGGCCGAGGCCGCGGAGCAGCGGGCCCGGCTGTGGCTGGGCCGCAAGAACGCCTTCGGCGCCGTGGGCAGCATCGCCCCCAACTACTTCCTGGTGGACGGCGTAGTGCCCCGCACCAAGCTCACCCAGGTGCTGCGGCAGGTGTCGGAGATCAGCCGGCGGTACGGCCTGCCCATCGCCAACGTGTTTCACGCCGGAGACGGCAACCTGCACCCCATCATGCTCTTCGATGAGCGCGTGCCCGGCGCCCTGGCGAAGGCCCTGGCCGCCGGCGGGGAGATTCTGAAGCTCTGCGTGGCGGCCGGCGGCACGCTTACGGGCGAGCACGGGGTGGGCCTGGAGAAGAAGGAGTATATGCCCCTGGTGTATACGCCGGACGATATGGCGGCCATGAAGCTGGCGCGGGACGCCTTTGCCCCGGCCAACCGCCTCAACCCCGGCAAGATCTTCCCCGACGGCGTGGCCCACCCGCCATCGCCCCACCGCGCCGCGCCGGGGATGTACGCGTAGAAGGAGGTCATAGCATGGCACGACAGAAGATAAGCTTCGTGGTGGACGAAAGGGGACGAAAGCAGTCGGTGGTGCTCCCGATAAAGGAGTACCAGGAGCTACTGGAAGACTTGGCCGACCTGGCGCTGATTGCGGAGCGGAAGAACGAGCCGACGGAGCCGCTTGAGGTTGTGAGAAAGAGGCTGGAAGAAAAGTGGCGGACTACCAGGTCGAAATAACCCGCCAGGCTTACCGGGACCTCGACGATCTGGAACAGACCCAGGGTCTGAGGATCCTGGCTTCCATACAGGCACTATCTTCCCAACCCAGACCCAGACAAGGCCGAAAGCTTGTAGGCAGCGATGACTCCTATCGGGTGAGAGTCGGGCGGTATCGGGTACTCTACCGGATAGATGACCAGAGCAGGGTAGTTACCGTGTACGCCGTCGGCCACCGGCGGGATATCTACCGATGACCATCGCTCCGAACCTCTCCCCCCTGCTGGACGCGGGCATACAACTCCTGCCGCCGGAGCGGTTGCCCGCCTACGCCGTGGACGGCCAGGCGCCCCGGTGGGTGGCGCAGCCCGCCAGTCGCCAAGAGGTGGCCCAGGTGCTGCAGTGGGCCTCAGCGGAGGGGCTGGCGGTGTGCCCCCGGGGCGGCGGCACCCAGATGGCCCTGGGCAACTCGCCCCGCCGGGTGGACCTGGTGCTGGACCTGCCAGGCCTGGACCGGCTGCTGGACTTCCAGCCCGCCGACCTCACCGTCACCGTGGAGGCGGGCATGACCCTGGCGGCGCTCCAGTCGGCGCTGGCCCAGGGGGACAAGTTCCTGCCCGTGGAGGCGCCGCTGGCGGACCAGGCGACTATCGGCGGCATCCTGGCCACCGGCGCCACCGGACCCCTGCGCTTCGCCCACGGCCTGCCCCGGGACTGGCTCATCGGCATCGGCGTGGTCAGCGCCCAGGGGGTGGCCAGCAAGGCCGGGGGCAAGGTGGTGAAAAACGTCACCGGCTACGATCTCAACAAGCTGTACACCGGCTCCCTGGGCACCTTGGGAGTGATCGTGGAGGCCACCTTCAAGCTGTCGCCCCGGCCCGCCGACTTCGCCGCCCTGGTGGCGGCCTTCCCATCGGCGGCGCGGGCGGTCCAGGCAGGGCAGCAGTTGGCGGGGCAGGTCTTTGCGCCCCAGGGGCAGCAGGTGGTGACGGGGTCGGCGGCGAGGCGGCTGGGCCTTGGGCGGGATCAGGGCGGAGCGAGAAAATCCCCCCTCGCCCCCCTTTACGAAAGGGGGGAACCGTCTAGCCCCCCTTTGCCTTGCCTTAGCGGCGAGCGTAAGGAAAGGGGGGTTGGGGGGATTTCTCGTAGTGCTCATGAACCAGAGCACGGAGAAGCTCTCGCCATCGCCTTCTTCGCCGGACGCGGCCGAGCGGTGCAGCGGCGGCTGGAGGAGTCCCGGCGGCTGCTCCAGGCCCAGGGAGGGTCCGAGGTGGCAGTCCTGGATGCCAGCGCCGGCCGGGAGCTGCTGCGGCGGCTCACGGACCTGGGCTGGTCCGCCGAGTCGGCGCCCCGGCTGGGGCTGAAGGCCAGCGTGCCGCCCTCAGCGGTGGGCCGGGCGGTGGCGATGTTGCAAGAGGAGGCGGCCACCGTCGGCGAAGCGGGCATCATCGCCGACCCTGGCTTCGGCACGGTGCGGCTGCTTCAGTGGGGGGAAATCCCCCCCAGCCCCCCTTTGCGAAAGGGGGGTGAAGAGAGCACTGATGCAGCGGCCCCGGAGAAAATCGCCAGGCTGCGCGCCCGGTTGCGGGAGCTGGGTGGCTCGGTGGTGGTGGAGCAGTGTCCGCTGGCGTTGAAGCAGCAGGTGGACGTCTGGGACGTGGACCCCCAGGCGCTGGAGATAATGCGACGTCTCAAGCAGAGGTTCGACCCCCTGGGCGCCCTGAATCCGGGACGCTTCGCCGGGAGGCTGTGATGCCCCAAGACGGCTTAACCACTCCCCAAGCCACCGGACCGGGGTTCTCGGGCGCCGACGTCCCTGCGCCCGCCGACCTGTCCCGGTGCGTCCACTGCGGGCTGTGCCTCAGCGCCTGTCCCACCTACACCGTCCTGGGCGTGGAGACCGAGTCGCCCCGGGGGCGCATCGCCCTGATGAAGGCGGTGCAGGATGGCCGCGTGGGCATCACGCCCCGCATCGTGTCCCACTGGGAGCTGTGCCTGCAGTGCCGGGCCTGCGAGGCGGTGTGCCCCTCCGGGGTGCCCTACGGACGGATGATGGCCGCCACCCGCGCCCAGGTGCGCGCCCAAGGGAAGCAGTCGGCCAGGGTCAAGGGCGCCGGCCGCCTGCTGCTGCGGGGGGCGCTGCCCCACCCGCGGCGCCTGCGCCTGGGGGCCGGCCTCTTGCGGCTGTACCAGCGGTCCGGCCTGCAATGGCTGGTGCGCGGTTCACGGGTGTTGCGGCTGCTCCCCGGCGGACTGGCGACGATGGAGGCAGGTCTGCCTGCACTGTCCGGCTCTTTCTTCGGGCCGTCAAAACAGGTGTACCGAGCCCAGGGCGTAGGGGCAGGTTTGAAACCTGCCCTCACCGTGGGTCTCCTCTCGGGCTGCGTCATGCCCCTGATGCAGGCGGACACCATGCGCGCGGCGGTGCGGGTGCTGACCCGCAACGGCTGCGACGTGGCGGTGCCCCTGGGCCAGGGCTGCTGCGGCGCGCTGAACCAGCACAGCGGCGACCTGGAGTATGCCCGCTGCATGGCCCGGCGCAACATTGACGCCTTCCTGGCCGCTGGGGTGGACCGCATCGTCACCGCCTCGGCGGGCTGCGGCGCCAGCATGAAGGAGTACCACGAGCTGCTGCAGGACGACCCCCAGTACGCCGAGAAGGCCCGCCGGTTCAGCAAGCTGACGGTGGACATCACCGAGCTGCTGGCTTCCCTGCCCTTTGCGCCCCCCACCGCGCGGCGGTCGCTGCGGGTGACCTACCAGGACCCCTGCCACCTGGCCCACGCCCAGCGCATCACGGCGCCGCCGCGGGCCATCCTGCAAGCCATCCCCGGCGTGGAGCTGGTGGAGATGGA
>JBGPJN010000236.1:0-4573 GCA_041485445.1 Dehalococcoidia bacterium
GCCTCCCTGGCGCGGGCGGTGGCCAACGACGTTGACCAGGCCTGGGAGGCCGTCAAGCACGCCGAGTCGCCGCGCATCCACGTCTTTCTGTCCTCCTCGGACATCCAGGTGCTGCACCAGCTCCGCAAGAACCGGGAAGAGGTGATGGAGATGGCGGTGGCCATGGTCGCGCGGGCCAAGGGGTACTGCTCCGACGTGGAGTTCTCCCCCATGGACGCCACCCGCACCAACCCGGAGTACCTCTACCAGATGCTGGAGGCGGTCATCCGGGCGGGGGCCACCACCATCAACGTGGCCGACACCGTGGGCTATGCCATCCCCTCGGCCTTCGGCGGGCTGATCCGGGACATCCGCCGCAAGGTGGCGGGCGTGGATAAAGTCACCATCAGCGTCCACTGCCACAACGACCTGGGCTTGGCGGTGTCCAACAGCCTGGCGGCGGTGGAGGCTGGCGCCCGGCAGGTGGAGGGCTGCATCAACGGCATCGGCGAACGGGCCGGCAACGCCTCCCTGGAAGAGATCATCATGGCCCTGGACACCCGCAAGGACCTGTTCCAGGTGGACATCGGCGTGGACACCACCCAGCTCTACCCCACCAGCCGGCTGGTCAGCCGCATCACCGGCATGTCGGTGCAGGCCAACAAGGCCGTGGTGGGAGAGAACGCCTTCCGCCACGCGTCAGGCATCCACCAGGACGGGGTGCTGAAGGACCGCTCCACCTACGAGGTGATGCGCCCCGAGCGGGTGGGCGTGCCGGGCAGCAGCCTGGTGCTGGGCAAGCTCAGCGGCCGGGCCGGCTTGCAGTCCCGCCTGGAGGCCCTGGGCTTCAAGCTCTCCCGCGACGAGATCTCCAAAGTGTTTGAGTCCTTCAAGGCGCTGGCGGACAAGAAGCGAGAGGTCACCGACCGCGACCTGGAAATACTGATGGATGAGGAAAAGCGGGTGGCCGGCGAGCCGGTGAGCTACGCCCTGGATCACGTCCAGTTTGTGGGTGGCGACCACGAGATTCCCACCGCCACGGTGCGGCTTATCGGGCCCTCCGGCGACGTGCTAAGCGACGCCTGCACCGGCAACGGTCCGGTGGACGCGGTGTGCAAGGCCATTGACCGGGTGGTGGGGACCTCCGGCAAGCTGATGGACTTCAACGTGCAGGCGGTGACCGAAGGACTGGACGCGCTGGGCACGGTGACGGTGCGGGTGGAGAAGGACGGCAAGATTTACACCGGCCGCGGCGCCGCCACCGACATCATTGTGGCCAGCGCCAAGGCCTACCTCAGCGCCGTCAACCGCTTCCTGGCCGCCGACGAGGGCGCCCACCTGCCCGCGGTGGGGACGACGCCGGACTAGGCTCCGACAGACGTGGTTGTGTTCTTGGTAGGGGCGACGCATGCGTCGCCCCTACACGTTCCCTCCTACATCATCCGCATCTGCATCCCCGCCGCGTCGGGGCGGCCCTTGCCGTCCAGGTGCACCGCGGGGTAGCCCAGGCCCCGCAGGTGGGCCGCCAGCTCGGGGAAGCCGTTGACCGTGTACACCTGCTTGGGGTTTACCCGCGCCACGTACTCCACCAGCTCGTTGAAGTCGGCGTGGTCGCTGAAGGGCAGGTCCGCGTCCCCCCGGCGGCCCCAGGGGCGGCGGCCGTTCAGCGCCCAGCCGGTCAACTCCATGAAGCGCAGCCCCCTGGTCTTGCCCAGCAGGTGCCTGGTCCTGGCCCCCGGCGGCGCAATGAGCACCTGGCCCTCGCACCACTGGCCATGTGGATCAAATGGGAGAAACGCGCCGGGGAAGCTCACCCCGGCCTGCTGGTACCGTTCCGCGATGCGGTGGGCGCTCTCCTCCACCGCCACCTCAAACCCCTGGGACAGCAGGTGGTGCAGAATCTCCTGGGACTTGCCCAGCCGCCAGCCCAGCACCACGGGCCGCTCCCCTTTGGACAGCCAGCTTTCCAAGGTACGGCCGGCGGTGGCCAGCACCTGCGCCTCGGGCGGGAAGGTGTACTCGGGGCGGCCGTAGGTGGCCTCCATCACCAGGGTGTCGCAGGGCACCGGCTCCAGCGGCTCATTGATAGGACTGGGGCGGGGCTTGAAATCGCCGGTGTACAGCACCCGCTCCCCGGTGGCCTTGGACACCACCAGAGCCTGGGCGGAACCCAGACAGTGCCCCGCCGGGAACAGGGTGAGGGTGTAGCGTTCCGTCTCCAGCGGCTCGTGGAAGGCCAGGGTCACGTGGCCGTGGCCGGCGCGGTCCGCCAGGTAGTCGGTCAGCAGCAGGCGGGTGCCGGGGGTGAGCACCGCCCGGTGGTGGCGCGCCGTGTGGTCGCTGTGGGCGTGGGAGATGAGGCCCAGGTCCCGGCGGCGGCGGGAGTCCAGCCACAGGTCCAGCTCCGGCAGGTACACGCCCTGGTTGAAGACTACTTCCACGCTGGCTGCTCCGTGCGACTCTCACCGCAGAGCACGCAGAGCACGCTGAGATTTGGCACTGGGAATCCCCTCCTGTGAATCTCTGCGGTCTCCGCGCTCTCTGCGGTAAGCCGTATCCGGGAGTGCCGGTTCCGGCGACACTAGGCTGGGAGTATAATCCCATCGCCGGCTAGAAAGCCAGGCAAGTCTGACCGGAAAGAGGTAATTGTATGGCGGGACAAGTCGGCGAGCAGGCCCCGGAGTTCACCCTGCCCACTGCCAGCGAGGGAAACGTCTCCCTCAGCCAGTACCGCGGGCAGAAGCACGTGGTGCTGTCCTTCCACGTTTTCGACTTCACGGCTGGTTGAACCAGCCAGGCCACCGCGTTCCGGCAGGCCCATAGCCGGTTCGTGGAGAAGGATGCCCAGGTGCTGGGCATAAGCTGCGACCACGTTAACGCCCACCGGGCCTGGTGCACCGCCATCGGCGGGCTGCCCTACCCGGAGCTGTCCGACTGGCACCCCAAGGGGAAGGTTACTACGGCGTACGGGTTGTGGAATGAGGAGCGAGGCGCCGGGGGCCGGGCGGTGATTGTGGTGGACAAGGCGGGCGTCATCCGGTTCCGGCAGACCTACACGCCTGGGAACCTACCGGACCCGGCGGAGATCCTGAAGGTGGTGGAGGGACTGGGATAGTAGCAATGGTTCTAGGCGCTCAGGCGCGGAGCTACGGGCAAAAATCAGCGGCCTTCCCGCCGTCTCCAGGTCCTTGGACTGCTCACGGGACCTGGTTTAGATGGGGGAAGGCCGCTGGTGGCCGGGCTACCGGTTTGTGCTAGCGCACCACCTTCTGGACGGTGTAGCGCAGGGTGCCCTTGGGAACATTGATGGTAATCTCATCGCCCGCCGCCCGCTCCAGCAAGGCCTGGCCCACCGGCGACACGGTGGAGATCCGGCCGGAGGACACGTCGGCCTCCCTGGCGTCCACCAGAGTGTAGCTAAGCAGCTTGCCCGAGGTTAAGTCTTTGAGGCTCACTTTGCTGCCCACTTTGGCCTTCTGCCGGGGTTGTTCGTTGGTGTCTTTGGTCAGGATCTGAGTGGCGGCCAGCCCGGCCTCGATGTCCCGTATGCGGGACTCGATGATGCCCTGCCGCTCCTTGGCGGCGTCCAGCGGGGCGTTCTCTCGGAAGTCCTTGTCGGCCATGGCCCGCTTGATATCCTCCACCACCGACACCCGCTCTTCCTTGAGGCCGTCAAGCTGGACCGACAGCCGCTGGAACCCCTCCTGGCTCATGTAGGAGGCCGAGGCCTCATTGGCGGTCTGCCCGTTCCCCCCCTTGCGCGGGGTGGCGCGGCGGGTGCGGGGCACCCGCAGGTGGCTGGCCAGACCGGTCTGGATCCAGCCCTCGTCTTTAAGGAACCCCAGGAACTCCTTGACCGGTAAGAGGCGATGGGATGGGTCGGCGCCGGAGACGCCCGCGTACTGGGCGTAGTCGGCCACCTGCGAGGGAGACAACTCGCTCACCCGCCGCTCCCGCCCGCACCAGGCGATGAACCGGCTGAGCTCTTGATGGCCCTCCAGGGCCTTCTTGCTCTCCTTCTTGGCCGCGACAAACGAGGTCATGGCCTCCGAGAAACAGGGGTTGTTAGTGGTGATTGTCATCTATTTAAATCCTCCTCTAACCGAGGGCCTTGACCACCGCGGGGTTAAGGCCAGGGAAACCTGCCAGATACTTCTTGCGTTCATCCTTGAGCCGTTGGACGTACTCCGCAGCCTGCTCCTTGGTGTAGAACCGCGCCGGATCGTACTTGCTCAGGTCGGCTCCCTCCACCTGCTTGGGCACCATGGTTCCGAAATTGGGTTCCTTCTGCCATTCGATGGTGTTGCGCGCGATACCCCGGATGATCGCGGCCATCTCCGGAATGGCGATGCGGCTGACTTTCTGCTTGATGACCGGGCGTCCCTGGGCGTCCCGCTCCATGATCTCGCCCACGCCGCCGGTGTTGAGCAGGTAGCACTGCACACGGTCGCCGTTGCGCTTGACGAAGTCGTAGAACCAGTTTCCTTCGTCGGACTCGGAGCCCAGCAGGAAGGGGTTGGTGCCCACCACCCGCACCGACTCCCCGGCCCGGCGGGGGTCGCCGGCGCTGGTCTCCACGCTCTCCCCCAGCATA
>JBGPJN010000237.1:0-4533 GCA_041485445.1 Dehalococcoidia bacterium
CCCGCACGCCGGGGGCCTTGAGGATGTTGGGCACGTGTTGAGTGTCGTAGATGCGGTTGAACTCGGCTTCCAACCGCGCCGGGATGTCCATCTGGACCAGGTAGATGTAAGTGGGCATGGCGGGTGAAACCTCCTGGGCAGCGTATCAGTAAGGATCTCGTCATTCCGGCATAAGCCGAAATCCACTAGAACACCGCACGTACACCTGTATCTGGACACCGGCCTTCGCCGGTATGACGGAAGCCGGATTGACCGGCGGCGCCGGTTGGGATAGACTCTAGGCCTTCAGCGACCGGCAGTGGGCCGCTCCTTCAGCGACCCCTCTCGCAAGAGGCCGGCCGCTCCTTTTTTACCGTACTCGACAAGTCACCGCAGAACGCGCGGAGGAGGTCGCGGAGACGTTACGGTGGGTTGTCGCCTGTCCCAGCGGTCTCGTAGCCTGCCCTGAGCTTGCCGAAGGGTGCTCTGCGGTGACTTTGCAGTCGCGCCCCCTAGTACGTCAGCGCCGACTTCACGCCCTCGGGCAGCTCCACCTGCAGCGCCTGCAGGCAGTGGGCCAGGCCGTGGTAGTAGGCCACCGCCACCAGCATGTCGATGATGGCCACGTCGCCGATCTGGGTCTGCAGGGCCTTGAAGGTGGCGTCGGACACCCGGTGCTGGCGGAGGAGCTCCTGCACGAACTGCACCACCGTGGCGTCCTTGGGCGCCAGGCCCACCGGCGCGCGGAACTCCCGGATGGCGGCGATGATGTCCTCGCCGATGCCCGCCTCCCGGGCGCCCCGCATGTTCACGGTCCACACGTAGTGCCCGCCCGCCTCCCGGGCCGCGGTGAGCACTGCAATGGACTTGACCCGCTTGTCCAGGGGCGATTCAAAGCGCACGTAACCGCCCAGGGCTGCGTAGTGGCCCGCCGCCTGGGGGTTGTTCAGCAGGGCGGCGTAGTTGCGCTGCACGCCGCCGCGGCTGGCGGTAATCTCGTCCCACACCGCCTGGCCTTCGGGCGTCATGGTCTCTCGCTTGGTGATGGGCACTCGGGACATGGTTGCACCTCCACACTCTGTTATGTCTCTTGTGGGCATCCCCCACCCGTCCCACTCTCTCCCCACTTCTCCCTCAGGGGGAAGGGAGATGAGAGTCTGGAGCGGGGGCACCCCCGGCCCCGGCAGAAGGGGCGACGCCTCCTCTGCACTCCCTCAATTATAGACCTTTAGACCCTTGCATTAACGACTCTTGCATAAGTATCTAAACCGGTTGGAAGGCGCTTGCGGCGGAACTCCACCCTTGCCCCCTTGTCGCAAAGGGGGGTTGGGGGGATTTCGTCCGATACGGTCCAAGAATTTATGCAGGGGTCTATAAGTCCTAACCCGTTCGTGGTGAGCCTGTCGAACCACCCAGCCGTGCCCTTCGACCAGCTCAGGGTGAGCGGGTCGGGTGGCTTACTCGATGAACGCCGTGGCATCGGCACAAGCACGGTCCCGCATCAACTACACTTCGTCGCCGACGGCGATCTCGCCGCCCTCGATCACGAAGCAGTTAAGCGCCAGCTTTCCGCCGAAGCGCTGGTAGATGCCCTTGGTGATCTTCCTTCTGCGCGATCATCATCGCCGTTACTCCGGTTGGGTCGGGACACGACCCCCTCCTAACCTCCCCTTGGTAAGGGGAGGGATGAGCCGACTCCCATCAGCATGCCAAGTCCTTCTTCCTTCTCCCCCTTACGAAGGGGGAGATACAGATGGGGTGGTCTCCCTCACCGCAACGGGGACAAACCGTGAGGGCGTGGCGCGACCCCCTCCTAACCCCCCTTGGTAAGGCGAGGGACTTGGCACCCGGCCTCACACCACGCCCAGCGCCTTCAGCCGCGCCAGGTCCTCCGCGGTGAGGCCCAAAAGGCGGCCGTAGACCTCCCCGTTGTGCATCCCCAGGGTGGGCGCCCCCGCCAGTTTGGGCAGGGCGCCGCCGGAGAACAGCACCGGGAAGCCGGAGCCGGCGCCCGGCGCTACGTCCGTCATGGCGGCGTGGCCCAGGGGCTGCAGCGTGCCACGCCCCCAGAAGTGGGGGTCCGCCATCACCTGGGCGGCGGTGCGCACCGGCCCGCAGGGCACGTCGCCCCGCTCCAGCCGCGCCAGGGCTTCCTGGCGGGTCAGACCTCCAATCAGCCGCTGCATCTCCGCCCGGCACACCTCCACGTTCACGCCCCGATCTCGGTAGGTGGCAAAGCGCGGGTCCTCCAGCAGCTCGGCGCCATCCATCGCGGTGCAGAAACGCCGCCACTGGTCGTCGCTGCTGGAGGTGACGATGATGTCGCCGTCGGCGGCGTGATACAGGCCGGTGGGGCCGCCGCGCACGTTGTTGCCCATGCGCAGGGACTGCCCCTCCTCCATGCCCTCCTCCAGGTTCTCCATGAACATCAGCGACACCAGGGAGTCCATCATGGATACGTCCAGGTGCTGCCCCTGGCCGGTGCGCTCCTTCTCCCGCAGTGCCGCCAGGATGGAGTAGGCGGCGAACAGCGGGGTGACCAGGTCGCCGGCGTAGAACCCCACGCGGGTGGGCGGGCCATCGGCGTCACCGTTGAGGTCCATGAGGCCGCTCATGCCCTGGATCTGCGGGTCGTGGGCCGGCTTGGCGGCGTAGGGGCCGGCCTGGCCGTAGCCGGAGATGGAGCAGTAGACGATGCCGGGGTTGACCGCCGAGACCTCCGGGTAGCCCAGCCCCATGCGTTTCATGGAGCCGGGGGCCAGGTTCTCGACGATGACGTCGGCGGAGCGGGCCAGCTCCAGGAACATGCGGCGGCCCTCAGCGTGTTTCAGGTCCAGGGTGATGCTCTTGACCCCCTGGGTGCGCTTGACGAAGCGGGTGGACAGATCGGCATCGGACTGGCGAGTCGCATGGGTGCCCTGGGGCCCGACGAAGGGGCCGTTGCCGCGCACCGGGTCGCCGCGGCCCGGCGCTTCCACCTTGATGACCTCCGCGCCCAGGCGGGCCAGGGTCATGCTGAGGAACGGCCCGGCCAGGAACACGGTGACTCCCAACACCCGCAGGTCGCGCAACGGCTCCATGCTTCCTCCTAATCCGGAGCTACTCACAAATCTGGCTTCACCCAGTATACAGGGCCGAATCAACCACCACCATCCATCATCGCAAGGCTTGACGCCGAAGGAGCCAGATCGCTATTGGCAGCGACACAATAATGAACGGGGCGGCCGCACCAGGCAAAAGCTAGCCAGCCGGCAGTGCCAATAGGGGTTCCTACCAGCCAGGTTCGCATAGCGCCGATGACATGAGTGATGGGCTGATTCTCAGCTAAAGATGCGCAGTCCCGTGGGCAGGGGGCCGTGACGAAGGCTCATTTCTGGCGAAGCAGGCGGGACGAGTTCGCCAGAATACCCAGGTCGGGCAAAGACTGGGCAGCAGCGGCCAGGTGAACCGGCAGAAGGCCGAAGCTAGCCAGGGAAAGCCCGATAATGTTGTATAGCGCGGTGAAAGCGATGTTCAGCTTCACCACCTTCATCGTGCGGCGGGCAATGCCAAACGCTTGAGGCACCAGCATCCAGTCTTCGCGCAGCAGCACAACGTGCGCCGCTTCAATGGCCACATCGGTCCCGATAGCGCCCATTGCTATCCCTACGTCGGCCTGCGCCAGGGCAGGCGCATCGTTTACACCGTCGCCCACCATCACGACGGTATGGCCCTTGGCCTGGTATTCTTTCACAACGGTGATCTTGTCCTGGGGCAAGAGATTGGCTCGGTATGCCACACCAAGGCTGTCCGCCAGGCCAGCCGCGGTGCGCTCGTTGTCCCCGGTCAGCAGCTCAATGTGTTTCACTCCCAGGGCACGCAGGCCTGCAAGGGCCGCCGGCACCTCAGGTCGCCGGGTGTCTTCCGCCGCCAGGATGCCCGCCAGTTCGCCGTCATAAGCAACCAACAGTATCGTTTTGCCTTGCGCTTCCAACCGTCTCACATCGGTAGTGGCGGACGCCATAGGTACAAACCGGGAGTTGCCTACCGCGACCATTCTGCCGTTGATACGGGCCCGCACACCCTGACCAGGCACGGCCTCAAACTGCTCCGGCTCGCCCAGGGGCAGGTCGCGCTCCTTAGCTGCGGCGCGCACTGCTTCCGCCAGAGGATGCTCTGAATAACGCTCGGTAGTGGCTGCCAGGGACAGGAGTTCATCTCTCGCCAGGCCATTCAGCGAGAGGACATCGGTGATCCTGGGACGCCCCAACGTCAATGTCCCAGTCTTATCAATCAGGAGAACATCGGCACGGGCCAGTAGCTCGATATACTTTCCACCCTTGATTATGAGACCTTTCTTGGCGGCGGCGCCGATGGAGGCCAGCATCGCTACCGGCGTCGCCAGAGCAAAGGCACAAGAACACGCCACCACCAGCACTGCGGCAGTTGCAAGAGGATTGCGAGTTATCAGAAAGGTGAGCAGGGCAATGGCCCCAACCACCGGCAGGTAGTAACCCGAGAACTTGTCGGCAATGCGTTGCACATCTGACCGGTGCGCCTCGGCCTCTTCCACCA
>JBGPJN010000238.1:0-4504 GCA_041485445.1 Dehalococcoidia bacterium
CCACCCGCCCTCACCCCCACGGCGGCGGCCGTGCCCACGCCGGAAGCCACCGTCACAATGGAAGCCGTCGCCACGCCGGGACCGGCGCCCGTCGCCACGCCTACCCTGGCGCCATCCTCCTCCGCCACACCTACTCCCCGGCCGGTGGCGAGCGGAGCGCCTTCCGCCCCGACCGCACCCCCGGCAACGGCAACCCGCACCCCAACGCTCGCGCCCTCAGTCGCGCCCACACCCACTCGTGTCCCAACACCAACACCCACTCGTACCCCTGCGCCCACCATCGCGCCCACCGCGACTGTGCCACCAGCGTCCACACCAGTCCCAGCCTCCTCCTTGGTGCCCTTGACCCTGCTGGCGGACCCACCGAACAATCCCCTGGTGGTGACCCAGAATGACTTCTTCATAGTAGACGTGGTGGTGGCGGCTAGCTCCTCCAGCCCGGTGGACACGGTGCAGGTTTACCTGAACTTTGAGCCCAACGTGTTGAGGGTCTCGGCCCTCATCCCACTGGCCGGGGACGACCTCAACGTCTTACTGTATGAAACGACTGAATCTCACGACAACGCTGCCGGGCACATTTACTTCGCCGCCGGCAAGCTAGACACCACCCAGCCGGTCATCGCGCCGTTCACCCTGGTCACCATAGAGTTCCAGGCCCTGAAATCCACCAGCGCCAGCGACACCAAAGTGACTTTCGCCCCCCTGGTAGACCCCCGGCAGACGAAAGTCATCCTGGATGGGGAAAACCGTACGGGAACGCTGGCGACGCTCACGGTGGTGGTGAACCAGTAGGGGCACCACGATTCAATCGGGATGCCCCTACTCGTATCCGCCCTGGGATGCCCCGGAGCTAGTTGTCGCCCACCACGGCCGCGGCGGACTTGGCCCGGCGCTCCTTCTCCTTGAAGTGGGGGATGACGTACTTGCCGAAGAGGCGCAGGGAGTTTTTCACCTCGGCATCGGTGGCCGGGCCGGCCTGGAAGATGGGCATGATCTGGTCGGCCCCGATGCGCTCGTAGTTCTCCACCACCTCAATGCACTCGTCGGGAGTGCCCACGCAGAACCTACCCGAGGAGAGGACCTCCTCGGGGCTGACGCCCTTGCGCATCTGGGGGTCCCACTCCGCGCGCCGCACGTGGTGCTTGTAGTCGGCAGGCACCTTGCTGATGTCCACCCCATCCCAGCCCTTGGCATAGTTCTTCAGCCGGATGTTCACGTTCCACGAAGCAATCTCCGCGCCCCGCTCCCGGCACCGCTGCTTGCTCTCGTCGCAGAAGCCGATGCTGGACACCACCACCTTGTTGTTAATGAACTTGCCCACCGGCTGGGCCTTCTTGATCGCCTCGCGGTAGATGTTGATGCGGCGCTCCACGGTGTCGTACTGGCCCAGCACGTTGCACAGGCAGCCGATGCCCAGCTCCCCGGCCCGCTGGAAGGTGTCGTCCTGGCTGCAGGCCGACCACAGGGGCGGGTGGGGCTTCTGCAAGGGCTTGGGGATCACCTCCCGCTCGGGCACGTTGTAGTACTTGCCCTGGTGGGAGAAGACCTCCTGGGTCCAGATGTTGGGCAGCATGGACAGGGACTCTTCCCACATGCCGCGGGTGTCCTCCAGCTTCACTCCGAAGGGGGTGAGCTGGTAGGGGTTGCCGGATCGCCCCACGCCCACGTCCACCCGGCCGCCGCTGAGCACGTCCAGGGTGGCGGTCTTCACGGCCACGTGCAGGGGGTGGTGCACCGGCAGCAGCACCACGCCAAACCCCAGGCGCATCTTGCTGGTGTGCTGGCTGATGGCGGCCAGCATCACCTCCGAGGCGCTGCAGTGGGCCCACTCGGTGAGGAAGTGGTGCTCCACGAACCACACGTGCTCAAAGCCCATCTCCTCGGCCAGCGCCACCTGCTTGATGACCTCCTGGATGCGCTGGTGCTCCGGCACGGGCGACACCGGGCGCGGCACCTGGATTTCGTAGAACAGACCGAATTTCATGGCGTCTACCTCCGTGTGGCTGGAGCGTGCTTCCCGTGCAACGTCCAATCCAACCTGTGAGATGGCCGTATTCTAGGCGGGGAAAAGAGGGGTGTCAACGCGAGCAGGGCCTTTCATTTTCCTCCACTGGCTGGTCGAGTAGTCCCGATAAAATCGGGACGTATCGAGACCAACGGGGAGACGGGTCTCGATATGTCCCGACTGCGGCCGGGCCTGCTCAACCAGCGGGGGCAAGACCCTTGCGGCGACAATGAAAAGGCCCTGCAACGCGAGGCGCGGAATTGGATGAAGACGCCTGCCCATGCTAGAATAACCCTAATCAAGCCGGGAATTGACGGGGGTGGCCATATGACACAACCTGGCAGGATGAAGTTTGGCGTGTTCATGGCGCCCTTCCACCGGGTGGGGGAAAACCCCACGCTGGCGCTGGAGCGCGACCTGGAGCTGCTCCAGTGGCTGGACGTGCTGGGCTTTGACGAGGCCTACATCGGGGAGCACCACAGCGCCGGCTGGGAGACCATCTGCTCCCCGGAGGTTTTCATCGCCACGGCGGCGGAGCGCACCCGGCATATCCGGCTGGGCACCGGGGTGGTGAGCCTGCCTTACCACCACCCCTACATGGTGGCCAACCGCATGGTGCTGCTGGACCACCTCACCCGCGGGCGGGTGATCCTGGGGGTGGGCCCCGGCGCCCTGGCGTCCGACGCTTACATGTTCGGCATTGACCCGTCGCGGCAGCGGGAGATGATGGACGAGTCCCTGGGGATCATTCTCCGCCTGTTCACCGAGACTGAGCCCATCACATACAAGAGCGATTGGTTCCAGCTGCGGGAGGCCACCCTCCAGCTCCGGCCCTACCAGCAGCCCCATACCCCGGTGGCGGTGGCCTCGGTCCAGTCGCCCGCGGGGGTCCAGGTAGCCGGCAAGTACGGGGCGTCGGTCCTCTCCCTTAGCGTGCCCCGGGGTCTGGTGCGGGAGACCAACCTGAAGGAGCTGTGGTCCATCGCGGAGGAGTCGGCCGCGGAGCACGGCAAGACCATGCACCGGGAGGACTGGGCGCTGGTGGTGGGCTGTCACCTGGCGGAGAGCAAGAAAGCGGCCTTTGACGACATCCGGGTAGGCGGCGCCCGGGTGGTGACCGAGTATTTTGGCCAGACCCTTGGCCACGAGGCGCCCAACGCTCCCTTCGACAAGATTGTTGACTTTATGTCCGAGAATAACCAATGGATTGTGGGCACCCCGGACGACTGCATCGCCGGCATCCAGCGGCTGCAAGAGATAAGCGGCGGGTTTGGCAAGTTCATGGTGCGGGTGGAGGACTGGGCGCCCCGAGAGAAGGTGCTGAACAGCTATGAGCTGCTGGCCCGGTACGTGATGCCCCAGTTCCAAGGCTCTCTGGCGGGGATAACCGCGTCCAACCGCTGGACCAAGAGCAAGCGGGAGGAGCTGCAGGTCAACCGCAGAGCAGGACTGCAGGCAGCCACCGACGCCTACGAAGCCCGGCGGCGATAAGCCCCACGCCGGAGCGGGTGTTTAAGGCGGAATGGACCATTGGCTGGCCTAGAGAGCAGCCGGACCGGACCGGCGGGAGGAAAGGTGCCATGCGCAAGACCAAGATCATGGTGACTATCGGCCCCCAATCACGGGATATCCACACCCTGGGCCACCTGCTTGAGGCGGGCATGGACTGCGCCCGGCTCAACTTCTCCCACGGCACCCACGCCGAACACGCTGAGGTCATCCGCAACCTCCGAAAGCTGTCGGAGCTCCAGGAACGTCCTCTGGCCATCCTCCAAGACCTGGGAGGCATCAAGCTGCGCCTGGGCCAGGTAGCCCAGCCGGTCCGCATCAACCGGGGGGACGAGGTCTGGCTGGTCCCCGAAGCCACTTCCAATGAGCCTGACGTGCTGCCCTTCCCCCAACCGGACGTGCTGAGGAACTTGAAGGTGGACGACCTGGTTTACATTGCCGACGGCACCTTCTGCCTGGAGGTGTTGGAGAAGCAGGGGCTGAGGATACGCACGCGGGTGCGCAACGGCGGCGTGGTCACCTCCAACAAGGGAGTGAACCTGCCCGGCGTGCAGATTGACCTGCCGGTGCTGACCGAAAAAGACAAGCTGGACCTCAAGTTCGGGGTGGAACAGGACGTGGACTGGGTGGGGGTTTCCTTTGTCCGCACCGCGGAAGACGTGCGGCAGGCCAAGGCCTACCTGGAGCGCATTGGCAGCAAGGCCCTGGTGATGGCCAAGCTGGAGAAGCGGGAGGGCATTGAGCCGGACAACCTGGAGGGCATCCTCAAGGAGGTCAACGGGGTGATGGTGGCCCGGGGAGACCTGGGGGTGGAGATCCCCATGGAGGAGGTGCCCCTGGTCCAGAAGCGCATCGTCAAGCTGGCCAGCGAGGCGGCCAAGACCTCGTGCATCGCCACCCAGATGCTGCGGTCTATGGTGGACTCGCCCACGCCCACCAGGGCGGAGGTGTCGGACATCGCCAACGCCGTGCTGGATGGCTGCGACTCCA
>JBGPJN010000239.1:0-4503 GCA_041485445.1 Dehalococcoidia bacterium
GGCTATTATTTAACCCGATGGTTAATAGTACCGCCCCCCAACTAGGCCGCACCTTCGCTGCCCTGGCCGATCCCACCCGCCGCGCCATCCTGGAGCGGCTGGCCCAGGGAGATACGGGCGTCAGCGAGCTGGCCGAGCCGTTTCCGGTGTCCCTGCCCGCCATCTCCCGGCATCTGCGAGTCCTGGAACAAGCCGGGCTGGTGGTGCGGGAGCGCCGCGGCCGCACCCGGCGGTGCCGGCTGGTGGCTGGGCCCATGAAGGAGGCAGCGGACTGGATCGCCAGCTACCGCATTTACTGGGAGCGCCAGTTGGACGTGCTGGCCGGCTACCTGCAGGAGCTTCAGGCAGAGCTTCAGGAGGAGGAACCATCTCCGTGAGAAACCGACCCCCTGACCCCAACACCACCCTGCGCATTCAGCGCACCCTCGCCGCACCCCGGGAGCTGGTCTTCCGCGCCTGGACGCAGCCGGAGATGCTGCGGAGATGGTGGGGCATTGAGGCGGGATACACCACGCCCATCGCCGAAATAGACCTGCGGGTGGGGGGCAAGTACCGTCTGGGCATGCAACCACCCAACCAGGACCTAGTCTTGGTGGTCGGCGGCACTTACCGGGAGGTCACTCCTCCTTCCCGATTGGTTTACACGTGGGCTTGGGAGAAGCCCCAGCTGGCCGCCGGCATGCCGGCCCCTCCGGAGATGGAGCCCATGATGGGGGGCCAGGAGACTCTGGTCACCGTGGAGTTCAACGACCGGGGCGGCTCCACCGACCTGGTGATCACCCACCAGAACTTCCCCGACGCCCAGACCAGGGACATGCACATCCAGGGCTGGAACGCCATGTTGCCCCGGGTGGAGCAGTTCCTGGAGAGTGGGCAGCGATAAGCAGCGGGCTGGCCCAAAATCGCACCATTGGCGCAGGCTTCCCCAACTCACGGTAAATCCACCCAGGCCCATTGGGGCGTATTCCATTCTCAGCCCTGAAAAGAGGGCGACCCGCCCAGACCGGCGGTCCCCTCACCCTCAGGAGAGTTCGCCGATAGGTCTCCGCCAGTGCCGGGGGCTATCGGAACACAAAGGAGGTATTTCATGCCCAACCCGGTGGTCCACTTTGAAGTCCAGGGCAAGGACCCCAAGAAGCTGCACCGGTTCTACTCCCAGCTGTTTGACTGGCACGTCAACGCCGACAACCCCATGGGCTACGGCCTGGTGGACACCCACACCGAGGGTGGCATCGGCGGCGGCATCGGCGGGACCAACGGCGGCCCCAACAAGGTCACATTTTACGTCCAGGTGGACAACCTGGCCGCCTACCTCAAGAAGGCCGAGCGGCTGGGGGCCAAAACCCTGATTCCGCCCACGGAGATCCCCAACATGGTGACCTTTGCCCTCTTTGCCGACCCCGAGGGCAACGCCATCGGCCTGGTCAAGGAGCAGTAAACTCTGGAGTTCCCTGTATCCCATACAGCAAGTGAAAGGAGACGACCATGCCTAAGTTTATGGACTACCACGCCAAGATGCCCCAGATGCCCCCCGCGGCCGTCAAACAGATGCAGGACATGCTCAAGGCCAAGAAGAAGGACCAGTTTGGGGTTACGCCCCTGACGGTGTACATGGGCAACGGCGGCCAGTGCTACTGTCTGACCGAGGCCCCCAACGCCGACGCGGTGCGCAAGTCCCACCAGGCCAACGGTGGCCCCGCGCCGGACCAGGTGGTGGAGGTCACCAGCATGCCCTAGCGGGCGTAGGTTTGGGGGCCGGCTCGCCCCCATCCCACAAAGGGTGATGAGTGCGAACCGAGGCCTCCCAACAAGTTGGGAGGCCTCGGTGGCTTTTGGCGGCTATCTTAACAATCGCTTAACCCGTACCATATAAGTTAAGAATAAGAATCCCTAATAAGGCCGGGGGCTCCCTCATCTTGTTAGGCGCTCTCAGCAACGTCGGTGGAGGCGCGGCCATGCCCCTTGCCCAGAAACGCGTCCTGGTGGTGGAGGACGACGTCAAGACCGCGGACATCGTCCGGCTGTACCTGGAGCGGGACGGGTACCGGGTCTCCACCTGCCACGACGGCACGGAAGGTCTCAACACCGCCCGCGCGGACCCGCCGGACCTCATTGTCCTGGACCTGCTGATGCCCGGCCTCAGCGGCCTGGACCTGTGCCGCACCCTGCGCGGGGAGTCCTCGGTGCCCATTATCATGCTCAGCGCCCTGAGCACCGAGCAGAACAAGCTCACCGGCCTGGACCTGGGCGCCGACGACTATCTGACCAAGCCCTTCAGCCCACGGGAGCTGGTGGCTCGGGTGCGCGCCGTGCTCCGCCGCGCCCCGGAGGACCCCCTGGCCGGCGCCAAGCCCCTCGTGTCGGGACCGGTGTCCCTGGACCCGGGGCAGCGCACGGTGTCGGTGCGCGGCCGGGAGGTGCATCTCACCCCCTCGGAGTTCAACATCCTGGCGGTGCTGCTGCGGGAGCCGGGCCGGGTGTTCAGCCGCTCCCAGCTGGTGGAGCAGGCTCTGGGATTTGACTTTGAAGGGGTGGACCGCACCGTGGACGTCCACGTGCTGAACCTGCGCCGTAAGATGGAGTTGGACCCCAACCGTCCCGAGCACCTGCGCACGGTCTACGGGGTCGGGTACAAGTTTGGGGGCTAGCCGGTGATGCACATCTACAGCGTCCGCTGGCAGCTCCTGCTCAGCCTGGTGGCCGTGGTCCTCATCACGGTGGGCATGACCGCCGTCTTCGCCAACCGGGTGGCCACCGCGGAGATCCAGCGGTTGCTGGGCAGCGACGAGACCGCCCGCAACGACCGTCTGAGCCAACTGCTGGCCCGCGGCTACCTGCAGCAGGACAACTGGTCCCAGGCCCAGAGCACCCTGGAGTACGTGGGCGAGGTGTACGGCGACCGGGTGGTACTGGTGGACCGCCAGGGCCGTGTGGTGGCCGACTCCCACCACGGCTCCCTGGGCCGCCAGCTGGACGCCGACACCCGCAGCCTGTTCAGCGTACCGGTGTCCGACGCGCGCGGCCCCCTGGGCATTCTGCTGGTCAACCCGGCGCTGCCCCTGGACGCCGGAGGCCCCGCCCCGCAACCGGAGCCGCCGGAACCGTCCCTCAGCCTGCTCCTGGTCCTCAGCGGCCTGCTGGCGGTGGCCGTGGCCCTGATCCTCACCTTTTTCCTCTCCCGCCGCATCCTGGGCCCGGTGGAGTCTCTGGCCAAGGTGGCCCGCCAGGTGGCCCAGCGGGACTTCTCCGCCCGCGCCGTGGTCCACTCCCGGGATGAGGTAGGGGAGTTGGCGCGCACCTTTAACTCCATGATTGAGGAGCTGTCCCGCACCGAGGAACTGCGCCGCAACCTGGTGGCCGACGTGGCCCACGAGCTGCGCACGCCCGTGACCAACCTGCGCGGGTACATCGAGGGCATCGCCGACGGGGTAATCACGCCCGACGCCGGCACCCTGGCCTCCATGCAAGGCGAGGTGATGCTGCAGACGCGGCTCATAGAGGACCTGCAGGACCTGGCCCTGGCCGAGTCTGGGCAGATGCAGCTCAAGCTACAGCCCTGCGACCTCAGCGCCCTGGTGCGGCACGCCGCCGCCACGGTGCAGCCCCAAGCCCAGTCCAAGGGGATGGGCATTGAAGTGGAAAGCCCCGATGCTCTTCCAATCCTGGCGGACCCAGAGAGGGTCAGCCAAGTCCTGCGCAACCTGCTGATTAACGCGGTGAACTACACCAACCCCGGCGGCCAGATCCGCCTGCAGGCCCATCAGGAAGACGGCCACGCCCGCATCCAGGTGGAGGACGACGGTCCAGGCATCCCGGCCCAGGACCTGCCCTACATCTTCGAGCGGTTCTATCGCGTGGACAAGTCCCGGTCGCGGGCCACCGGCGGCACCGGCCTGGGATTGACCATCGCCCGCAGCCTGGTGGAGGCCCACGGGGGCCGGATTGAGGCCCACAGCCAGGTGGGCCTGGGCACCCGGTTTGTGATTACCCTGCCCAGGAACGGGCTGGCGCCGGACTAGGCCCCCGAAAACCCTGGTCTCTCCCCTTGTGGGAGGGAGGCGATGCTTTTGTTGGGCACTCTAAGAGCGTGTGTGACAATTCCCTCCCCTTGCCAAGGCTGGCCTTAGCGAAGCGTAAGGGGAGGTTAGGAGGGGTCGTTCCCCGTTGCTGGGCAGAGACCACCCTCTCTTTAGAGCCTATCCTAATAACCGCAGAGAGCGCAAAGGATGCAGAGAGTTTGGATTGGTTTTCGATTGTCTCAGCGGTCTCCGCGTGCTCGGCGGTGAGTTTTTAGGATAGGCTCTTAGTCTCCCCCTTGGTAAGGGGGAGAGGGTGGCTTGTTAGACACGCTCCTACTTCCCCAGAGCCCACGCCAGGTCCTCCATCATTGCCTGGTGCTGGCGTTCAGCTAGATCTACCCAATCAATTCCCACTGACTGAATCGCCGCATCGCGAGTAATCTGGCCCTTGAGATAGCCACCCAGTATATGCTCCCGCCATAAC
>JBGPJN010000240.1:0-4486 GCA_041485445.1 Dehalococcoidia bacterium
GCGGTGGTGCCGGTGAAGCCCATCTCCCGGAAGCCCAGCACGGTGAGGCAGGGCGCACCGTAGGTGAGTTTGGCTTGGAACTGGCCCAAGGGCACGGCAACTGGCGCACCAGTAACCGAGTCGGTGATGCCGGAGATCCCCAGCTTCACGCCCACGGCAGCGTCGGCCGGGTCCTGGCGCAGGTGGAGGGAAGGCGTCGCGGTGAGTCCCACCTCAGTCAACGGAAGAATGGTGACGCTCACCGTGGCGGTGTTGGAGTCTGCCATGCTGTCGTTGGCCTTGTAGGTGAAGCTGTCCGGGCCGTTGGCATTGATGTTGGGGACGTAGCGCAACTGCCCGGTTACCACTGAGGCGGCGCCCTTGGCGCCCTGGCCCACAATGCTAAAGGTCAAGGAATCGTCATCCACGTCGGCGCAGACCGGCGGTGTATTGCCTGGCGTGTTTTCGTTGGTGGCCAGGATCGTGTCGGAGCAGGTGGGCGCGTCATTGACTGGGGTGATGGTGACGCTCACCGTGGCCACGTTGGAGTCCGCCTTGTCGTCGTTGGCCTTGTAGGTAAAGCTGTCGGGGCCGTTGGCGTTTAGGTCGGGGACGTAGCGCAGCTGTCCAGTCACTACTGAGGCGGTGCCCTTGGCGCCCTGGCCTATAATGCTATAGGTCAAGGCATTGCTATTAACATCGGTGCAGACCGGCGGCGTACTGCCTGACGTGTCCTCGTTGGTGGCCAGGGTCGTGGCGGAGCAGGTGGGTGGGGCGTTGGGCGGGCTCCCCAGAGCCAGCCGCCCGGAGCCGAATTGGTTGTCCTTGCCCGGGGCGCCCAGATCCAGGGCGCCGCCCTCCAGGAAGGCTTGGGTCTGGGCCGGAGTGAAGGTGGGGTTGGCCTGCAGCACCAGCGCCGCCGCTCCCGCCACGTGGGGCGACGACCCCGAGGTGCCGCAGAAACCGGGGCCGAAGGAATCGGTGGTGCAGTTGGGTCCGGCAATGTCCGGTTTGACCCGGCCGTCATTGGTTGGTCCCTGGGAGCTGAAGCTTTCCAACACGTCGTCGGCGTAATGGGTTGCGCCCACCGCCAGGGCATTGGGGGAGTCGGCGGGGGCGCCAAAGCTGCCCGCCGCCACCCGATAATCCAACTGCAGGTTGTGGTTCGAGGAGATAAGGTCGAAGTTAACGTTCCTCGTGACGCTGGCCTTGCGAAGGATGAAAATGTTGCGAAGGCCCGACGAACCAATGGTCACTCGGAGAGACTCGGTGGGAGGCTGCGTGCCGCTCTGTACGGTGGTACTGCCCACGCACTGGGTGAGGAACTGGGCAGTGGTGGGGCAGTGGTAGAGGTCGTAGTCCTGGTTGGAAGCAGGCCAGTCGTCCCAGCGAAGAAAGAGTTGAACCACATCCCCCGCGCTAACGCTGATAGTGTTGCTTTCATCCGTGGAAGTGTAGTTGTGAAATCCGTCACCGTCCGTATCAGCGAAAAGCCCGGCGGAGTGCCTCTGGGCGTGGTTGCCGATGGCGTTGACCCAAAGGATGCCGCCGGTATTCCGGGCGGTAGTCACGATGCTGGCAATGGGGCCGGTGCCGTCTCCCGGCCCGGTGTTCCACCAACCCACCGAGTGGTTGATGACATCCACGTTTTCCGTCATGAGCCAGCCCACCGCGTCGGCCAGGTCAAAGCTGTCATCGAAATTGACCAGGTATAAAGTGGCGCCGGGGGCCATGTCGTGGACGATCTCCGCCACGCTGGTGCCGTGGTCACCCCCGTTGGTAATCTGCCCGTCGGACCGGAAGCTCCTGGTAATAACCCCGGCGGGCAGGTCCCCGCTGTTGATAGAATTGGCATAGCCAGCGAAGCCGACGTCAACGATGGCTACCTTGATCCCCGTACCGGTGTAGCCGGCGGCGTGCCAGGCGTTGGCCCCGGTGACGGCGACACCCTCACTGAGCGCGAGGGGGACCGGTTGGTGCGGCTGCCGGACGAAGTTGACCCCCTCCAGCGCCGCCACGTCTAACAGGGCGGTGATGGGGAGGGATGCCCGGAACTGGTCGCCCCTGGCACGCTGGATGACTCCGCCCAGGTCCTGCACCGCTTGCTGCAGCTCCGGTCCGCGCCCGGCGGCGCCCTCCACCACCACCACCACCGTGCCCTCCTCCGCAGCCAGGCTTGGGGCGAAGGGCGCAACGGCGTCATCACCATCCTCCCCCTGACTCTGGCGGGACGCGGCGTCGCCTTCCGGCGGCGCAATCAACTGGTACAGCGCCCCTTCCAGGGTGGGTGGGCCTTTGGGCTGGTCCGGCAGGTCCGGGGCCTGCTCCTGGTCCGGGGACTGGGCCTGCACCAGGAAGGCGGGCTGCCGGATGTCAACAGCCAGGACCAGCAGGGCGGCCACCAGGGCCAGAAAGATGCCGGGGAATCGGGACGTCAGGACCAACGCAAACTTACGCATCCAACTCCTTGCCAAACTAGCCGGGTCCGAAGACTCCCGGGGTTAAAGGTACGTGGATAAAGTCCACCGCTGCTTGCTCCGACAGGGGGCAGAGGCTAGACAGGGGAGCCAATACCCGGACCTGGCGTCCCAACCGGCGCTCTTCCTTCAGCTGGTACCCGGCTGGTAAAGCGGCGGTGGGCGTGTGCAGGTCAATGACCACTCGCACCAGTCCGGCCTCGTAGTTGACGCCGTGCTGCTGCGCGAAGCTGGCCGGGTCCGAGGCCACCGAGAGCTGGTGCAGCACCGACTCGAGCTTCGGGCAGGCGGCAGGCTTGGGAGGCAAGTCGGGCGCCTGCTCATCCACCTGAGGCGGAGGTGAGGTAGTGCCGACGTTGGGAGCACCGAAGCCCCCGGAGGGGAGTGTGGTGGGCCCGGCCGCGGCGTCCCGGCCTGTCAGGTTGGAGGCGCTGGCGCACCCCAGAGCCAGGCTGGTCAGAACCAGCACTAGCCCGAGGGTCAGTGCCGGACGAAGCCGGATTAACGGTGGGCGATTCGAGAAGTAAT
Organism: Dehalococcoidia bacterium; assembly: GCA_041485445.1. Classification (GTDB taxonomy): domain Bacteria; phylum Chloroflexota; class Dehalococcoidia; order Lucifugimonadales; family UBA3495; genus SHYG01. Next base: position 2,985 of record JBGPJN010000240.1, read on the forward strand.
AAAATGTCAACATACCAGTCGTACTGTTTCTGGGTGCCCCACATTCAAACGCTGCATCCTCGGGTTCCGTCAAGTGCGAACCGCCGTCACATCACGCCGTAGTATAGGGCTTGACCGAGCGGCTGTCAGTGCCAAAACTCGAAAAACCAGTGACAAACGCCCGGTTTCCGCCTACCCCGTCGCCGTGCCGTCGTCGAACTGCACCAGGATGCCGTCGGGGTCAAAGCAGTAGAATACCCGCACCTTGCCCTGGGCGTTGGTGTAGCTTTCCAGGGTGCCCGCCAGCTTCACGCCGTGGGCCACCAGGTGCTTGGCCAGGCTGGTGGGGTCCCCCGACTAGTCGGGGCAGATATGCCCCGATGCGTCGGGGCTGGTCCAGCTTGGGCGCCTGGCCCTCCACCGGCGCGTCGGGGTGGCCCCGACAGGTCGGGGCACCAGGTAGGGCTTGCCGTCGCCCCAGTGCAGATGGGCCGCCTGGCGGGTCTGGCGCCGCTTCTGGTATCCCGACTCGTCGGGACGGCCTGCCGGTCGCCGAAGTGCGCCTGCATGTCCTGGGTCTCCTGGCGGGTGACCTTCATGCCCAGGATGTCCCGGTAGAACTTCAGCGACCTTTCCAGGTTCCGCACGCAGATGCCCATGTGGGAGATGCCGGCTGGCTCGATCATGGGGTGCCCTCCTACGCTATTTTATTCACCACAGAGAACGCTGAGAACGCTGAGATACGAGGGAAAGACCAGTCTAACTCAGCGGTCTCCGCGCGCTCTGCGGTTAATCGTGGCCCTAATTCCAAGTGCTCTTGCGCACCGGCGCATTCTACAATACCCTGTAGGCATTGCGCAGCGGGAGGTGAGTCATGCCGGCAATAGCCATCGCCAAAGGAATAATACAGACGGTGCTGGGCAACGGTGAGCACGGTTGCTCCGGCGACGGCGGCCCCGCCCTGCAGGCCGCCTGCGGCGACCCTTACATGTGCGCCCTGGACGCGCAGGGCAACATGTTTGTCTGCATGGGCCAGGACCACCGCATCCGCCGCATGGACGCCCGCACCGGCGTCATCACCACCGTGGCGGGCACCGGGGAAGCGGGCTACACCGGCGACGGCGGGCCGGGTTCCGGCGCCACCTTCAACATGCCCTACGCCCTCATCGTGGACACTAACCGGGACACCAACGGGGACATCTACGTGGCGGAGCGGCGCAACTGCGTGGTGCGCAAGATTGACGGCCGGACCGGCGTGGTCAGCACTATCGCCGGCACCGGGGAGCCGGGCTACAGCGGCGACGGCGGCCCTGGCTGCCTGGCCCAGATGCGGGAGCCCAACGACGTTTGGCTGGACGGCAGGGGCGGCCTGCTGATTGCCGACATACAGGACCAGCGCATCCGCCGGGTGGACCTGGCCACCGGCATCATCACCACCTTCGCCCGCACCGGCATCTACACCAACAAAGCCGGGGGCCGACAGCCTACGAGCGACGGGGAGGGAAAGAGTCGCTGCGCGTGAC
>JBGPJN010000241.1:0-4449 GCA_041485445.1 Dehalococcoidia bacterium
AGGACGCGGGCCACTTCTATCCCACCGCGGTGCTGGAGACGGGCTACGACATCCTGTTCTTCTGGGTGGCCCGCATGATTATGATGGGCCTGGAGAACACCGGAGAGGTGCCCTTCCGCACGGTGTTCCTCCACGGCCTGATCCGCGACGCCACCGGGGCCAAGATGAGCAAGACCCGGGGCAACACCATGGACCCCCTGGCCCTCATTGACCAGTACGGCACCGACGCCCTGCGCTTTGCCCTGACCACCGGCACCGCGCCGGGCAACGACCTGCGCCTGGGTGAGGGCAAGCTGGAGTCGGCCCGCAACTTTGCCAACAAGGTGTGGAACGCCTCGCGCTTTGTCATCTCTAGTCTGGAGGGGGCCGGTGACTTAGCCGGATGGTACACGCTGCCCGCGCCCCAGCACCGGGAGGACCGCTGGATCCTCAGCCGGCTGGACCGCATCGCGGCGGAAGTGAACCGGAGCCTGGAGAGCTTTGAGCTGGGGGAGGCCCAGCAGCGCCTCTACGACTTCATCTGGAGCGACTTCTGCGACTGGTACATCGAGATGGCCAAGCTGCGCCTGCGCTCCGGCCAGGCGCCGTCGCCGCTGCCGGTCCTGGCCCACGTGCTGGAGCGCACCCTGCGGCTGCTCCATCCCTTCATGCCCTTCATCACCGAAGAGGTCTGGCAGAATCTGCTGAAGCGCCTGCCCGACGAGGGGCGCCTGCCCCAGTCCATCATGGTGGCCCCCTACCCACAGGCGCAGGCGGGACGGCCGGACCCCCAGGCGGAGCAGGAGATGCAGCTGGTCATGGAGATAGTGCGGGCGGTGCGCAACACCCGCGCCCAGCTCCGCATCCCCCCGCAGCAGTTCCTGGAAGGGGTCGTGGAGGCCAATGGGTTGCCGCGACTCGCCGGGGCCATCCAGGAGGAGGCGGAGGTCATCGGCAGCCTGTCCCGGATGGAGCCGCTGCACATCCGGCCGGGCGGCGCCCACACGGACGATCAACGCCGGGGCATCACCCTGGTGGTGAACCCCGTTCGACAGGCTCAGGGCGGGCCCCTGGTGGTGCGCCTGCCCCTGGAGGGGGTGGTGGACCTGGCGGCGGAGGAGCAGCGGCTGCGGCAGGAGCTAGAAGGCTGCCGGAAGAACCTGGCGCGGGTGGAGGCCCTGGTGGGCAAAGCCGACTTCCGGGCCAAGGCCAAGCCGGAGGTGGTGGAGCGGGAGGAGGAGCGGCTGCGGACTCTGGGGGAGCAACAGCAGCGCCTGGAGGAGATCCTGGCCCAGCTGGCGGGGTAGGCGGCGAGTTTGGTTTAAAAGCCGCTAACGAGGGATTATACTTAGCTCAGGGCAAACTATGTGAGCCGAGAGCCAGCCGTTGCTGAGTGCGGAGAGGTAGCGACTATGCCATTAGACACCGGAAAGCAACAACTGATTATGGACACCATTAACCGGCGGCTCTCACCACGTAGCCTGCTGTGCCCGATCTCGGGGGACAGCAACTGGGCTGTGGAATCTTACATCGCGGCACTGCCAGCAACCGATACTCCGAGTCAAATCTCGATTGGTCACTTCCCCCTTGCCGTGATAACTTGCACCACCTGTGGGTATACACACCTGGTCAACCTTGTCGAGCTGGGTCTAGGCGACGTCCTTCACTTAAAGGCCGAGCCAGCTTAAAACTATGCCTGAAGAGCAAAGGCAAATTCAACAGGTACAACCTGAAAGACAGCCGGCAATCATCTTCCACCCGCCGGGGGAAATCCACCTCTACCAGGTAACCGAAGAAACGTTGGACGAACTTGCCGACTCGGGCATCGGGAAAAGTGTTAACGCACTCTTCGCGACAACGTTGTTTGGAGCGCTGCTCACTCTGATCATCTGGCTGTTTACCGGCGAATTCTCCAACCCCTCCGCGTCAGCATCGGCCATCGCCGCGTCCATAGTCGTCGGCGTGCTCTTCCTCTACTTTGGTGTGAGGGCAATATTGGACTACTTTCGAGCCCGGCGCTTGCTACGGCGGGTTAAAGGCCATGCCCGCCGGTAGACCTCGCTTGCCTTGATTTCTTAACTTTTACAAGAACTGGGGTCGATCTATGGATCGCCCCCAGCTGTGAATCTACCCTCTTGGCTCACGGCCTCCCAGCTTCAGGGCAGCTCCGAGGTAGTCACCACCGGCACCGCGGCGATGGCCCCGGCGCGCTGGGCGGTCATCTTGCGCTGGCGAGTCTGTAGCGTGGGCATGGGCTTGGTCCCATTGTGGCCGTTGTGGGCGCTGCGCACCAGGCTCTTGCTCAGCCACACGTGGCCCTTGGGGTTGTTGAAGCCGTTGCGGTTGAAGAACCGGATGGCCCGGTGATTTTCGGCCTCCGTGTCCACCAGCATCATGCGGGCGCCGCCCTCCTTCATCTGCTTCTCAAAATCCCGCAGCAGCCGGTCGGCCACCGTTTTGCCCTGGTGTTCCGGGGCCACGCCCAACCAGGCCAGGTAGCCGTACTTCCACGGGGAGCCATCCTTCTCCACGATGCTGCCCAGGGCAAATCCCACCACCTGGCCGGCGGTGTCCTCCGCCACCAGACAGTATTCGGGGTCCGAGTTGAAGTAGGCGGTGACCTCAAAGGGGTCCCAGGTGCGATGCAGGATGGGGAAGTCGCTGCGGGTGAAGAGGCGTTCGCCCAGATGGTAAACCGGCGCCAGGTCGCCGATCTCCATCTCGCGGATGGTCATGGGGCAGGTCTTACGTTGGCTTCGTAAGTCGTCGGAACTCATAAAATGCCGGTTGGCATTTCCTCCATTGTCCCAGGACTATTAGTGGGGGACATAACGAGTATAACACCGGGCAGTGCGTGACGAAAGGCGAAGCGGCAGGAACCGCGGGGCCGAAAATCGGGGCGACGCACCGTTCCCTTGACTGGGCACCCAGGGCGGGGTACATTATGATCATTGGCCCCTTGAGGTCGTCTAACTATGCCGCTGTACGAGTATCACTGCCCTAGCTGCACCAACAAGTTTCAGAAGCTCCAAGCCATGAGCGCCACCGGAGCTGATTGTCCCAACTGCGAGCAGCCGGCCCGCCGGGTGCTGTCCGTCTTCGCTGCCCACTCCAAGGGTGAGTCGGGCGCCGCCGGGCAGCCCAGCCCCCTGCCGCCCATGGGTGGCGGCGGTGGCGGTTGCTGTGGCGGCGGCTGCTGCGGCCCCAGCCACTAGCCTGCGCTCCCCGGCTGGCCCTGTCCCACTTTACCGGTCAGCGCTAAGAACCACTAACAAGGCCATTGCCCCCGCTCCCTCGGGGAGAGGGCTGGGGTGAGGGTGAGTCTTCCCCTCCCTGTTACTTCCTGCCGGAAGGGCAGGGAGGTATTAATGTGCCAGGCACTCAGATGTCAACCGGCGCCGGGGGCGGGTGGAATGGGAGTCCCGGTGCGCTCCACGAGCACATCTTGGCTCACCTGCCGGTGGTACAGCAGGCTCCCGGCCGCGGCCAGTGTGACTACCAACGCGCCGGCGGCGGCCAGAGTGGCGGTCAGCATAGTGGCGTCGAACCAGAAGCCCTGGGGGAACAGGGCCACCAGGTAGTCGGTGGCGGGGTCCAGTTGCCACAGGTTGTTGGCAAAGCTGATCTGGTGGAACAGCAGAAACATGGAGTCGAACCCCACCCGGGCAAACAGCCCGATGCCCAACAGCGCCACCAGCGTTAGCGCCCCGCCGCGCAGGCCAAGTTGGGCCAGCCGCAGCCAATAGCCCCTCCCGCGCCGCCCCAGTCCCGCGGCGGCCGTGCCCGCCAGGAACAGGCCCGAGGCCAGACCCACGGCGTACACGCCCCAGACCAGGCGCTTCACGTCGGCCATGTGCTGCACCTCCCGCTGGTTGAACAGCTCCCGCTCCTGGCCGAAGACCCGCGTCCGTACGCTCAGGGGCTCCTGCGGCGAGTTGAAGTAGCGCCGGAGGTCGGCGCCCACCTGGCGCAAGTCGTCCGGGGCTATGCCCGTGTAGGCGGATACTTCGTACTTCTCAAAGCCCCGCTGGTAAAGCCCCAGGTCGTTCACCGCCCAGGCCACGCTGGCGCAGACCAGCGCCAGCGGCACCGCCAGCACAAACAGAGCACCGGGGACCCAGGTCAGGTTGCTCAACCCTATTCCTCAAACTCACCGCAGAGCACGCGGAGACCGCTGAGATAGCCATTACTCTTCGCTAGGACGAGGGACAACCAATCGTTAGCTCTCTGCGTCCTCAGCGCTCTCTGTGGTTATTAAATGGGTTCAGGTTACGGTAGCATCCCCATCCCTTGTTGAGCAACCGCCCCGGCCTCTATAATCCGCCCATGTCGCCCAAAGACATACCCGAAAGCGAGCTTGGTCAGTTCCAGACCCTGGTGGACATCGTGGCGCGGCTGCGGTCGCCCGGCGGCTGCCCCTGGGACCGGGAGCAGACCCACGCCTCCCTGAAGCGCAACCTCCTGGAGGAG
>JBGPJN010000242.1:0-4420 GCA_041485445.1 Dehalococcoidia bacterium
CATCAGGGCCAGCAGGCCCACCGCGCACCAATCGAGCCGCGCTTTCATTGGACGCCGGGGACGCTGGGGACGCGAACGCCGGTCAGGGCTGGCAATCAAGGGGATCGGACACTCCCACCAACTCGTAGATTACTACGTTCCCCTGGGCAAAGGCGGGTCTCAGTCCTTCAGCTGAAGGACCCAACTCATCCAGGTGTCCGCTGCCGTAGCGGACCCGCTCCCGCACCCCCAGGTAAACATACCGGACCCCGTACGCATCCAACAGCCGGCGCACCTCGCCGGCATCGTTGCTCTGGTAAATGCGGGCCACCGCCTCCTCCCGTCCGGCCAGGAGCCGGCCGTCGCCGCGCCACTGCCGCTCGTGGCCTTTCCATCCCAGGACTGTGGGCAGGCCGGTGCTGCCGGAGATGCGGCCGTGGTCCGAGTAGTCGTCACCCACCGCCTCCACCAGACGGCCCCAGGGGGCCTGGTCGCGCAGGCACCGGATGGCCTGGTACTCGGCGGGATCGGAACGGCGCACGAACTCCAGACCGTCCAGCGTGCCGGCGGCTCCGGCCCGGTCCAGCGCCGCGCCCAGGGGATAGTATAGTGACGCGGCCACCAGCAGCGCCACCACACCAACCCAGCCCCGGTGCAGGAACCTGAGCCAGGACCCCTGGGGCCGGTGGGCGTGCCAGTAGTAAATGCCGTAGGCCCCCGCCAGGGCCAGGAGCAGCCACGCCTGATAGTATAGCTTGAACACCGTGTTCATGCGGTTGCCGAAGTGGTCCACCACGTGGAACAGCTCGGCGCCGGCCAGCAGGAAGAGGGCCACCGCGGCCAGCAGCAGGGGAAAGGCCGCCGCCGCCCGCGGCTGGTCTTGGCGGGCCCGCTGGCAGGCGCTGAAGGCGGCAATCCCGGCCAGGGCCAAGAGAGGCAGAACCAACAAGAACCTGCCACCCGCCCGGCCCACCGCGTCGCCGAAGCCTTGCACCAGCAGGGTGAAGGGGAACACCAGGGAGGCCCACAGCAGGAAGGGGCACAGCAGGGCCACCACCACCAGCAGCGCCACCGGGGCGTCGGCCAGGGAGGGCCGGGACAACTGGGCCAGCTGCCGGAGGGCCAGGGACCCGGCCAGGAAGGCCGGCAACCCCATGACCAGGACGAAGTGCCACGGCCGTGTGTTGACGCCCACCAGGGGCAGCACGCCGCTGGCCTGGCTGTGGAGACCCCAGAAAAAGGGCAGAAACAGCAGCACCGCCACCGCCATTACCGGCAGCATCACCACCACCGTATCTCGCAAGGCACTGACGAGCAGGGGCGTTGCCTGCTGGATGTGTCCGATGGTCTGGGGCGCCGCAGAGGCGCGCCGCACCCGGCGGGCGTGGCTCTTCACCAGCACCACGCCAGCCAGCACCGCCGCCAGCACCGGGAAGTCCCAGGCATTGATGAAGGCCAGCGCCCCCAGGCTGAGGGCCAGGAGTCCCAGCTCCCACCACCGGCGGAGCAGCCACCCGAGAGCCGGCGCATCCTCCCTAAGAAACAGGTTCAGCATCATGGAGAGGGCCAGCAGCAGAAAGGGCAGGGCCATGACGTGGGCGTGCAGGTCGCCCAGGAGGAAGCTGAAGAAGGGGAACTCGGTGATGGTGTAATCCAGGCTGCGGCCCCCGTCCAGGGTGTCGATGACCCGGGTGGCCCGCCACCACCACCAGGGCTGCTCCGGGAACACCGTGCCGCCCCCGGACGCGCCCGGCGGCAGCCCGGACAGCCCCTTCACGCCGGCCCACTGCCAAAAGTCCGGGCCGCCCCAGCCCTGGACCTGAATAAACTCCAGCACTCCCTCCAGGTTGCCAACCAGGGTCACCAGCAGCGGCGCCAGCAAGCCAAAGGCGAAGGCCCGCGCCTGGCTCCCGCCGGAGAGACGCACCAGGTTGTACAGCAACCCAAAGGCGGCGGAAGCGGTGAGCGCCGCAATTGACGCCATGGCCAGGTTGTACCCCACGCTGGACGGAACGCCGGCCAGCTTGACCAGGAAGGCCATCATCAGGTGGCCGAAGTAGTAGTAGCTGATGGGCTGGCCGGCCAGCCAGGGGTCCTCGGGCGGGAAGTGGGCGCTGCGCAGGATGGCGTTGAGGAAGGCGAAGTCCATGGGTTTCTCAGTGTGGTTGATGGCCGGGGCCTGGGACGCGATGACCAGCCACAGGGCCAGAAAGCCCAGAAACACCGCCTCCGCCGCCAGCAGCGTCCGCCAGTGGGCGCCCAGGACGTGCCGGACCTCCGCGGCCAGGCCTCGGAGCAGCCAGCCTCCCAGCAGGGCCGCCGCCACCAGGATGCCCGCGACGGCCCAGCGGGACGCGGGCACGATCTGGGTCAGGCCCAGCAGCCAGAAGGCGTAGCCAAAGAGCAGCAGGGCCAGGGGCTTGGCCAGGGTGAAGCCCCGGTCGGGGAGGCGCCGGAACAGGACGAAGGCCAGGGGGAAGGCCAGCAGGCCCAGGAGTTCGAGGGCCACGAGCCAGGCGATGACGTCTGCCACTGGTTAACGCCGGCTCAGGCCACGGGGGCCAGCAGGGACTCGACAAAGTCCCGGGCGTCGAAGGGCGCCAGGTCGCCCAGGCCCTCGCCGGTGCCGATGAACAGGATGGGCAGGTCCAGCTCCTCCTTGATGGCCAGGATGATGCCGCCCCGGGCGGTGCCGTCCAGCTTGGCCAGGAAGATGCCGGTGCAGCCCACGGCTTCCTTGAAGGCCCGCGCCTGGGCTAGGCCGTTGAGGCCGGTGGTGGCGTCCAGAGTCAACAGCACCTGGTGCGGCGCGGAGGGGTCCAGCCGCTGGATCACCCGGTGGACCTTCTTCAGCTCCTCCATGAGGTTGGACTTGGTGTGCAGCCGGCCCGCGGTGTCGATGATCACTACGTCGGCGCCCCGGGACTTGGCCGCCTGCCAGGCGTCGTAGGCCACCGCGCCGGGGTCGGCGCCGGGCTGGTGGCTGATGACCTCCACGCCCACCCGCTGGCCCAAAATTTCCAGCTGCTCCTCGGCGGCGGCTCGGAAGGTATCGGCGGCGCCCAGCACCACCTTCTTGCCCGCCTGCTTGAAGTGGTGGGCCAGCTTGGCGATGCTGGTGGTCTTGCCCACGCCGTTGACCCCCACCATGAGCACCACGTAAGGGGTGGTCTGCCCGGCCACGTCCTGCCACACGTCGGACGGGCCGCCCGACTCCAGGGCCGCCACCAGGGACTGCTTCAGCCGCTCAAAGGCCTGCTCCGGGTTGTCGATGCGCCCGCCCTTCACCTGGGCCTTCAGGTCCTGGATGATGCGCTCCGTCGCCGCCACGCCCACGTCGGAGGAGACCAGGATCTCCTCCAGCTCCTCCCACACCGCGTCGTCCAGGCGAGAGGAGCGCAGCAGCCCCAGGACGCGGCCAAACCAGCGCTCCCGGCTGCGCTTCACCGCCACCACCGTCTGCTTCTTATTCTCTTCCCGGTTGCGTTTGAAAAGGGAGAACATTATTTAACCTGAATCTGATGTGCCAGTAGCCTGCGCCCCTCGCTCAGTCACGCAAAGCTGACTACATCCAGCGAGCGTTCAACAGCAAGGCTCTTTCGGTGTAGTTTAATTCGCTCAATTTCGTGCAGGGTCTCTGCCGTCAGATAGCTCCCACCGCAATGAGGGCAACTCACCACCGGGACATCCTCCATCACCAGCAAATGCTTTCCTTTGCCATAGGTCCTGGCAACCTTGCGGATGCGCGCACCATCCTTTCCACAAATATCACATACCATCTCTAGCTCCCAGGCCCTCAAGCAGCAACGTCGAACTATAACAGAGGCGAAGACTTCCTGGCACTGCAAGCGGCTTGTATCGACCGCGTTCATGCAGCGTTTCTCGAGTTAACATGGGTGATCCGGCAGGGATTGGATTCCGTTGCATGCTCTTGATGACCCTCCGCAGGATGCGCTGCTTATTCTCTTCCCGGTTGCGTTTGAAGAGGGAGAATATTATTTCAGTCTACATCATCTCAAGGAGGGTTTGGGCCAGTCCCTCCCCTTGTTAAGGGGAGGTTAGGAGGGGTCGTCCACCTTGCTGGGCAGGGACCACCCCCTCTGTATCTCCCCCTTGCCAAGGGGGAGAAGGCGGCTTTTAGCACACTCTAAGCTGCGACCAGCACCTCGGCAACAACCGATGAGATAACTGGCCCTGAAGCAGTGGCCTCCACCTCAGGAGGCAGCGGGTCGCCCTTGGAGCGATACGACTCAATGAAGGCCGTGGCCACGCTCTGCAAGTTTTCCAATGCCTCGGCAGCGGTATCACCCCAGGCCCGGCAACCCGGCAAGGCGGGAGCCTCAGCCAAGTATTTGCCCTCGGTGCTTTCATCAGGCTCATGCATGATTAGGGACAATCGGTAAAGCTTCATGACACACCTAGAGTAGCATGTTTTGCCGAG
>JBGPJN010000243.1:0-4408 GCA_041485445.1 Dehalococcoidia bacterium
CTCCCCAGCGCGTGTTGGTGGTGACCCCACACCCCGATGACGCCGAGGTCTGGTGCGGCGGCACCGTGGCCCGCTGGGCGCGGGAGGGCGCGGCGGTCCACTACGTGCTGTGCACCGACGGCGGCAAGGGCACCGACCGGCCGGGCATCACGTCTCAGCAGCTGGCGGCCACCCGGCAGCAGGAGCAGCTGGACGCCGCCCGGCTGCTGGGGGTCAAGGACGTGGTGATGCTGGGGCACCCCGACGGGGAGCTGGAGGACAACGGGGAGTTCCGCAAGGAGCTGGTGCGCCAGGTGCGATTAGTCCGGCCCGACGTGGTGCTGTGCCCCGAGCCGTACCGTCGCAACCTGGCGTGGCACCGGGACCACCGCATCGCCGGCCAGGTGGCCCTGGACGCCGTGTTCCCCTACGCTCGGGACCACCTGCACTATGCGGAGCTCTGGCGGGACGAGGAGCTGGAGCCCCACAAGACCGCCGCCATTCTGTTCTGGGGCACCGAGCTGCCCGACACCTTCATCGACATCGGCGGCGCCATGGACCTCAAGCTCCAGGCGCTCCGATGCCATCGGAGCCTGGTGGCCCACCGCCCGCCTGCGGAGGTGGTGGGTCTAGTGCGGGACCGCGCTGCCGAAGCTGCCGCCGCCGCCGGGCAGGGCAGCCAGTACGCCGAGGCCTTCCGCAAGGTCACGTTCAGGACGTAGGGGCAGACCTGCAGACCCTCCCTCGCTACCCCACAATCTCGCTTATCTGGAACTGGGGCTGGATGTCCGTGTAGTTCTTGATGTCGCCCATAATCTCCCGGCCGTGGGCCTTGAACCCCTCGTGCAATTGCTCCGCGGTGCGAAAGTAGAGGTTGGTCACCGCCACGTAGGGGGCTGGCGTCTTGGGGTCGGCGGCGGAGATGCCCTTCTCCACCTCGCTGCCCACCAGGCCAAAGGCCTTGAGGCGCTGCTGCACCAGGGGCAGGTGCTTGCCGGTATTGTAGGCCATGTCGAACTTCTTGCCCGGCTGGTTGGGGTAGAGCACCGTTACCTTAATCATGACTTCCTCCTTCGTCTCCTTACTCCGCTCTGCGCTAAGCCAAGCCATTTCCCTCAGCGTTCTCGGCGAACTCCGCGGTTAACCCGTGGGTCTCAGTGGAACACCGCCTGTCCGGCGCCGCCGCCCGCGGCCAGCACCTCCCCGCTGACGGCGATGGACCGGGGCGAGGCCAGGAAGGCCACCACGTAGGCCACCTCCCTGGCGTCCACAATGCGCTTGGTGGAGTTGCCGGCGGCGATGCGGGCCTCCAGCTGGGCCACGGTTATGCCCTCCTTGCGGGCCTGGGCCTCATGCATGGCGGCGCTGCGCTCGGTGCGGGTGGTGCCCGGATGCACCAGGTTGACGTTGACCCCGTGGGGGCCCAACTCGTCGGCCAGGTACTTGGTCAGGTTCACCAGCCCGGCATTGCGCACCCCGGCGCTGAGGTTGCCGGCGGAGCGGCGGGCGGAGAGGCCGCCGATGTTGACGATGCGCCCCCAGCCCTGGCGCTGCATGTAGGGGGCCACCGCCCGGGCGCAGCGCAGGTACCCCACCACCTTGGTGTTCAGGTCCTCCAGCACGTCCTCGTCGCGGATGCCGGCCAGGGGGCCGCGGGCCAGCCCGCCGGGGGCGGCGGCGTTGTTCACCAGGATGTCGATGCGACCGCCCAGGGCCTGAGCGGCCTCCGCCACCATGCGCTCCACGTCCTCGGCGCTGGTGGTGTCGGCGCGGATGCCCACCACCAGGCGGCCCGTCTCCTCCGACAGCTCCCGGGCGGTCAGGTCCAGGGACTCGGCGCTGCGGGCGCAGATGACGACGCTGCACCCCGCCGACGCCAGCTCCCGGGCCACCGCCTTGCCAATGCCCCGGCTGCCCCCGCTGACCAGGGCGGTCTTGCCCTCCAGCTCCAGGTCCATGCTGCTTCCCTCCCCACTTGGAATCCCCGGGTGTGACCCGGCCATTGTAGCGCAGGGTGCCGAGGGTGTCTAATATAAACTGGATGCACAGTGAGAGGCCGTGAGCGACAACATTATTTCCTACATCGAGATGTGCCGCCGTGAAGGCTCCAGTCTCCAGCAGGGGATGAATTTTGGCTTGGGAGGGAGTCATTCCGTTATTCTTATGTCCCTCCGTCCCAACGCGCCGTACCGAGATCGTATTGAACAAGATGGTACTATTCTGGTTTACGAAGGACATGACCATCCGAAGACTCCGACATATCAGAACCCAAAGATTGTTGATCAGCCGGAGTGCTTTCCGTCCGGAACGCTCACCCAAAATGGGCGGTTTCATCGGGCTGCACAGACGTTCAAGTTGGGGCAGAGGCCACCGGAGCGGGTGCGGGTATACGAGAAGATACGTGCCGGGATTTGGTCATACAACGGGGTATTTCACCTGACTGATTCGTGGCAAGAAAGAGACGACCACCGGTTGGTGTTTAAGTTCCGGTTGGCGGCTGTGGAGGGAGAAGAGGACTTTGATCGGCCACCGCGTTTGGATGCTCAGCCTCGGCGAGTAATTCCCACAGCTGTTAAGCTAGAGGTCTGGCAACGGGATGGCGGCAAGTGCGTCCTGTGTGGAGCCTCGGATGAACTACACTTCGACCACATCGTGCCGTTCTCCAAAGGTGGCACATCACTGACCGTCGCTAATGTACAGTTGCTTTGCGCCCGTCACAATCTCCAAAAGCACGATCGAATTGAGTAGGTTGGCGCTATTCCGCCTGGAAGCGCCAGGGTGCAAGGCGCAGGACGAGAATTTATCGCAGTGAGCAACTATGATATGCAGTCCAGCGAGCACGAACGAGGGCGTCGAGCTGAGTAGGTTTCCTCCCAGCTCTTGGAATTAGCCAAAGGCAAACTCTCCCTGGGGGCTATAACATGGATTTTCCGGCTGCGATGCTGGAAGACTACTTCCGCGCCATTGCCAAGACGGTGCAGGACCTGGCGGGCCGCAGGGAGGGCCGGCAGGTCTTGGGCGACGTGCCAGGCAGGTCCCAAGCGGAGGACGAAACCATCGGCGTCGACGTGGCCTGCGAGGCAGTTCTGGAGGAGTGGTGCCGGCGCAACTCGGTGGACGCGGCGATCTACTCCGAGCATGGGGTTAGCCGTCCCCTGGGCAAGCAGGGCCAACCCCAATACTTGATCGCCTCTGATCCCTTCGACGGGTCTGGCCTGTTCCGGCGGGGGCTGCCCGCCGAGTGGTGGAGCGTCCTCAGCGTCTACCGGGGCAACGACCTGATGCCCGTGGCCGGGGGCGCCCTGGATATCCTGCGCCGCGAGGTGTACCTTGCCGACGCCGCCGGCGTGACCTGGGGGAATCTGGAGACCGGCCCACGCAGTCCCGCCGCCCCCTCGCCCAAGCTGGGGCTGGATGATGCCACGGTGATCGCCGCATATTTCATGGACCCGGCCTACCTCACCGATTGGACCGACAAAGGGGGCGCCCTGCTCAAGAAGCTGACGGGGCGCCTGGGCAAGGTCCGGTTCTGGCCCAACGGCGGGTCTTGCATTTACCCCTGGCTGGCCCGCGGGCTGGTCCATGCCTACGTCATGTTCGAGGAACCCCGGTCGGAGATCGACCCCGGTCTGGCGTTTTCGTGGGCGGCCCAGTTCCCGGTTTACTCCGTGGGCCAAGACGGAGCATTGGAGCAATACCAGTTTGTCCCAGGGAAACAAGCGGACCGGGTGCCCTTCTTCGTGGCGGCTTGCACCCCCCAGCTCGCGGCGGAAATCGTGGACGGCATCCTTCGCGGGTGACCCACCCCAGGCATGGCCTGCCAATCACCCTTCGGCCGGAATCGTCAGGGTATAGGGCTGACCGATGAAACTGCTCCTAATTCTTGTTTTGCTGGTAGTGGCCCCGGCCTGCGCAGCGCCTCCCACACCGCCGGACCAGGCTGACGCGGGCCTGGTGTGGGAGGCCTGGGCCAAGGTGCGCCAGTCTTACCCTAAGCCAGAGGACATGAACGTGGATGGAGTGGTGGGCAGCGCCATGGCCGGCCTGCCGGGCCTGAGGGAGGCCCCGCCCTACCCGTTCCTCACCCAGGTGGGCCGCCTGCGGGGCCAGCCGCCGTTGGGCGTGCCCCCGGAGCTGGCCGACCTGTGGCGCGCCCTAACGTTGCACCAGAAGATCTGGCCCCATTTCACCCATGCGGAGTTGGTGAGAGGCGCCATCGCCGGAATGGTAGCTGGGGTGGGCGACCCCCAGGCCTTCTACGTCACTGCGGAGCAGCTACCCCAAGCGCGGCAGACCCTGGAGCGAGGCTACGCCGGCAGCTACCAGGGCGTCGGCGCGGAGGTCCGCCCAGACGCCGGCTACCTGCGGCTGTTCCCAGTGGGGGGCGGCCCGGCCCAGCAGGCGGGCCTCCTGCCGGGGGACGTGCTGC
>JBGPJN010000244.1:0-4369 GCA_041485445.1 Dehalococcoidia bacterium
CAAGAAACAACGGAAAGGAAATCAACCGCCCGTGCCCCCACACGGGCCGCGTAACACGTCGTAGCCTGACTCTTTCACCCCTCTCCCTCTGGGAGAGGGCCGGGGTGAGGGCGTTGCCACTCACCCTCATCCTCTTACACAAGGGTGACATTGGTTACCCCCGGAACCGAGACTGATCCTAGCACTTTACATACCCCTGTCAGTCGGGGAGAAGAGGGAGTTGTGGGCATGGCTCCCTCTCCCGGTGGGAGAGGGTTGGGGTGAGGGGTGCGAATCCACCTTTGCCAAGGGGTGTCCCGCTGCCGGTTAGCCGCGCTCGTCAAAGACCTGCTTGGCCACCTGCACCGCGTTGGCGGCGGTGGGCCACCCGCCGTAGAAGGCCATGTGGGTGATTACCTCGCCAATCTCCTCCCGGGTTACCCCGTTGTCCAGCGCCCGGTTGATGTGACCCCGCAGCTGGTCGGTGCGGTAGAGGGCCACCAGGGCGGCTACGGTGATCAAGCTGCGGTCCCGCTTGGATAGCTCAGGCCGTTCCCACACGTCGCCAAAAAGCACGTTGGCGCTCAGCTCCGCCATGTGGGGGGCCACCTCTTGCGCGGCACTGCGGCGGGTAGTCATATGCGTATCCTCCTTGCTCTAAGCGTTGGGTGCGCCGAGGCCAGTATATTACGGTGGGGAGTAATAAGGGTAGTGCCTTCCAGTGTGTTTACAAAGTCCCTCCCCTTAACAAGGGGAGGTTAGAGCCTGCCCTGAGCCGTCGAAGGGAGAGGTCAGACCGCCCCCTCTGTGCCTCCTCCTTGGTAAGGTGGAGAAAAGGCGCCGCTCACGCCCGGATCTCCGACGTGCAGTGGGGGCAGCGGGTAGCCCGCAAGGGCACCTGCATGGTGCACTGGGGACACTCCTTGCTGGTGGGAGTGGGCGGGGCGGGCTGGGACGCCTGCTTGCGCATGGCGCGGGCGGCCACCTTGATGACCATGAACATGGCCAGGGCCACAATCAGGAAGTTAATCACGGTGTTGATGAACGCGCCGTAGCGCCAGGTCACCGCGGAGGCCTCTTTGGCGGCGGCCAGGGACGCGTAGGGCCCCGGCGACGTGCCCGCTTTCAGCACCACGAACAGGTCGGTGAAGTCCACGTTGCCCAGCAGCAGGCCGATGGGCGGCATGAGGATGTCGTCCACCAGGGATTTGACGATGGCGCCAAAGGCCACGCCGATGATGATGGCAATGGCCAGGTCCAGCACGTTGCCCCGCAGGATGAATTGGCGGAACTCTTTCAGCAGGTGAGCCCCTCCTGAGGTTTTCTTGGGAGGCGTCCCGTTCCTCCCCTTACCAAGGGGAGGCTAGGAGGGGTCGTCTATCACCCCCGCCTATTTGCCCCCGCAATGGGAAACACTGTCCCAATTGTATCTCCCACGTGGCAACCGGGGGAGTTCTTCCCTGGTGAGCATAGCCAGGGCAAGGGGAGAGGAGACCTTTTTCATCCCACGCCGCGCTGACCGCCGCCGTCAGGGACGACGGGCCCCTTCAGTGCGAGGAGTTTAACAGGCTAACAAACTCTCTGGAGAGATCAGCCCCTTAGGTTGCCGGCCGGAACTTGGGTAGGCTTATCTTGTCGTCCAGGTCCTCAAACACCACCTCCACTGCCATGCCGCACTTGACCACCGCCGGGTCGGGCTCCACCTGCACCAGGTTGGTGGGCATCCTGGCCCCGCCTTCCAGCTCCACCACCGCCGTGACAAAGGGCACTTTGCTGTTGAACGCCGGGGTGGGCGCCCGGTGGACAATGGCGAAGGTGTGTAACACGCCCCGGCCGCTGCTCTTGATCCAGTCGGTGTCCCGGGAGAAGCAGTGGGGACAGATGTCCCTGGGGTAGAAGTAGGTGCGGTCGCAGGCCCGGCAGTGGCGCAGCCACAGCTCCCGGGCCTTGCACTTTTCCCAGTAGAAGTCCGACTCGGGCTGGGGCACCGGCGGGGTGATGCGGGGGGTTGGCTGAGTCATGGGCGCTCCCTCATGGTGACCATCAGGCAATGTGACGCCATTCTTGGCGCATGAAAGAGAATACGGGCAAAGGTGGCCCGCGTCAAGGCGGCCTGAGCCGTTGCGTGGCCGGCATGGCTGGGGTATTGTGGAGGCGATCCGGCAACCGGGGGTGGAGCAGTCTTGCGGGTAGCAGTAATGGGCGCCGGCAGCATCGGCGGTTACTTCGGCAGCATGCTGGCCCGCGGCGGCCATGACGTGACACTGGTGGCCCGGGGCGCCCATCTGGACGCCATCCGCCGCCACGGGCTGAGGATCGTCCGCGACGGCGAGGAGTTCCTCATCGTCTGTCCAGGCCAGGTGCAGGCCACCGACGATGCGGGTCGCGTGGGGGTGGTGGACCTGGCCCTGCTGACCGTCAAGACTTACCATAACGACCAGGCCGTCCCCGCCATGCGACCCCTGGTGGGCGCCGACACGGCGGTTCTGGTGCTCCAGAACGGCGTGGACAGCTACCAGGCGGCGGCCCAGGCGCTGGGGCCGGACAAGGTCCTGCCGGGGGCGGCCTACATTGAGGCCAGCGTGCCCGCCCCCGGGGTGATTCGGCAGACCGGCAGCGTGGTGCGCATCGACTTCGGCGAGGCCGACCATCGCGACTCCCTGCGCGGCCGCCGGATCCAGCAGGCACTGGAGCGCTCCGGTGTGCCAGCCCAGTTCACCACCGACATCCAACTGGCCCTGTGGACCAAGTTCCTGTTCATCGCCACCCTGGCGGGCGTCACCAGCCTCGCCCGGCAGACCCTGGCGGAGCTGCTGCCCAGACCGGAGTGGCGCCAGGTGGTGGTGGCCTGCCTGCGGGAGATCGAGGCCGTGGGCCGGGCTTTGGGCGTGAAGCTGGACCCGGCGATAGCCGCGCAGACCCTGGCGTACATGGAGGGGTGCCTGCAGGAACTGCACGCCTCCATGCACGCCGACCTCACGGCGGGCCGGCCCCTGGAGCTGGAGGCCCTCAACGGCGCGGTGGTCCGGGCCGGCCGCCGGGCTGGGGTTCCCACCCCCATCAACGACCTGATCTACGCCATGCTGAAGCCCTGCGCAGGTGGGATCCCCGCCGGCTGAGGCGCTAGTCCCTTCCCACCGACGCCGCGCCCGGGGGGCCCCTGCTACGCCACCAGGGGCCCGCCCCACCAACGGCGCCCGCACCGCGGCTCCCACCGCAGGCACACGGCCCGCCTTTCATGCTTTTGACCTGCCTTGCGGCGCCGGTCCATCCTCCTTTGCCCAGACCTGTGCCCGCACCTGTGTAGCCGTCGCCCACCAGGGGCGGCGGTCACGCGCCAGCTGGCGAATCCACCATCAACGCCTCCTGGCCTACCGGTGATTGCTAGTGCTTGCTGGTCGCCCCGCGTGATGGCCCTCGGTAGCTGATTGTGTTGCCCACTGGGTTGCATCAAGCTATCCACCGGGATTTGCGGCTGGGGCGTCCCTAACGTATTCGGTACTAATCGGCACCAGTAAGGCATCACCAGGTCGTCATATGGGACTAAGCATCTCCGGCCAGGACAACGGTCTAGCTCTACGCTCGGATGTGCAGTAAAAGCTAAATCGAACTGGGTAGGAGTCAAGTATGGCTGAAGTCCGAAGCGGACGGGGGGTCAGAAACCGGAGGTTGTGGAAGTTTGTGGCGGCGGGGGCGGCGGCGCTGTGCCTCGCCCTGTGGCTGTTGCTCCAGATGGGCCGCGGCTCCGACGCGACCGGAACCCAACTCCCTCCGCCGCGCCTTCCCGACGATTTGCGGGCGGGAGAGAACAGCCCACCCGCCCGGCGGCAGCCCGTGGTGGAGGCCGATACTACCGGTACCCAGGACACCGTACAAGTCAATGGCCAGGGCGAGACCTTGGTCATCGGTGACACCGGTGCAGGTGCGGGCGATGGCGCTGGGGACAGCGCCGATGCCAACCAGGGCGAGGACTCCGACGGCGCGGGCGACGGCGCCAACGGCCACCAGGGCGAGGAGTCCGACGGCGCGAGTGCTGGCGACGGCGCCAACGCTGGCCAGGGCGAGGACCTCGACGGCGCGGACGCCGGAGACGGCGCCGATGCCGGCCAGGGCGAAGAACCGTGCGGCGCGGCCGCCGGCCAAGACACTGCCTTGTGCGGTGCGGGCGACGTGGATGAAGTGGTCGTTTCGGTCGACCACGATAATAATGATTATGGCAGTGACAACCACCAACCAGGCGATACGGACCCCGGCCCGGGCGGCGAAAGCTCGGACGGCGGGGACGCCGGGCAGGGCCAGGACCACGGCAATGGCGATAACTCGGACGGTGAGGACGCCGGTCAGGGCCAGGACCACGGCAATGGCGAAAGCTCGGACGGCGGAGATGCCG
>JBGPJN010000245.1:0-4353 GCA_041485445.1 Dehalococcoidia bacterium
TCCCCCGGCCCTTCGCCGCGTTGGGCGCAAAACTCCAGGTAGTCCTCTACCGACTCAGCCAAAGCCTGACGAAGTTCTTCGATGGATCGCCCTTGAAAAGTGACGACATCCCGCAGATTGGTGATCTGACCATGAAAGAGGTCAGCTTGCTCATCGAAGTCAATCTGGGCAACGTATCCCTTGTACTGCATTGTGGCCATAAATCAAGAGCTAGTCCTAAGAACCAGAGGTTGGTTAGGCTAGTTTCCTACGACAACTTCAGCAATACGCCCCAGTGGTCAAAATTAGCAGGGGGCATCTCAAATGGTTTCTCTTTCAGGTCATCGATGTAGACGTCGTAGCGGTCCCGCCAACTGGCCTTCGTCCATGTCTCCTTGACCTTGCTCAGTTTACCTACTGCACGAAGTTTTTTTCTCGTGTCTTTGCGGATAACTTCCACGGGTGTCCCTGGAGGCAGCTTCGCCATCTCCTCCGTAAGTCCATACCCAGGGCCTATTTTGCTTTTTATGATGGTCTCGAACTTTGTCTTGTCCTTTTTGCCTGGTGCATTAAGGTAAAGTACAACCATGTGTCAAATTCTCCCCATCTGTAGCCACAATCCCTCATTTGGAGCCTTGGGGCGTAGTGCAGGCTATCCCCGTAACATTTTGGGACTGGTTAAAATGTTAGTTTTGGGACCTCCGGCGGATTCTAAGAAAGTGTGCCAAAGGCTAACCTCTCCCCCTTAATAAGGGGGAGATACAGAGGGGGTGGTCTCTGCCCAGCAACAGGGGACGACCCCTCCTAACCTCCCCTTGGTAAGGGGAGGAACTTTGTAGACACGCTTAGCCAACCAGGCTCTCCAGGTGCTGCCAGAACTCCGGGTAGGAGACTGAGGCCGCCTCGGCCTCGTGCACCGTGGTGGCGCCGCGGGCCAGCAGCCCGGCCACCGCCATGGCCATGGCCAGCCGGTGGTCCGCGTGGCTGCGGCAGGCCGCGCCGTTGAGCCGGCCGGTGCCGTGGATCACCATGCCATCCTCCCGCGCCTCGATGCGCGCGCCCATGCGGGATAGCTCGGCGACGGTGGTCTCGATGCGGTCCGACTCCTTCACCCGCAGCTCCTTGGCGTCGCGGATGACCGTGGTGCCCGTGGCGAAGCAGGCGGCCACCGCCAGCACCGGCAGCTCGTCAATGATGCGGGGGATGATCTCGCCGCCGATCTCGATACCCTGCAACTGGGTGGAGGTCACCAGCAGGTCGGCCACCGGCTCGCCCCCCTCGTCGCGCTGGTCCAGCATGGTGAGCCCTGCGCCGGCGCCCATGGCCTGCAGGGCGTCGATGACGCCGGTGCGTGAGGGGTTCAGGCCCACTCCCTGGATCAGGATGCGGGCGTTGGGGTGGCACAGCCCGGCCACCAGCCAGAAGGCCGCCGAGCTGATGTCGCTGGGCACGGCGATGTCCACCGCCTTCAGCCGGGAGGGATGGAGGATCAGGGTCAGGCCGTCCACCTCCACGGTGGCGCCCATGGCGGTAATCATACGCTCCGTGTGGTCGCGGGACAGGGCCGGCTGGTGCAGGATGGTATCGCCATCAGCGGAGAGGCCCGCCAGCATGATGCAGGACTTGACCTGGGCGCTGGCCACCGGCATGTCGTACTCGATGCCCCGCAGGTGGCCGCCGCGGATGACCAGGGGGGCCAGGGTGTCGTCCTTGCGCCCCATGATCTGGGCGCCCATCAGCTTCAGGGGCTGCACCACGCGGCCCATGGGCCGCGAGCGCAGGGAGCCATCTCCGGTGAGCACCGACATGAAGGGCTGGGCGGCCAGCAGTCCCGAGAGCAATCGCATGGAGGTGCCGCTGTTGCCGGCGTTGAGAATGTCGGCGGGCTCCTTGAGCCCCCGGTCGGTGCCGTGGACCGTGACCGTGCCCAGAACGTCCCCCGACTGGATGTTCACCCCCATGGCCTCCAGGCAGGCGCGGGTGGAGCGCACGTCCTCGCCGTCGGACAGGCCGGTGACCAGGGCGTTGCCCCGGGCAAGGGCGTTGAGGATCAGGGACCGGTGGGAGATGGACTTGTCCCCCGGCACAGCCAGGGCCCCCCCCAGGAACTTGGGGCTATGTATGCTTTGCTCCACGGCGACTACACCTCCAGGCCGCTACTTCTTCTTCTTGCCCGGTTCCCGCAGCATATCCAGCACCCGTTTCTGCGCCTGGATCAGCTTGCGTCCGGCGAACATCTCCCCCATGCTTTCCGCGAAGGTGGGAATCTCCGCATGAGGGTTGTACTGCCGGGCCTGGGCGGACACCTGGCCGGACATCCACCGGTCCCGGGCATCGAAGGCCTGCTGGAACACCGCTTCCACGGCAGCGGGGTCAACATCCTCCCGGTCCAGCAGGCGCCGCAGCTGGTGCAGCTCGGCCATGAAGGCGTCGATCCAGGCCACGATGGGCTGGGCGTTGGATAAGCAGATGTCCCGGTGCATCACGGGGTCTCCGGAGGCCAGGCGGGTCATGTCGCGGAAGCCGGTGGCGGCTACCTGGGCGATGTCGTCCCAGTTGGCGCTCTTGGCGGCGCACCCCACCAGCACCGTGGAGAGGATGAACGGCAGGTGGCTGGCCGCCGCCACAAAGCTGTCGTGCTCCTCCACCCCGATAAACAGCGGCTTGGCGCCGATAGCCTCCGCCAGGGACACCACCGTGGCCACCGCCACCTTCCGCGCGTTCTTGCCGGGGAGGATGCAGTAGGTCCGTCCCTGAAATAGGTTCCCGTCCGCCGCCTCCGGTCCGGGGGTCTCCTTGCCGGCCATGGGGTGGCCGCCCACGAAGTCCACCGTGGCGGGCAGGTACCGTTCCGCCCACTCCAGCACCACCCGCTTGGAGCTGCCCACGTCGGTGACCAGGCAGCCCTGGGGCAGCTCCGGGCCGATGACCTCCATCAGCTCCTGCATGGCCATCACCGGCACCGCCAGCACCACGATCTCCGCCCCTTCGATGGCAGGCATCAGCCGGCTCTCCACCCGATTGAACACCCCGCGCTTCTGGGCGGCGGCGCGGACGTGGTGGTCGGCATCGGTGCCCGTCAGGGTCACGTCCGGCAGCGACGACTGGCGCAACGCCAGGGCCAGAGAGGTGCCGATCAATCCGGTGCCGATGATGGCGATGCGCGGCATAGCTTGCCTCGGACTAGGACTGGATTAGGAAGATTCTGCTTATCTTACACCATTTAGCTTGGCGGGAAAACGGCCTTGCCGCAGGTAGCTGCCGCCAGGTTGATTTTCCCGCCGTCCCAAACTACACTCAGGGGCGTAAGAAGACGTGTGGAGGCCTTGTTCTCCCCCTTACCAAGGGGGAGTTAGAGGGGGTAGTCTCCGCCCAGCAACGGGGAACGACCCCTCCTAACCTCCCCTTCGTAAGGGGAGGGATATCCACACGCTGGCTAACTAAGGAGGAGATGCCCATGCCCGCTTTCGCCCGCGTCTACTCCGGCGCCGACGGCAAGTCCCACATTGAGGAGATCTCGCCGCCCTTCCAGCCCTTTGTGGACCTGGAGGGCGCCTGGGGCCAGGGCACGCCGATGCAGGCCGCGGCGGGCATCACCTTCCGCCGGTCGCCGCCGGGCTATGTGCTGGAGCGGCACAACGCGCCGCGCCGCCAGTACACCATCACCCTGGCCGGACAGGTGGAGATTGAGGCCAGCGACGGCACGACGCGGCGCTTTGGGCCGGGCTCGGTGCTGCTGGCAGAGGACCTGACCGGGGAGGGCCACACCACCCGCGTGGTGGGCACCCAGGAGCGGGTGTACGTGGTGGTGCCCCTGGCGGAGTGAGCGGGGTTTGGACCTACCGGCGGTGGCTACGGCGCCGCGGGTAGGGGTGTACGCGGTGGCGGCCCTACGGGGCGCGCTGCACCAGCTCGATGAGCACGTCGTCGGGCCCCTCAATGTAGGCCAGCCGGGTCCCGCCCACCACGTCGGTGACCGGCAGCACCACCCGGATGCCCGCATTGCTCAGCCGCTCCAGCTCCGCCCTCAAGTCCGCCACGTCGAAGCCGAAGTGCTCCAGGCCCAGCCGGTTCAGCTCGGCCACCGCCCGAGGTCCGGAGGCGCCCTTGGGCCGGGACGAGACATTTAGCCGCGTGGACCCGCCCATCTGCATCCCGATGGTGACTGTCCCCGGCATCACCTCTCGCTCCGACACCTTCTTGGCGTCAAAGTGCTTGGTGTACCACGCCGCCGTGGCGTGGGGATCCGCCGACCGGATGTGGACGTGGTTAATCACGTAAGGCATGAACATTTCCTCCCGGTCCAAGCAGCTTGGACTTTCCCTTCGACTTAGTTCAGCGACTTCACCAGACCCCCAGCGGAAGCCCGGCTCA
>JBGPJN010000246.1:0-4352 GCA_041485445.1 Dehalococcoidia bacterium
ATAGCACGTCGGTGATGCGCTGGGAGGTTTCAACGTTGCCGCCGGCCACGCCGTGCTGGGGCTCCGGGTTTACCAGAGTGCCCCGGGGAGTGACCAAGCGTACCGGGCGCAGGCACCCCTGGTTGGCCGGGGCGGCGTCGCCCACGACGCAGCGAACCATGTAGAGGCAGGCTGACACGGTGACCGCCCGCGGGGCGTTGATGCAGCCGGGCCGCTGGGGCGAGGTGCCGGTGAAGTCCACGGTCATCTGGTCTCCGGACACGGTGATGGTCGCGGCGATGGGCACCGGCTGGTCGGTCAGGCCGTCGTCGTCCATGTAGTCCAGCGCCCGATAGACGCCCTCGGGAATGCGGCGGATGGCCTGGCGGGTGACCCGCTCGGCATAGTCCAGCAGGGCCGCCATGTGCTCCAGGGTAAGCTCCGGCCCGTAGCGCCCCACCACCTCCTGTAGCCGCCGCTGGCCCACGCGGATGGAGGCTACCTGGGCCGCCAGGTCGCCCTTGCGCTCGTCGGGGGTGCGGGAGTTGCGGCAGATAATCTGCACCACCTCCTGGTTGAGCCGCCCGCCCCGGGCCAGCTTGATGGGCGGCAGGATCAGCCCCTCCTGGTACAGCTCAGTGGACAGGGGCAGCGAGCCGGGGGTCATGCCCCCCACGTCGGCGTGGTGCCCGCGGTTGGCCACGAACCCCGCCAGGCGTTTTTCGCCCTCTTGCTGAACGTACACCGGGGCCACCAGGGTGATGTCGGGCAGGTGGGTGCCGCCCAGGTAGGGGTCATTGAGGATGACCATGTCGCCGGGGCGGAGGCCTGCAGCGCCGAAGGTGTCCAGCGCAGCCTGCACCGAGGCGGGCATGGCCCCCAGGTGCACCGGCTGGTGGGCCGCCTGGGCCACCATCTGTCCCGAGGGATCGAAGATGGCGCAGGAGAAATCCCGCCGCTCCTTGATGTTGGAGGAGTAGGCGGTGCGCAACAGGGCCACGCCCATCTCGTCGGCCACCGAGATGAACATGTTCTTGAACACTTCCAGGCTGATGGGGTCTACGGGCATGTTCCGCCTCATTTACACACAGTTAGCTGGGCTTTTCACCGCAGAGACGCAGAGGACGCTGAGATAGGACGGTTAGTCATTTAGGCCCAAAACCAGCCTTCGGATGCCGTCCTTCAGCACCGGCACATTGAAATTGACCAGCAATCCCACCTTCCACCCACCCAGCTTCATATAGGTTAACAATTGGGCTTGATGGGCCTTGCCTCAAAAGTATTGATTCCAACAGTCTGGTACGTTTTCCATCCATTTAATGTCGCCCTAAGAGTAGCGAAGGGTCTAAATTACTGGGATTTTAGATTCTTCGCGTCGCTCAGAATGACATTTGAGGCAATACCGGCTTGATGGATGGGGAGAAGGCTTTCAACGGCTTTGATTTCCACCACAACTGCCTCTGCTACGACCAGGTCAAGCCGGTACCCGCAATCCAGCTGTACCCCTTTGTACTCGATGGGGAGTGGTTGCTGCCGGCTATATGGCATCTCCCGTAACGCCAGCTCACGGCATAAGCACTCTTCATACGCGGATTCCAGCAGCCCTGGCCCAAGGGCTCGATGGACCTCAATGGCAGAACCAATGACGGCTCGAGTAACCTCGTTAATCTCCATCTCTGCGTTCTCTGCGTCTCTGCGGTGAAATTGGTGACCCTACAACCCCGCCAGCAGGTCCGTCTGGCCATCCACGCCAGCCCGCCGGGCCAGGGCAAAGTACTCGGTGCTCATGATCTCCCGCATCAGCTCCGGAGCCAGCCGGGCAAAGGGGCCGTTGGGGTCAAGCTGGGTGCGGTGGCAGGCCAGCGAGGCGATCTTGGTGTCCACGTACTGGCTAACGTCAAGGGTGGTAGTCACGTCCTCGTCGGGGCAGCCCAGAGAGTCGGCGTCCTTGCTGGCGAAGGGGGGCGTGATGCCCGCCGCCAGCATCTCCCGCCACATGCGCCGGAACAGGGTGCGGGGAAAGCACACGTAGTAGAGCAGGGGGACCGTCCAGGGCTTCAACCCGGCGGCGCCCTGCTCCGGGTAGGCAGCGGCGTCGCCCGCCAGGGCGACGGCCCGGGTCACGTGGCGGTAGACCGACAGGTGGTCCGGGTGGCCGTAGCCGCCGGTGGAGTCGTGCGTCAGGACAATCTGGGGCCGCGCCTCCCGCAAGATTCCTACCAGCCGGCCAGCCACCCTGGCCGGCGATGCCTGGTGCAGGGAGGCCAAGTTCTCGTTGTGCTTGCTGCCCACCATGCCCGAGTCCCGGTAGTTGAGGAAGCGCACCTCCTGGACGCCGGTGACGGCGGCAGCGCGGCGCAGCTCCTCTTGGCGCACCTGGGCCAGGGTTTCCGGCGTGGCCAGGGACGGGTCGCTAATCTGCCCCACGTCGCCGTTGGTGGCGCACACCAGGGTGAGCCGGGCGCCCCGGGCCGCCAGCAAGGCCAGGGCGCCGCCGCAGCCAAAACCCTCGTCGTCGGGGTGGGCGAAGATGCCCGCCACGGAGAGGTGGGAGAGGTCTGGAGTCAAGCCTGGCATAGGGGGTGGCTCCTGCGAACAAGTTGTTATCGGGTGAAGGACAGGCTTGACATCGGTATCCCTTCCACTTCCAGACGGGCCAGATTGACAACCTTACTGGCGTGGTCAAGGTCAATGCCTACCAACACCACCGCATCATCGAAGTCCAGCACCACTCCAGAAGATACTTCCTGAGAGTCAACGCTGGCCTTTTCCGAAAGCTCAATATAAAGGGAATCGGTCTCCGGGTAGTAATGGAACTTCATTTGCTCACCCGCTCCAGCACCAAGTTGCCATACGGGTCCACCAGGGCGCCCCAGCCGGGGGCCACCACGGTGGTGCTGTCCATCTGCAGCACCAGGGCCGGGCCGGCGATGCGGTGGCCCGCGCGCAGCTGGTCCCGCCCATAGAGGGGCGTCGCCAACGGGCCGGTGGCAAACACCACCTCCGCTTGGCCCAAGCACGCCGACGAGGGGTCCGCCGGGCCGGCGGGCTCGGGGGACAGGCTGGGCTTGTCCACCGCCAGCTCCAGCTGGAGCCGCAGGTTGACCACCTCCACCGGCTGGGCGCGGTCCGCGTAGCCGAACCGCTGCCGGTGGGCTTTGTAGAAGCTGGCGGCAATGGCCCGGCCCAGGTCCGCCCGGCGGGTGGATCCTGGATAATCAATGGTCAGCTCAAAGGACTGCCCCTGATAGCGCACGTCCATAGAGCGCCGGGGCGTCATGCGCTCGGCGGGCAGGTCCTCCCGGTGCAACTCCTCCCGGGCTTGGCCCTCCATGCCGTGGTACTCCTCCTCCAGCCGGGCGCGCTGGATGTCGTCGCCTCGCAGCATCACCGTGCGGGAGTAATCCTTCACCACATCGGCGATGGCCACCCCCAGGGCGGAGAGGATGCCGGGATGGGTGGGCACCAGCACGCGGGGGATGCCCAGGTCTTGGGCCAACTCGCAGCAGTGCATCGGCCCGGCGCCGCCGAAGGCCAGCAGGGTGAAACGGCGCGGGTCGTAGCCCCGCTCCAGGGAGATGGCCCGCACCGCCCGCTCCATGTTGGAGTTGACCACCCGGAGGATGCCCAGGGCCGCCTGCGGCCCGCCGGCGCCGATCTGGTCCGCCAGCGCAGCCATCAGCGCCTCCGACCGCCGCCGGTCCAGGGCCAGGCGCCCGCCCAAGAAATGCTCCGGCCGCAAGCGGCCCAGCACCAGGTTGGCGTCGGTGACGGTCAGCTGGTCGCCTTTGCCGTAGCAGGCCGGGCCGGGGTCGGCCCCGGCGGACTGGGGGCCCACCACCAGCGCGCCGCCCGCGTCCACCCTGGCGATGGAGCCGCCGCCCGCGCCCACGGTGTGGATTTCAATCATGGGCACGCTGATGGGATAGCCGCCCAGGGTAGCCGCGGTGGTGGCTTTGATCCGGCCGGGGCAAAGGGACACGTCGGTGGAAGTGCCACCCATATCCAGCGTAATCAGGTCCGGGTAGCCGGCCTGGACACCGGTGCAAAAGGCCCCCACCACACCGCCGGCGGGGCCGCTGAGGATGGTGCGCACCGGCTGCTCCGCCGCCAGCCGCGCGGTGATGCTGCCCCCCGAGGATTGCATGATGCGCAGCCCGCGGCCCAGCGACTGTTCCATCCGGCTCAGGTAGCGGGCCATCACCGGCCCCACGTAGGAGTTGACCACCACCGTGCTGGTGCGTTCGTACTCCCGGAACTCGGGCAGCACCCGGCTGGAGATGGAGATGAACGGCCGGTTGGGCAACTTCTCTAGGGCCGACCGCACCATCTCTTCGTGGAGCGGGTTCAGGAAGGAGAAGAGGAAGGAGACC
>JBGPJN010000247.1:0-4345 GCA_041485445.1 Dehalococcoidia bacterium
CCGTCCAGGCCGGTGTCCACCACCGCGTAGCCCCGGCCGCTCAGGTCCAGGGCCACCATCGCCAGGGTCTCGTCCAGGGGAACCATGGCGTGGCCCATGCGGCGGATGCCCCTGGCGTCGCCCAGCGCCTGGTGGAACGCCCGCCCCAGCATGATGGCTACATCTTCCACCAGGTGGTGCCAGCCGGCCTGTACGTCGCCCTGGGCCTCCAGGGTTATGTCAAACAGGCCGTGGCGGGCCAGCTGGTTCACCATGTGGTCCAGGAAGCCGTTGCCCGTAGATGCCTGACACTGGCCCTGGCCGTCCAGGTTCACCGACACTGAGATTTTGGTCTCACCGGTCTGGCGCTGGAGGGATGCCGTGCGCGGCGACTGGGGCGCCGGGGATGCGCTGCGGGTGGTCAAAGTCGTTAACCCTCCGGTAGTGGTGCAGCCTGCTCTAATAGGTGACGGAGACTCTATTCGTCTCACCGGCGAAGGCCGGTGTCCAGGTACAAGCGTGGGTGGGATGCTCCGATGGATTCCGGCTTCCGCCGGAATGACGAGGAACTATCTGACCCACTACCGCCCCTCCAAAAGCTCGGCCAGGGCGGCCACCACGGCGTCGGTCTCGGCGGGCAGGCCCACGCTGGCCCGCACGCAGTCCTTGAGCCGGGCGCTGCCGAAGTAGCGCAGGAAGATGCCCCGCCGGCACAGCCCCTCGAAGATTTGCTGACCCCGGCCCTCCGGCAGCTGGCACAGGATGAAGTTGGCCTGGGAGGGCCAGACCCGCACGCCGGGCAGCGCCGCCAGCAGGCCCATCATGCGCTCCCGCTCGGCGACAATGGCCCGCACCCGCCGCAGCATGGTGGGCCGGTCCGCCAGGGAGGCGATGAGGGCTTCCTCCGCCGCCAGGTTGACGTTGTAGGGCGGCTTCATGGCCATCATGGTCTGGGCCAGTACCGGCGGCATGACCCCCAGGCCAATGCGCAGCCCGGCCAGACCGGCCCACTTGCTGAAGGTGCGCAGCACGATGAGGTTGGGGTACTGGGGCATCAGGGGCAGCACCGTCTGGCCGCAGAACTCGTAGTAGGTCTCGTCCACCACCACCGGCACCCCGGTGTCCAGGATGGCGCGGACCTGGCTCTCGGTGGCCACGTTGCCTGTGGGGTTGTTGGGTGAAGGGAAGAACACCCCCTTGGTCTTGGGGCCGATGGCGGTGAGCATCCCCTCCACGTCGATCTCAAAGTCGTCGTCCCGGGGCACCGCCACGGCGCTGCCGCCGCACACCTCCGCGGAGAAGGCGTACATGCCGAAGGTGGGCGTGGGGATGACGATGTTCTCCCCCGGCCCCATGAACATGCGCAGGATCAGGTCAATGAGCTCGTCGCTGCCGTTGCCGGCCACGATGCCCTCGGCGGGCGCGTCCAGGTAGCCGGCTAGGGCCTCCCGCAGGCGGCGCTGGTCGGGGTCGGGGTAGTGGTTGTAGTGCTGGAAGCGGCCCAGGGCCTTGACCACCTCAGGCGACGGCCCGAATGGGTTCTCGTTGCCGTTGAGGCGGATGACCTGCTCCGGCGGGATGCCGGCCCGCTGGGCCATGACCTCCATGGAGTCCACGCCCTGGTAGGGCTTGAGCCCTCGGATGTGAGGCAGCAGGAACCTTCGCATGTCGTTCATCTTCTTATGTCACCTTTGTCAGACGGGGGAACGGTTCACCGCAGAGACGCGGAGATTTTTGGGTTGGCCAGACCAGACCTAGCCTCCTCTCCCCTTGTGGGAGAGGATTGAGGTGAGGGGTATCACCCTGCCCCTGGCCCTCTCCCATCAAGGGAGAGGGCAAGAATGTTCTCCCCGTTCTCTGCGTCTCTGCGGTTAACCGTCCTCCCCGGCGGTTCATTCTACTTCAGGCTGTCCAGCCGCACCTGGATGGCTCCCGAGTGGCCACTGAGGCCCTCGGCGTGGGCGATGTGCACCGCCGCGGGGCCCAGGGCGGCAAAGTCGCCGCGGCTGAGGCCCACCACCGGCATGGTGCGCATGAAGTGGTGCACGCTGAGGGCCGAGCCGAACCGCGCGGTGCCGCCGGTGGGCATGACGTGGCTGGGCCCGGCGATGTAGTCGCCCATGACCTCGGGGGAGAACTCCCCCAGGAAGAGGCCGCCGGCGTGCTTGACCTTGCCCGCCCAGGACCAGGGGTCGGCCACCATCAGGCACAGGTGCTCCGGGGCGATGCGGTTGGCCAGCTCAATGCCGTCCTCCAGGCAGTCCACCAGCACCACCCGGCCCTGGCGCTCCAGCGCCTCCCGGGCCATGGGGCCCCGGTCAATGGCGGCCAGCTGGCGGTCCAGCTCGCCCTCAATGGCCCGCAACAGCTTGCGGGAGGTGGTGACCAGGATGGCCGTCGCCAGGGGGTCGTGCTCGGCCTGGGCGATGAGGTCGGCGGCGCAGAAGGCCGGCCGGGCGGTGTCGTCGGCGATGACGATAGTCTCGGTGGGGCCGAAGATGCCGTCGATGTCCACCTGGCCCTGCACCAGCTTCTTGGCGTAGGCGACGAAGATGTTGCCCGGCCCGCAGATCTTGTCCACCCGGGGGATGGACTGGGTGCCGTAGGCCAGGGCGCCGATGGCCGGCACGCCGCCCACCTGGTACACCGCGTCCACCCCGGCGATGTGGGCGGCAGCCAGCACCGCGGGGTTGAGGCCCTCTGCGCCCCCCCGACGTGTCGGGGTGGCCAGCACAATCTCTTTAACCCCGGCCACCCGCGCGGGGATGGCGGTCATGAGCACGGTGGAGGGATAGGCCGCGGTGCCGCCGGGGGCGTAGAGGCCCACCCGCTCCAGGGGGCGCACCAGCTCGCCCAGGCCCTTTTCCAGATCAACCCAGCTCTTGGGGAGGGTGGCCTGGTGGAAGGCGCGCACCCGCTCCGCCGCCAGCTCCAGGGCCTGGTACAGCTCCGGCGACACCTGGCTGCGGGCCTGGGCTCGCTCGGACTCGGGCACCCGCAGGTCATCCAGCTCCGCGCCGTCCAGGAGCAGGGCGTAGCGGCGCACCGCCGGGTCGCCCTCCCGGCGCACGTCTGCCAGGATGCGCGCCACCGACTGGGCGGGCGTGACCCCCGCGCCGAAGGCCTGGCGGGTGCGCTCCAGCACCGCCGGGGGCAGGGCGTCCATGTCCAGGGGGTCCCGGCGCACCAGGACACCCTCGGCTTCTTTCAGGCCGTGTAGGGTTTTGAGTTTCATGGCGTTGACACTGGTGGCATTTCTGTTTCCACTAGGGTTCCCAACCCGGCCCCCCTTGCCCTCATCCCCCTGGCCCCCTTCTCCCTCGGGGAGAAGGGGGAACTAGGGACGTTTGGGGACACCCCAATCCCCGGCAGAAGGGGCTTCGCCCCCTCTGCACTCCTCCTTGGGAACGACCCCCTCTGTATCTCCCCCTTCGTAAGGGGGAGAAAGACGAATACCGAGCCTTGCTTGGGAAGCCGTCCTATTCCTCCCCTTACCAAGGGGAGGTTAGGAGGGGTCGTAACCCCCTCCGCGCTCTCCGCGCCTCTGCGGTGAACGTCCCCCCTACGCCAGCCACTGCCGCGCCAGGGCCAGGGTCTCCGCCAGGGTCTGCTGCTGGTAGGCCGCCAGCTTCTCCTCAGGGATTCTAGCATACACCCGCTCCAGGCTGTGGGGCATATCCGCCAGGAACTGGTCCACCAGCGCTTGCACCGAGCGGTCGTCGCGGTACATGCGGTTGAGCGCCCGCTTCAGCCGCTCCCAGCTGAACTCCCAGCCCAGGAAGCGGTGCACCCAGGCCCGCCACTCCTCCAAGACCTCCGCCTCGAAGAAGGCCACCGACACCCCCCCGGCTTCAGTCGGGGCGAGGGCCGCAACGGCGTCAGGGAAGCCGGGCATGTCCTGGCGCGCCCGGCGGTCCATGTCCAGCTGCAGCGCCCGATCCCAGATGTGGGCCTCCTGCTCGGTGGCGGTGACACGCCGGTCTTTCAATGGCGGGTCGAAGTGGGGGCGAAACACGGTGGTGATCCACACCTCGTCGGCGGTGAGGTGGCTGACGTAGCCCAGCAGGAAGCTCCGGGTGGCCGGCGACAGCTTGGTGCCATCGGCCAGCTCCGGGTGGCGCTGGAACATGGCGCGGGTGCCGTCGCCCACCTGGGCCACCGACAGCGGAGCGAAGTGGGTGCGCTCCCGAGGCCACCGAGTCATGGCGCGCACGTCGGGGGCGCTGGAGCCCAGCCAGCAGCTCCCCAGGTGGTCGTGCAGGTAGCCCCAGTCAAGCTGCTCGGCCACCTGGTGGGCCAGGTACAGGTGCATGGGCAGGTTGGGCATGGGAGGCTCTCAGCTACCTCCTCTCCCCTTTCGGGAGAG
>JBGPJN010000248.1:0-4336 GCA_041485445.1 Dehalococcoidia bacterium
CGCCTGGGAGGCGAAGAGCACCAGCAGGTTCTCGTCCTCCGGGGTGAACTCCCGGCCGCCCTTCTTCTCGGTGAGGTAGAGGTTGCCCAGGTTCTCATCACCGTGGCGCAGGGGGGCGCCCAGGAAGGTCTTCATGGGCGGGTGGTTGTCCGGGAAGCCCACGGAACGCGTGTGCTGAGAGATGTCGGCCAGGCGCAGCGGCTGCTGAAGCTGGTGCAGCAGCCCCAGGAGGCCCAAGCCCTGGGGCAGGTCGCCGATGCGCGCCCGTTCCTCTGGGGAGACGCCGTGGGTAATGAACTGCTGGACTCGGCCCTCGGCATCGAAGGTCCCCAGGGCGCCGTAGCGGGCGTCGGTGAGGACGCAGGCGGCGTCCACCACCTGCTGGAGCGCCGTGGGCAGGTCCAGGCTGGCGGTGACCCCCAAGCTCAGGCGGCTGAGCTGGGCCAGGCGCAGGCGCAGGCGGTCGTTCTCCTCCCGCAGATTGCGCAACTCGCGCTGGCTGAGGTGATCCGTGGCGCCGGTGGACGACATAGGCTCTCAGGGGACAAAGCTGTGTGGTTGGGCCTATTGTACCACGCATAGGGGGGGTGTTCCCCGTTGCTCGCCGTGAGTCCCGGTTGCGGTGAAGGAGACCACCCCCTCTTGGTCTCCCCCTTCATAAGGCTGACAGGGGTATGTACGATATTTGGAACATCCGAAACGTAGAACTGTCATTCTGAGCCGGAGCGCAGCGGAGGCGAAGAATCTAAAATGGCGTAGGTAAGCCTCGCTGTTCGAGCCGTAGCTACTCCTGCCATTTTAGACCCTTCGTCCCGATGGAATCGGGACTCAGGGTGACATTGGTTACCCCCGGGACCCGGACTGGTCCTAACACTTTACATACCCCTGTCAGCCTTAGTAAGGAGGAGAACGACCAATGACTAGACATGCTGGGGGAGCCGGCTCATCCCTCCCCTTACCGAGGGGAGGTTAGGAGGGGTCGTCCTTCCGATGCCGCCTCACTGGAGCTGGGGGATCACCTGCTCCGTGAGCAGCCGCAAGGAGCGGAGTTGCCGCTCCAGGGGTATCTGGTTGCCATAGTTAATCTCATAAATAATCCGGGAAAGGCCCAGCTCCTCCTGGAGCTGGCGCAGTCGGTCAGTCACCATCTCCGGAGTGCCGTAGACGACTTTGTCCCGCAGCCAGTCGTCGTAGCTCATGCGGAGAATGTGGTCTGCCTCAGCCTGCCAATCGCCGGTGGTGCCCTGGTTAGACGCCGACACCGCCACCCGGTCGCCCAGCCGGGTCACCGCGAACATGGTGCTCTCCATGGGTTCGTCGTAGGCCGCCTGGGCGGTTTCGGCCAGGTACACCGGCACCCGCAGGCCCACCTCGCCCTCTCCGGCATGGCCGGCGGCCCTCCGGGCCCGCTGGTACTCGCCAATGGCGGGCCTCAACTCAGACAGGGCAAAGACCCGGGAGGGGTTAATCAGGATGGAGTAGCCCATGCGCCCAACGATGGGGAAGGTTTCCGCGGAGGTGATGCCTACGTGGATGGGAGGATGGGGAGTCTGAAAGGGCTTGGGCACCACGCACAGGTCCCGGCAAGTATAGTACTCGCCCTGGTAGGAGAACCGCTCACTGGTCCAGGCCTGGAGGATGATGTCCAGCGCCTCCTGGAAGCGGCCGCGGCTCTCGGCGAAGGGCGCCGAGAAGCCCTCGTGGACGTTGGGGAAGGTGCCCCGCCCAATGCCGAACTCCAGGCGGCCCTGGCTGATGTGGTCCAGGGTGGCCACCTCCTCGGCGATGCGCACCGGATGTCCCAGGGGCAGGAGGTACACTCCCAGACCGATGCGCATCTTCTCGGTGCGGCCGGCGATGGCGGCGGCGACGGTCACCGGGGAGGGCAGCACCCGGCCGGGGTTGAAATGGTACTCGGCCAGCCACACGGACCCTACCCCCAGCGCCTCGGCCTCATCCACCAGGGCGAACGACTCCTGGAAGGCCGCCCTCTCGGTCATTCCCTCTTGACGCGGAAACTCCAAAAACATCCCAAAATCCATCGGGAACCTCCTTCCGGCCTGGCCGGGGTTGGCGCGACAGGACAATGCCAGGGCCTAATATACAGGAATTAGGGCCAGCGTCAAGGAGTGGCCCTTGCGGGGGGTGCGTAGTTGGAGTACACTGTGCCGTCGTGTTGGGGGGTCTACCCCCGCCGCGCCGAGGCAGAACCATGACAAGTAATCAGGCTAAAGCAGCGGAGCTGGAACGGGTTACCCGCCTGCGGGGGTTCCGCTATGGGCTGCACGACTTCCTGGCCGAGCTGGACCTGGCGGCCCTCAAGGCGGTCAACGACCACGTGGAGGCCAACTACCTTAACGAGAGCCTGCTGGACCGCAAGACCAAGGAGCTGCTGATCGTGGTGGCCTGCATGGCGAGTCACGACCTGGTGTCCCACATGCAGATGCACCTGCACGCGGCCCGCCAGGCCGGGGCATCGCCCGAGGAGATCATGGAGGCTATCAACCTGGTGGGGGACTGGACCGGCAACGTGGCCAAGATCAAGGCATTGGAGGCGTGGCGGGCCACCTTCCGGCCAGACATCCCCACAATTGACCGGGTGGTGGAGCTGAGATAATGACGCAACGCAGCAGACCCGCGGCCAGGGCCACCGGCGGCGCCGGCAGTTCAGATGTGGAAAAGGAGTTGGAGCGCACCACCCAGATGCGGGGGTTCCGCTACGGGCTGCACGACTTTGTCGCCGCCCTGGGCGGGGCGGAGGCGTTGAAGCGCCACAACGATAACACCCAGGACCACTACCTGAAGGACGCCAAGATTGACCGCAAAACCAAGGAACTGCTGATTGTGGTGGCCTGCATGGCATCCCACGATCTGGTGTCCCATATGCAGCTTCACATGCACGCGGCCCATAAGGCCGGCGCCTCTCCGGAGGAGATCATGGAGGCCATTAACCTGGTGGGGGGCTGGACCGGCAACGTGGCCAAGATCAAGGCCCTGGAGGCGTGGCGGGCCACCTTCCGGCCGGACATCCCCACCATTGACCGGGTAGTGGAGCTGCGCT
This sequence comes from Dehalococcoidia bacterium, assembly GCA_041485445.1. Taxonomy (GTDB): domain Bacteria; phylum Chloroflexota; class Dehalococcoidia; order Lucifugimonadales; family UBA3495; genus SHYG01. The sequence continues at coordinate 3,062 of JBGPJN010000248.1, forward strand.
AGAAGCAGCCGAGGGCGAGCCACTGCCCCCACGGCCCATTGACGGGGGCACACCAGCGGGCCGCGGCCGCCACACCGTGTGGGGGGGCACACTGATTAACTGGAACCGCGAAGCCGGCGCAGGGGATTGATTCCACACAGCCACAAGACTAGAATACAGTTTTGTCGCCTAGACCGGCAATCAACTCAGGAGGGCGGGTGATTGAATGTACTAGGTATCCACCTACTATTGGAGCTGAGGGAGTGCAACCCCAAGCTTCTGGATGACCTGGACTATGTCCGAACGGCAATGCTGCGGGCAGCCCATGACCTGGGCGTGCACGTGGTCGGCGAAACGTTTCACCGGTTCAGCCCCCAGGGCGTGACCGGCATCCTGTCCATCGCCGAATCCCACATCTCCATCCACACGTGGCCGGAGTACGGGTACGCCGCCGCGGACATTTTCACTTGCGGGTCGGCGTTCAAGCCGGCCAAGGCCGCTCAGATGCTGGCCGAGCTGCTGGAGTCCAAGAGCCCGGACGTTACCGAGATCCGGCGCGGGATGCTCCCCCTGGTGGCGGCACACTAGCCTCAGGCAGCAGCGGAGTTTATGGACTTACCTGGCAAATGGCTCCTGGAATCGGTCTACCCTGACCTGGCGGTGATGCTGCGGGTGCAGCGCGTGCTGTACTCGGGCAAGACCGCCTATCAGAACGTGGAAGTCCTGGAGTCGGACCTGTTTGGTCGCAGCTTGGTGCTGGACGGCAAGACCCAGTCCACCGAGCGGGACGAACACATCTATCACGAGGCCCTGGTCCATCCAGCCATGCTGATGCACCCAGAGCCGCGCACCGTGTTTATCGGCGGCGGCGGCGAGGGCGCGACGCTGCGGGAGGTGCTAGCCCACCGTTCGGTGCGCCAGGCCGTAATGCTGGACCTTGACCCGGAGGTGGTGGCGCTTTGCCGGCAACACCTGCCCAAGCATCACCAGGGCAGCTTTGACGATCCGCGCCTGGAGCTGCGGCACCAGGACGCCCGCGCCTACCTGGCCGGCTGCGGCCAGAAGTTCGACGTGATGGTCCTGGACCTGGTGGACCCCCTGGAAGGCGGCCCCGCCTACATGCTCTACACCCAGGAGTTCTACCGCATCGCCCAGGCCACATTGAACCAGGGCGGCATCCTGGTCACCCAGTCCGGCCCCGCCGGGCTGGTGGGGCATGAAGAGTGCTTCACCATCATCCACCGCACCCTGGCCAGCGTGTTCCGCCACACCACCTCGTGCCAAGCCCACGTGCCG
>JBGPJN010000249.1:0-4277 GCA_041485445.1 Dehalococcoidia bacterium
GTTCGGCACCGGGCGCTCCGCCCCCTACGAGCAGACCGGCATGGGCATTGACCCCCGAGACACCCGCGACATGTGGGAAGAGTCCCTGACCATGATCCCCAAAATCTGGCAGTCGGATACCTTTCAGTGGGAGGGCCGCTTCTGGAAGGTGCCGCCGCGGCAGGTCTTGCCCAAGCCCTACCAGAAGCCCCATCCCCCCATCTGGGTGGCCGCCCTGCAACCGGCCACCTACCAACTGGCGGCCCAGAAGGGGATCGGCGTCATGGCCCTGGGGGTCAACGCCCCCTCGGTGCTGGAGCCGCACATCAAGGCGTACCGGGAGACCATCAAGACTGCGCAGCCCGTGGGCGCCTTCGCCAACAACCGGTGGCTCAGCTCCTGCTTCGGCTACTGCGGGAAGGACAACCGGGAGGCCCGGGAGCTGTGCACGCGGTCGCTGAAGACCTTCTTCGGTCCGGGCCGCCCCTACGTCCAGGACCAGAAGGACGTTTACCAGCGATTGCTGGAGCAGTGGGGCGGCATTCCGGAGCACCTGGTGCAGAACTTCTCCCGCTACATCAAGGTGGAGGGCAGCACCGAGGGCTCGGCCACCCAGTTTGACCTCTCCGGGGGCAGCGCCATCGCCCACAAGATCTGGGAGGAGTTTGACGCCGACACCCTGGCCGACCGCGGCGTGATTGTGGCGGGGGACCCGGAGAGCTGCATCAACGCGGTCAAGCTGCACCAGGCCACCGGCGTGGACCAGGTCCAGTTCCTGATGGCCACTGAGACCATACCCCACGAGAAGGTGATGCAATCCATCGAGATGTTCGGGAAGTACGTGATTCCCGCCTTCAGGTAGGCAGGGGCGGGAGGAAGATGGTCAGGCTCTGGCGGACCTTTGGTCTGAGAGTTTTCTACGCGGGTGTGTGTGGGAAAGCGCCTTCTCCCCCTTACCAAGGGGGAGACAAAGAGGGGGTGGTCTCCACCCAGCGACAGGGAACGACCCCTCCCTTCGGCTGCGCTCAGGGCAGGCCCTAACCTCCCCTTAATAAGGGGAGAGGCTTTCCCAACATCCGCTACACCCCGGCCAGGTCGGACACGCGTGGCCCCACCTCGTCCATCAAGAGGCGCAGGCACTCGTGCTCCCACTCGGGCTCGTCGGGGTCCTGGGTGATGGCCAGCAACTGGCCGAACCCGCCCACCTGCTGGTACAAGCTGCGGATGCGGGCGGCGCACTCATCGGGATCGCCCACGATCCAGATGTTCTCCATCATGTAGTCCACATCCATGGCGTCGTCGGGCATCTCCGGGTCAATCTTGGTGGCCGCCAGCTGCCCGGCGCCCTTGCGGTTGGGGTACTGGTGCTGCACGTAGTTGCGGCCCAGCACCTCTCGGGCCATCTCCCGCGCCAGTTTGGAGGTGGGGGCCACAAAGACGTCCCGCGCCACCCGCCAGTCCTTGCGGCTGATGGTCCGGCCGGCGCCGCTGGCCGCCGCCGCCACCACGTCCCAGTGGTCCTTCAGGTGCCGGGGGACCAGGTTGGAGCTGCTCATGGGGATCCAGCCCCGCTCCCCTGCCACCTTGATGGAGTCGGAGGAGAGGGAGGTGCCGGCCACACCGATGGGCGGGTGCGGCTGCTGGTAGGGCTTCATGTACAGGCCCCGCTCCCTGGTGGCGTCCAGCGCCGGGGCCTCGATGTCGAAAAAGTCGCCGTGGTAGCTGAACTTGCCGTCCGCCGCCCACATCTTCAGCACCACGTCCAGGACCTCCGCGGACCGCGCCCGCACTTCCTTGCCCTGCTTGGGGTCCAGCCCAAACATCTGCAGGTCGGTGGGGATGGCGCGCATGCCGATGCCCCAGTAGAGCCGCCCCCGGGCCAGGTGGTCCAGCATGGCGATGCGGTGGGCCAGCTCGATGGGGTTCTGCACCGCCAGCAGGCTCACGCCGGTGCCCAGGATGATGCGCTCGGTCATGGCCAGGGCCTTGGCGATGAGCAGGTCCGGGGACGGGACGTTCTCCCAGCGCTCGCTGAAATGCTGGCCGATCCACACCTCGTGGTAGCCCAGCCGGTCGGCCTCCACGATCAACGCCAAGTCTCGGTCGTAGGAGTCGGCGAAGGAACGATACGGCGGGTGCAGGGGCATCATGAAAAGTCCGAACTGCATACACTGCCTCCTTGCCTGGTGGATGGGGCCAGGCCATAATCCCAGCCGCCGGGTTGGCGTGATGGTACGGCAGGCCCACGACCCTGTCAAGAACGGGTTTGCGTTGGCAGTGTATCCGTTAGGTCCTCGTCATTCCGGCGCAAAGCCTGCCCCGGCGAAAGCCGTGGGCCGGAATCCATCATCCTTCCGCGGAAGGATCAACCACGCTGGTATCTGGACACCGGCCTTCGCCGGAGTGACGGATAAAGGCACCACCCCTTACGCTCGCCGCTAAGGTCAACCCTACCAGAGCAAACTATAGAACCTTGCATAGATGCTTGAACTGTGCCGGACGAAATCCCCCCTCGCCCCCCTTTGCGAAAGGGGGGTTGGGGAGTCTACGTGGCAAATACATTCCAACCGGTTTAGATACTTATGCAAGGGTCGTTAAGACACCATACTTGCGCTACAATGTCACTTGCCAGGTTACAGTCAAGCTCCAGGGAGGCTCAGCATGGCTGCCTTCAGCAGACGTTCCGGTGTGGCGGTGGTGGAAGTCTACGGAGTCATCGGCACGCGGGTGCGGACGCCGGCCTACGCCCGTCTGTTCGACGCGGTGGCCCGCCTTGACCGCTGCCGGGCGCTGCTGCTGGACATCGACTCCCCCGGAGGCTCGGCCAGCGGCTCGGAGCTGCTGTACTACAGCCTCCTCAAGGTGGCGGAGCGCAAGCCGGTGGTGGCCTACGTGCGAGGCATCGGCGCCTCGGGCGGTTACTACCTGTGCTGCGCCGCCGCCAAAGTCGTGGCCCTACCCACGGCCCTGGTGGGGTCCATAGGCGTCATCTCCGTGCGGCCCATCCTGGAGCAACTGCTGGGCAAGGCGGGGGTGCAGGTGACGGTGTTCAAGGGCGGGCGTTTGAAGGACATGGGCGGCTTCTGGCGCGGCCCCTCGGCGGAGGAGTCGGAGAAGTACCAGGAGCTGGTCACCGAGATCTACGACAATTTTGTGATGGTGCTGGCCAAGGGGCGCTCCCTGGAGGAGGCCAAGGCCCGGGAGCTGGCCACCGGCGAGGTGTTCACCGCGCGGCGGGGCAAGGAGCTGGGGCTGGTGGACGAGCTGGGGGACTTTCAGCGGGCGCTGGAGCTGGCGGCGGAGCTGGGCCAGACCCGGCCCCGGCCCATGTGGCTGCGACCGCGGCGCTCCCTGTCCGAGCGGATGCTGGGCAGGGCCAACGGTGCGGCGCCCGGAATGGCGGCGCTGGCGGCGCCCCTGCAGCGGCTGCTGGCGGGGGGAATCTACTACCTGGAGCCGTCCCACCTGCTAGGGGATGCCTGGGACGGGGGGGCCTAGCCCCTTATTTCCAGCCGCTTGGCCTCCTGCCACAGCAGCTCCTTCTGGGCCAAGGGGAGCGCGGCAAAGTCCTGGCCCCGCTGGGCCGCCAGCTCCTCCATCTTCAGGTAGCGCCCCTGGAAGCGGCGGCTGGCCTGGCGCAGGGCATCCTCCGCCTGCAGGTGCAGCCACCGGGACAGATTCACCAGGCTGAAGAGCAGGTCGCCCAGCTCGTGGGCCTTCTCGCCGGGGGTCAACGCCCGGCGCAGCTCGCCCACCTCCTCCTCCACCTTGTCCAGCACCCCGGACAGGTCCTCCCACTCAAACCCCGCCCGCGCCACCCGGTCCTGCATCAGCTGGGCATAGCTGAGGGCCGGCAGGGCCTGGGGAATGGCGTCCACCGGCGACTGCCGCACCCCCTGCCGGCGCTTCTCTGCGTCCTTCAGCTTCTCCCAGTTGCGCTCCACCTCCCGGGCATCGGCCACGGAGGCATCGCCGAAGACGTGGGGGTGGCGGCGCACCAGTTTGTCGCTGATGCAGGCCAGCACGTCGTCCATGGTGAACTGGCCGGTCTCGGCGGCGATCTGGGCGTGGAAGACAACCTGCACCAGCAGATCGCCCAGCTCCTCGGCCAGCAGCTTGGGCTCACCCCGGTCGATGGCCTCCAGCACCTCGTAGGCCTCCTCCAGGAGGTTGCGCTTCAGGGAGGCGTGGGTCTGCTCCCGGTCCCAGGGGCAGCCGCCGGGCGACCGCAGCCGCGCCACGATGTCCACCAGGGTCTGGAACTGACCAAGCTCGCTTTCGGGTATGTCTTTGGGCGA
>JBGPJN010000250.1:0-4276 GCA_041485445.1 Dehalococcoidia bacterium
ACCTGGTCACCGGCATCGCCTCGGCCCACATGGACTCCATCCCCATGGTGGCCATCACTGGGCAGGTGCCGCGGCCGGCCATTGGCCGGGACGCCTTCCAGGAGTGCGACGTCACCGGCATCACGCTGCCCATCACCAAGCACAACTACCTGGTCATGGACGTGGCCGACCTGGCCGCGACGATCCAAGAGGCGTTCCACATCGCCCGCACCGGCCGGCCCGGCCCGGTGCTGGTGGATATCCCCAAGGACGTGTTGCAGGGGGAGCGCGCCGAGTTCGTGTGGCCCCAGACGGTCAATCTGCCTTGGTACAACCCGCCCACGGAGGCCGCGCCGTCCCAGGTGGCCAAGGCCGCCAAGCTGATTAACCAGGCGGAGCGCCCAGTGATCCTGGCCGGGCACGGCGTGCTGATCTCCCACGCCTATCAGGAGCTGCGGCAGCTGGCGGAGAAGGCCCAGATCCCGGTGATTACCACCCTGCTGGGCCTCAGCTCCTTCCCCACCGACCACTACCTGAACGCCGGAATGCCGGGAATGCACGGCATGGCCTATGCCAGTCTGGCCATTGACGGCGCCGACCTGGTCATCGCCCTGGGCATGCGCTTTGACGACCGGGTGACGGGGCGCTTGCGGGACTTTGCCCCCAACGCCAAGGTGGTCCACGTGGACATTGACCCCTCGGAGCTGGGCAAGAACGTCAAGCCCCACGCCCCGGTGCTGGGCGATGTCAAGCACGTCCTGCGGCAGCTTCTCCCCCAGGTGGACCGCAAGGTGCGGGTGGAGTGGCTGCGCCGGGTGGACACCCTGCGATCGGAGCACCCCTCCCTGAAAATCCGGGAGACGGATGCGCTGCTGCCCCAGTTCGTGCTGCGGCAACTCTCGGAGCTCACTGACGGCAGGGCTATCATCGTCACCGGGGTGGGCCAGCACCAGATGTGGGCCGCCCAGCACTACGGGTTCAAGGACCCCAACACCCTGATTACCTCGGGTGGGCTGGGCGCCATGGGCTTTGAGGTGCCCGCGGCCCTGGGCGCCCAGGTGGGATGTCCCGAGCGCACCGTGTGGTCCATCGCCGGCGACGGCGGGTTCCAGATGACCATGTGCGACCTGGCCACCGCGGTGGAGAACCACATCCCGGTGAAGTTCGCCATTATGAACAACGGCACGCTGGGCATGGTGCGCCAGTGGCAGGAGATCTTCTACAACAAGGACTACTGCGCCACCGTGTACAGCGCCAACCCGGACTTTGTGAAGCTGGCCGACGCCTTCGGCATTCCGGGCATCCGGGTGAAGGAGAAGAGCCAGGTGGCCCCCGCCATCCGCCAGGCCATGGCCACTCCCGGCCCGGTGGTGGTGGACTTCATGGTCAAGCAGGACGAGAACGTATACCCCATGATCCCGGCGGGCGAGTCGGTGCGGGAGATGATGGAAGATCCCGCGCCCGCCCAGCTCGGCCAGGAGAGGTAACCCACCCCATGGGCAGCAACGGTCAGCAACACACCATCACCGCCCTGGTGCAGGACAAGCCCGGCGTGCTGGCGCGGGTGTCCAGCCTGTTCCGGCGCCGTGGGTTCAACATCGCCAGCCTGGCGGTGGGCAACAGCGAGCAGGCGGGGCTGTCGCGCATGACCTTTGTGGTCAACGGCGACCAGGACACCGTGGACCAGGTTACCAAACAGCTGGGCAAGCTCATTGACGTGGTGCGCATCTCCGACCTGTCGGACCAGGAGACGGTGGCCCGGGAGCTGGCGCTGATCAAGGTGGAGGTGGGCTCGGCTAACCGCAGCGAGATAGTGCAGCTGGTGAACCTGTTCCGCGCTTCCATCGTGGACGTGGGTTCCAAGTCCATGGTCATCGAGATCACCGGCGAAGAGGATAAGATCAACGCCTTGGCCAACCTGCTGCAGCCTTTTGGCATCAAGGAGATGATGCGCACCGGCCGGGTGGCCATGGTGCGGGGCCAGGCGGAAGGCCGCGTAAGCGACAACGTGGGCGTGGGGCGGGGGCAGGAGAGCTCCAGCCAGGGCCGGGTGGACTACGAAGGTGTGTGAGTGCATGTCCCCAAAGTCCCTCCCCTTACCAGGGGGAGGCCAGAGCCTGCCCTGAGCATAGCCGAAGGGAGGGGTCGTTCCCCCTTGCAGGGTGGAGACCACCCCCTCTGTATCTCCCCCTTCGTAAGGGGGAGAGGCGGGTTTCTCACACATCCTCTGAGAAATATGGGATATGGGGAGTGCAGAGGGGGCGAAGCCCCTTCTGCCGGGGGTTTGGGGTGTCCCCAAGAAGTTCTCGATTCCCCCCTTCTCCCCGCAGGGAGAAGGGGGTCAGGGGGATGAGGGCCGTGCGGGGAGAAGGGGCTGCTAGCTGACGCGGAGTAACTTGTAGAGGGTCCCAACCGGAAGGAGAAACAAGAACAGCATGGTCACCATCTACTACGACAAGGACGCCGACCTGGCCAACCTGGCCGGCAAGACCATCGGCATCATCGGCTACGGCAGCCAGGGGCATGCCCATGCGCTAAATCTAAAGGACAGCGGCCAGCAGGTCATGGTGGGCCTTTACCCCGGCAGCAAGAGCCGCGCCGTCGCCCAGGCCGCGGGCCTCCCGGTGGCCGACGTGCCGGAGGTAACCCGGGAGTCCGACGTGGTGATGATCCTCATCCCGGACCACCTGCAGGGCCAGGTCTACCGGGACCAGATCGGCCCGCACCTGCGCCCCGGCAGCGCCTTGATGTTCGCCCACGGCTTCAACATCCACTACAACGAGGTGAAGCCGCCCGCCGACATCGACGTGCTCATGGTGGCGCCCAAGGCCCCCGGCCACCGCATGCGGGAGCTGTTCATGGAGGGCATCGGCGTGCCGGGCCTGCTGGCCATCCACCAGGACGCCACCGGCCACGCCAAGGCCATCGGCCTGGCCTACGCCAAGGGCGTGGGTTGCACCCGGTCCGGGGTGATTGAGACCACTTTCAAGGACGAGACCGAGACCGACCTGTTCGGCGAGCAGACGGTGCTGTGCGGCGGCATCACCGGCCTCATCAAGGCGGGCTACGAGACCCTGGTGGAGGCGGGCTACCCGCCGGAGATGGCCTACTTTGAGTGCCTGCACGAGATGAAGCTGATTGTTGACCTGATCTACCAGGGCGGGTTCAACTACATGCGGTACTCGGTCAGCGACACCGCCGAGTACGGCGACCTGACCCGCGGCCCCCGGGTGATTGACGAGCACGTGCGCCAGAACATGCGGAAGATCCTCAAGGAGATCCAGGACGGCAGCTTTGCCCGGGAGTGGATCAACGAGAACTACGAGGGCCGCCCGCGCTTCAACCCCCTGCGCCAGGCGGGCCGCAACGCCCCCATTGAGCAGGTGGGCAAGGAGCTGCGGTCCATGATGCCCTGGATGAACCCCAAGGAAGTGTAGTCGTCTGTCTGTAGGGGCGCACCTGTGTGTGCGCCCAGGGCAGACACCCTTCGGCGCTGCCCAGGGCAGGCTCCACAGGTCTGCCCCTACGCGCCAAGGGGGAGATACAGAGGGGGTGGTTCCTCCCCTCCCAACCTCCCCTTACCGAGGCGAGGAGAATCCCAGGAGGTAGTCACGATGAACGCGGAGGCATGGTGCAGGGTAGTTCACCATCGCCCGCTGGTCCTGGCCGGGTGCCGACTCATCCCGACCGCAGTCGGGACCATGTCGGGGCCGGCGGCGGTGGACTACGTGGCCCTGGCGAGCCCTTTCTGAGCCAGAGGCATACTTCCAGTCCTCCCTCAAGTGAAGGGGAGGAATTACTGACAAACTTACAAGCAGAAAGGGCATAGGTGATTAACATGGCTAACGAACGAGTAAGGTTCCTGGACACCACCCTCCGCGACGGCGAGCAGTCCGCCGGCATCGGCATGACCGGCGACGAGAAGCTGGAGATTGCCCGGCAGCTGGCCCGGCTCAAGGTGGACATCATTGAGGCCGGCTTTGCCGCCAGCTCCCCCGGCGACTTCCAGGCCGTCAGCAACATCGCCCGTCACGTGCGGGGGCCCATCATCGCCTCCCTGGCGCGGGCGGTGCCCAACGACATCGACCAGGCCTGGGAGGCCATCAAGCACGCCGAGTCGCCGCGTATCCACGTCTTCCTGTCGTCGTCGGACATCCAGGTGCTGCACCAGCTCCGCAAGAACCGGGAAGAGGTCATGGAGATGGCGGTGACCATGGTGGCGCGGGCCAAGGGGTACTGCCCCGACGTGGAGTTCTCCCCCATGGACGCCACCCGCACCAACCCGGAGTACCTCTAC
>JBGPJN010000251.1:0-4256 GCA_041485445.1 Dehalococcoidia bacterium
GCCATCGCCGCGCCAGGGGTTCCCGCCCCGGCGGACCTGGGCCATGCACTGACTAGGCTGACCGGCAGCGCTTCCCAGCCCTGCGCCCTGACCCTGGAGGTGACGACCCTCATCGACGCGGAGGGGCACACCATTGACGTACCCGCCACGGCGACGGTGAACCTGCTGCGGGGCGATGCCCGCGCCGACGGCAGGGTGAGCATCGCGGACGCCCTGTTTATCGCCCAGCACCTGGTGGGGTCACGACCGGCCTGCACCACGGAGGTGACCCTCCTATGCCTGCACTCAGTGAACGCGGCCAGCGTCCGGCAGGACGGCGCCCTAGACAGGACATCCATCGCCGACGCCCTGTTCATCGCCCAGCACCTGGTGGGCACTCGGGACGGCAACTTCGTGTTGGTGCAGTAGCACCCCAATCGGGGGTACAATCTGGCCGCACTACTCGACTTGAGGTGAACCAATGACCATCCCCAACCCCAAGCTGCCCCTGCCCCTGGAGGGCCTCCGGGTCCTGGACGCCACCCACATCGTGGCGGGGCCTTTCTGCTCCCTGATCCTGGCCGACATGGGGGCGGAGGTCATCAAGATTGAGCGTCCCGGCTCCGGCGACAACGCCCGGGAGCGCGGCCCCTTCATCCAGGGGCCGGAGGGCCAGCGGGTCAGCTCTCGCTACCTGGGCATTAACCGCAACAAGAAGAGCGTGGCCCTGGACCTGCGCGACCCCCGCTGTAAGCGGGCCTTTGAGAACCTGGTGCGGGTCTCCGACGTGCTGCTGGACAACTGGGGGCCCGGCGCGTTCCACCGGCTGGGCCTGGGGTACGACCACCTGCGGGAGATCAACCCCGGCCTGGTCTACGCCAGCATCACCGGCTACGGCGATAGCCAGGGGATGCGGGGACCCTACTCCGCCTGGCCGGCCAACAACCTGAGCATCCAGGGCATGGCGGGCTGGATGGAGCTAACCGGCGCCCCCGACGGCCCGCCCCAGAGCGTGGGGGACAACGTGGGCGATTCCGTCCCCGGCTTGTGGACCGCCCTGGGCATTCTCCTGGCCCTGGAGACCCGCCGACGCAGCGGTCAGGGCCAGCACGTGGACATGGCCATGTACGAGTGCATGGTGTCCCACGTAATCAGCAACATGAACGCCTACCAGTCGGTGGGCGAGAACCCAGGCCGAAGCTACGACCGGATGGCCACCGCCGGCCTCACCTTCAAGGCCAAGGACGGCCACGTGCTGATGGCCGGCGTGCGGGCCGGCGCCCGTTGGAAGGCGCTGTGGCAGCTCCTCGGCAGGCACGACCTGGCGGAGGACCCCCGCTACCTGGGCGGCGCCGAGGGCGAATTCTTCGTCCGCCACATCGTCCCGGCCATTGAAGAGTGGTCGGTGCGCCTGTCCAAGTGGGAGGTGGCGGGCAAGCTCACGGAGATCGGCTTCTCCATGGGTGTGACCCAGACCATCGCCGACCTGGCCCACTGCCCCCACCTGCAGGCCCGCCAGATGTTTGTGGAGACCGGCGACACCCTGGGCGGCCGGTTCACCTCGGTGAAGACGCCGGTGCGGTTGACCGGCTGCGTGGCTTCCCCCGAGGCCACGCCGCCCACCCTGGGCCAGCACACCCGGGAGGTGCTGGGGAGCCTGGGCGGCCTGACCGCCGAGGAGCTGGCCGGGATGGAGGCCGACGGCGTGGTGTAGTGCCCGGTATCCTGGCATTTTATGGAGCCTTGCATAAATAGCTAACTACATCGGATGGTCGGATGGAAGGTAGTGGCGGCGGAACTCCACCCTTGCCCCCCTTTCGCAAAGGGGGGTTGGGGGGATTTCGTCCGATACGGTTCAAGAATTTATGCAGGGGTCTATATGAGCTTTCTGCAAGGGCCTACTATGGGATGCACCTATGCGGCATTGGGCCAAACGGGCGGTCCAGTCAGCCCTGATTAACAGCGTTGTATGGGTCATGCCGCCGCCGGTGCATCTGGTAGCCGCGGTCATGCCCCTGGTCAGCGGCTACAGCATCGGAACAACCTCCGCCCCCGGGTGGCGCCTGGGCTGGCTGGCCATCGGTGCGGTCATGGGCCTCACCTTGGGCGCCGTGGCGCTGGCGGTGGGCGGGATTCTCCTTTTGGGCGCGCGGCTGGTCCTGCACGAGACGCCGCCGGCCATCTACACTCAGGCAGGCTTGCTGGTCTCCGGGGGTATCGGCCTCTACACCTTCCTGGCAGCCAGCGCCGGGGCCATGTGGGGCATGCGGCGCGCCTCCCGGAGGTGAACGCGCCGCCGGGCTCCCGCCACCGGCGGCGCCCCGCCTCCGCGCCGTCCCGCGGCCTGACGGGCCACGGCGGGTACTCTACCTTCCCAAGTCACCAGGCAATGAGGCACTGGGCATCGCAGGAACCGAGACCAGCCCGGCGGCCCAACCATCCCAACGGGCGGTGCTTGACGATTCCTGGTTTTACGGTAAGAATCAGCCAATCACTGTTTTGCGTCGAAATATGCCAAAGTAGTCGATATTATGCTCCGTAGTTCTGAATGCCACCGCCGAGGCGATTTTTCAGCCCTTTGTCGCGGTTCCTGTGTCTCAGATAGACGCCAGCCAGCGAATGTGATAGTCTGTTCAGGTTGTGCTAAAGTTTGGCGAGGGACGTGACAATGCTTCAGGTACGTCGACCGGCGGGACGCACCCCTTTTCACTATCTGAGTGGCACTCTAACAATAGTGACGCTATTCGTAATCGCGGCGGTGGCGGCGGTGGCCGGCGGACCACCATTCTCCCCCGGCGTGTGGCCCAGCACCCCAGTCCATGCCCAAGGGGCCCAGGCGCTGGTCCAGCCCAACATCGTGTTCATTTACTCTGATGACCAGACCCTGGAGTCCGGCACGCGGATGCCGTCCTTCGCGTCGGGGACCGATTGGATCAAGTTTGACAACTCGTTCGTGAATGTGTCCCTTTGCTGTCCTGCCCGTGCGGCCATACACAGCGGGCGATACTCCCACCATAACCTGGTGGAATCCAACCAGGACCCGGAACTCATGAATGACCAGGCCACCATTGCCAACTGGCTGCACGGGGCCGGATATCGGACCGGTTTCATGGGCAAGTACTTTAACGGGTACCCGTGGAACCGGGGTAATAGCTACATCCCACCGGGATGGGATTCCTGGGCAGCGTACTCCGGCACCAGCGCCGGCTCCTTCTACTACGACTTTACCTTGAACGTGGACGGCGTGCCGGTCAGCTACGGCGCCGCCGAGACCGATTATTCCACCGACGTCTTCGCCCGGAGGGCCAAGGACTTCATAAACGCCCAAACGGGGCCCTTCTTCTTGATGGTTGCTACCACCGGCCCCCACGCCCCCACCCGGGTGGCGCCCCGGTATGCCAACAGCCCACTTCCCATCTTTCCCGCCCATCAAAACTACAACGAGGAAGATGTGTCCGACAAGCCTGCCTGGGTGCGGGCTTTACCCCTGATAGGCACGGCCGACAACTTCGGCGGCAGAGGCAAAGAGTACCGCTCCGTGTTGGCGGTGGACGACCTGGTGAAGGGCGTGGTGGATACCCTGGCCGCCAAGGGCATATTGGACAACACCGTAATAATCTACTCCAGCGACAACGGGTTGAGCTTTGGCAACCACCGGTGGAGCAGCGATAAAATGTGCGCCTACGAGGAGTGCAGCAAAGTCCCCCTGTATATCCGGTATCCGGGTCAACCCGGCCGGACGGTAAATTCCCTGGCCGAGAACGTGGACATCGCCCCCACCCTTGTGGAGCTGGCCGGCGCCACCGCCACCCTCCCGCTGGACGGACGCAGCTTGGTGCCCCTGCTGAAGAACCAGCCGGTCAACGACTGGCGCACCGGTCTCTTGCTGCACTGGATCGGCAAAACGTATACCGTTGCCGCCGGATTCTGGGCCATTCGCACCGACAATTACAAGTATGTGGAGCTGAACTCCGGCGAGAAAGAGCTGTACGACCTGGTGGCTGACCCATATGAGCTACAGAACCAGGCCGGTCAGCCCGCCTACGCCGCCGTCCAGGCAGTCCTGGCGGCGGACCTGAACCGGCTTAGGACGACTGGCGCATCCAACCTGGCGCCCGCGGCCGATGCCCAGTCGGTGACCACGCCGGAGGATACGGCCACGGGCATCACCCTGACGGGCAGCGACCCCGAGGGGGCGCCCCTGACCTACGGCGTGGTCACCTCCCCGGCCCACGGCGCCCTCACCGGGACCGCGCCCAACCTGACCTATACGCCCA
>JBGPJN010000252.1:0-4252 GCA_041485445.1 Dehalococcoidia bacterium
CTAAAGAGTAACGGAGGCGCGCAAAGGTACCCTCAGGGTGGATGGTAATCACCCTTTGAGTGCATTGGCATAAGGGGGCTTGACTGCAAGACTGACACGTCGAGCAGGGACGAAAGTCGGCCAAAGTGACCCTATGGTCCCGCGTGGAAGGGCCATGGATTATCGGACAAAAGCTACCCCGGGGATAACAGGCTTATCTCGCCCAAGAGTTCACATCGACGGCGAGGTTTGGCACCTCGATGTCGGCTCGTCGCATCCTGGGGCTGAAGGAGGTCCCAAGGGTCCGGCTGTTCGCCGGTTAAAGCGGTACGTGAGTTGGGTTCAGAACGTCGTGAGACAGTTCGGTCTCTATCCGCCGTGGGCGCAGGAGGCTTGAGGGAACCTCTCCCTAGTACGAGAGGACCGGGAGGGACAGACCTCTGGCGTGCCGGTTGTTCCGCCAGGAGCAGCGCCGGGTAACCATGTCTGGCAGTGATAAGCGCTGAAGGCATCTAAGCGCGAAGCATCCCCCAAGATTAGGCCTCCCATCCCTTAAGGGAGTAAGATCGCAGCGAGACTAGCTGCTTGATAGGCCGGAGGTGTAAGTGCAGTAATGCATTCAGCCTACCGGTACTAATCGATCGAGGGCTTGACCCACGCTAGGAGTTCCAAAGTCCAGGCTGGGGCTTCTCAGACCATCATTCGGTTCCTTGTTCTCTAGCCATTAGTGCTGTAAGCTAAGTGCTGATGGCTACTCGTCGCGGGGTGGAGCAGTGGTCCCGATGGAATCGGGATCGGGTTCGTAACCCCCACAATCGTCGCGGGGTGGAGCAGTGGCAGCTCGTCGGGCTCATAACCCGAAGGTCGTTGGTTCGAGTCCAACCCCCGCTACCAAAAACTGGATACAACTTGGAGGCCCCGATTCACATCGGGGCCTCTCTTTTTGCCCTGATGTTCACGGTTTGTTCACGGAGTTTTGCTGGCCGCTGCTGGCTCCAACTGTGGCGCTGGCCTTCTGACCAGCCCTTCATCGAAGCGCCGGGCCGCTGCCTCTTGGAGCCCTGGCACCACGTGCGAGTAGGTGTCGATGGTCACGGCGATGCTGCTGTGGCCCAGACGTTCCTGGACTATCTTGGGGTTTACGCCTTGCTTCATCATCAACGTGGCGTGGGTATGCCTGGCGTCATGGAGCCTGATTCCTTTCAGGCCTAACCGACGGGTGAGCTTGGTCCAGTAGTGGGTGATGGTGTCAGGCAGGTAGGGCTTGCCGTCCAGGTGGCAGAACACCAGGGCTTCGCCAGTTAGCTCCATCTCCAGGGTAGACCGGATGGCCTCTTGCGTTTCCCGGTGCTGCCTCAGCACGATGGACGCTGAGGGTGGCAGGGGGATCAGCCGCCGGCTTCTGGACGTCTTGGGCTGGCGGAACACCATACTGCCATCCCTGAGGTGATGCAGGGCTCGGTTGATGGACACCAGGCCCAGCACCAGGTCCACGTCACGCCAACGCAGGGCCAGAGCCTCGCTTCTCCGGCACCCGGTGAACAGCAGGAAGTAGAACAACGGGTAATATTCGGTGGACCGCGCGGCTTCTAATAGCTGTTGGACGCCATCTTCGTCCAGGACTTTCATCTCGGGCCGGCCAGGTCTAGGGGCGGTCACGCTGTCGCAGGGACTCCGGCCAAGGAGTTGATGCTTGACGGCATGGGCCAGGGCTGTATGCAAGGTAACGTAGTGGTGCCGGACCGTCTTGCTGCTGAGGCCGGAAGCCAACTTATCGGCCAGGTACTTCTGGATGTGCTCGGGCCGGAGCTGGCTGAGGGGTACAGCCCCAAGCCCAGGGACCAAGTGCTTCTTGACCATGTGCTCATAGTTCTGGGCGGTCTTGGGAGCCAGGTTGGGCCAGGCGTAGTCCGTCACCCACTGGCCAAGGTACTGGCCCAGAGTCCGCTTGCTGGGGTTAACAAAGCCCCCGGTATCAATCTCTCGTTGCAGTTCGGTGCGACGCTTTTCGGCCTCTCGCTTCGTCCCGCGGATGGTGGTCTGCTTCTGGGTGCGTCGGCCGGTGGTGGGGTCCGTGGGCAACTCCACCCGGATGCTCCAGGTCCCTGGGCTGCGCTGCTTGGTGCTCCCGCTCATTGCTCAACCTCCCGCGTTTCATTCGCCAGGCGGGCCTCTTTTTCCAGTAACTCCAGGACCATGTTGTTGAGGGTCCGGCCCTGCGCCTGCGCCCGGCGGCGTAGTGCGGCGGCGAGCTCGTGAGGCAGCCTGACGCTGATGGTGGTGCTGTTGACGTTCTTTCCCACGCTGGCAGTTTACTGCGGCGGAATGGGACCGTCAAGTGAGTGATTGAGGTGATGGTCTACGTCGTACCACTCCACCAAGGGCGAGGCCTTCAGGAAGGCACGGGAGTGCCACTAGGCCCAGTTTACAATCGTAAATTCCGGAGTTTCAACACCGTCAGCACCGTCCCTTTGCAAATCGGGATTTGTTGTAAATCCTATTGGGCCAGAGTCCGAGCAACAGGGACGAGCAGCTCCTTTATGTTCTTGTGGAAGGTCACAGCCGTCGCTGACCACCCCAATTCGTCGGCGATCCGCTGGCCGAGCCAAGGCTGACGGCCACGTGGGAGAGATGTGTTGAGGTGGCTGGACATCACCCTGTCGGTTGAAGGGGCTCCGCAAATCCAATCCTGAGGCCGTGTTTGGGGAGGCCAGCTTGGGGTCAACTTCGGAGCCCTAGTCCTGACCAACCTGGGCCCCACCGTCCAGGCCAGTGGAGCGACGCCGCCCTTGAGTCAACTGCGCCATGTTGTCCAGGTACTCCGTGACGCTCTCCACCACCTCGGTGTCCACAACCGATGGCTGCCGGCCGGTGGAGATGCTGTCCACCACCATGTCCATCACCAGAGGCAGGAGGAATGTGCCATCGTAGAAACATTCTTTGTTCAGGACAAGTTCAGCGCTGTTGAAGCGAGCTTCAAGGCGCAGGTCCCGCCATCGCCTGTCCTGGCGTTCCAGGGTGTGAACTTTATTCAGTCGGTCCCCGGTGTTTGTGGGGACTTCACCCCAACGGGCATCAATGATCTCGCGCCCAGCCGGGGTCGGTGGCGCCCGCTCATTACCAACGATGTTGCACAGCACCGCGTGGTAATTGTTTGTGAGCCCAGCGGGATCCGAGAGGTACCACGGCAAGAGGCTCGCTCATACCCCAAGAATTAGCGGCAATTGGGGATTTGCCAGCCTGCCTGGTACATCAACGTGGCTGCAGCCTCCTTCTCCTTGGCGCTGGTGATGCTCAGTTGGCGCCGCCGGCACCCGGCGCACCAGTAGGTTACTTCGTACTCCTCTTTGGCGCTGTCGTAACCATCCTGCAATCCTTGCTCATATGCGGCATCTAGGTCAGGCTCGGCCCTTTCCAGGCCGATGCTGAGAACATCGCCCAGGGATAGGCCGTGTTCTTCTTTCAGCCTTGCCAGCTCATCACACAGTTCAAGGGAAATGCGGATTGTTACCGCAGGGTTTGCCTACACGTACCTGACCCTGGATGGTGGAACAGACCTCTTGGCCTTTGCGCTGGATTTTGACCTGACCGTTACCATACCCTTTACCCTGCCCTTTGCCATCCAGTTTACCACGGTGGATTACCACTGTGACTTGCCTTACCTTTTTGCATGGGAACTCCCAGGGCACAGCTACGAATTCCTACAGAACCGCCAGGAAAGGACGGAAGGGCGACGGCGGGATGAGACGGCTGGTGGACCAGGGCGCATACCCCGGGTGAAGTCCGGGGAGTCGAAGAGTTTCAACCAGGGAGGGGCAGTTGTTCAAAGACGCCAGCCGGCGCTGAGTAAGCGCTTCCCCGATCGCGCCGCACGTGCTCAAGATCTGGACAGCGTTAGTGAAATCCCCGAAGTTGACCCTGGGGAAATTCTGGCGCATTACGACCAGAAAATCCCTGGCTTTTTTTAACAGGTCGTCGAACTGCGCGGCGGTCGTCCCGTTTGTCCCGACAGAAATGGCCAACTGCAGCAGCGCCAAATGCTGACTGGTCAAGTTAGGCAGTAGCGTATCTGTTTCTCTAATCCTACTCGGCTCGGTTTTCTGGTTCCGCATCGGACAGCAGCGGCTGCACTGGCGCGACGGGTGATACTACGGGTTCCGGCCGCACCCGTTGGGGACGAGGCCGCGGGGGCCGGGACGTTACGGGTAGTGAGGCCACGGCCGTGCTCAGGCCCTTGGGCCGCATCGCTGCAAATGTTTCTGGGTACTGTTGC
>JBGPJN010000253.1:0-4251 GCA_041485445.1 Dehalococcoidia bacterium
CACGCCGGCCCATCTGACGGAGCTGGTCGGCCTCATTGAGGCGGGGGGCCTGAGCACCACCCTGGCCAAGACGGTGCTGGAAGAAGCCTTCCAGACAGGGCAGCGGCCCGGCGACATCGTCCGGGACCGGGGCTACACCCAGATTAGCGATTCCGGGCTGGTGGAGGCGGCGGTGGCCCAGGCCATCGAGGCCAACCCCCGGGCGGTGGCCGACTACCGCAATGGCAAGGAAACGGCGGCCCGCTTCCTGGTGGGGCAGGTGATGAAGCTTACCAAGGGTCAGGCCAAGCCCGAGCTGGTCAACGAGCTGGTGCGGCGGCGCCTGGCCGTCGGCAAGGAGCCGGAGTAGAGGAGCGGGTCCCGCAAGGTGTGTGCCCGCATCGTATGATTGTGGTCATTTGTCCCGTAGGGGAGCACCGGTGTGTGCTCCCAGGGCAGACACACAGGTCTGCCCCTACACCAAGACTAAGAATCTTTGGCCACTCAGAGTCCCGTGAGGTTTAAGGTTGTCCTATCTCAACATCGCCCAGATCATGATATCCATCCTGGTGGTGCTGGTGATCCTGGTCCAGGTCGGGGAGTCAGGCAGCGGCATGTTCGGCAGCGCCCAGAACACAGTGCGCACTCGGCGCGGCCTGGAAAAGACCCTGTTCCAGTTCACCATCGTCTTGACGGTGGTGTTCATCGCCGTTTCCATCTTCAGCGCCCGCTTGGGCTGAACGCGGCGCCACGGAGTCCGTTGCATGACCCCCGGTCAGCCATCGCCGCCCATCGTCCTGACCACCGACTTCGGCACCGCCGACCCCTACGTGGGCATCATGAAGGGGGTCATTCACGGCATCAACCCCCGGGCCGCGGTTATTGACCTCACCCATCAGGTGCCGCCCCAGGACCTGCGGCGGGCGGCCTTCATCCTGGCCACCAGCCACGGCTACTTTCCGGCGGGCGCCATTCACGTGGCGGTGGTGGACCCCGGCGTGGGCACGCCGCGCCGTGCGCTGCTGGTCTTAACACCCAAGGTCCGGTTCCTGGCCCCGGACAATGGCATCCTCAGCCAAGCGCTGGAGCGCTGCGGTTGGCCGTCACCAACTACCACCGGCCGCTGTCCCGTGCCGCCGGGCTGCTTCGCCTACGAGCTCAACAACCCCGACCACTGGCTTCATCCGGTGAGCAGCACCTTCCACGGCCGGGACATCTTCGCCCCGGTGGCGGCCCACCTCTCGCGGGGAGTTGCTCCCCAATATCTAGGGACACCGGTGCCTGACCTGGTGTGGCTGCCCGGCCTCCAACCGGTCCGGGAGCGCGGCGCCATCGTGGGCCAGGCGCTCCACGCCGACCGTTTCGGCAACCTGATTACCAACATCTCCGCCCAGGACCTGGCGGGGGCGACGGTCACTCAGGTCGAGATCAAGGGCCAACGCATCCCGCGCCTCAGCCGCACTTACCACGACGGGGACCCTGACCTGTCGGGGCCCGGCGGACTGGTGGCCCTGATGGGCAGCCACGGCCACCTGGAGATCGCCCTGCCCGGCGGCAGCGCCGCGGCGTTGTTGGGCGCCGGCGCTGGGGAGCCGGTGCGGGTGGAGGTCATTCCCCACGCCATTGGGTAGCGCTGCTTGCCGCGCCCCGGCTTGCTGTGCCTCTGCTGGATGGTCCAGGGCCTTTTCATTCTCCCCAAAGGTAGGGGCAGACCTGTGTGTCTGCCCTACGGCTGGAGGGGCAGACCAGGGCGCACACGCAGGTGCGCCCCTCCGGACCCGCCGAAAATGGAAAGGCCCTGCTGGATGGTCTTACCGCTCTTGACATCCCCTCCCTGAGTGCTACTATTTGGGCAGCTTGGCCCCCCCGACGAGTCGGGGTGGGGGGTGCACTTCAGCCGCGGTGAGGGAGTATGGACCTGGACCGGGACACCCTGCTATGGCTTTACCGGACCATGGCGACCATCCGGGGCTTTGAGGAGCGCGGCATCCCGGAGACCGGCCAGCGCCGCATGTCCGCCTCGGTCCACTCCTCCGCCGGCCAGGAGGCAGTGCCCACCGGCATCTGCGCCCACCTGACCAACGAGGACTATATCGCCAGCACCCACCGGGGCCACGGCCACTGCATCGCCAAGGGCGTGGACCCCAAGCTGATGATGGCCGAGCTGTTTGGTCGTTCCACCGGCCCCAACAAGGGCAAAGGCGGCTCCATGCACATCGCCGACATGAGCAAGGGGATGCTGGGCACCAACGGCGTGGTGGCGGCCAGCGTGCCCCTGGCGGTGGGCGCGGCCCTCACCTCCAAACTCAAGAAGCTGGGCCGGGTGGCGGTGGCCTTTTTCGGCGACGGCGGCGCCAACCAGGGGGTGCTCCACGAGTCCATGAACCTGGCTTCGGTGTGGAAGCTGCCGGTGATCTTCTGCTGCGAAAACAACGGCTATGCCGAGTCCACCCCAGTTGAATACGCCCTGTCGGTGCCCAACGTGGCCGACCGCGCCGCCGGCTACGGCATGCCCGGCATCCACGTGGACGGCATGGACGTCTTCGCGGTGTACGAGGCGGCGGGACAGGCGGTGGCCCGGGCCAGGAAGGGCGAGGGGCCGTCCCTGTTGGAGTGCCGCACCTACCGCTACTACGGACATACGGTGTTCGACAATCCGCTGACCTACCGCACCAAGGAGGAGGAGGCGTTCTGGCGCAACCGCGACCCGCTGAAGCTGTTTCGGGAGCGGGTGGTGCCGGAAGGTCTGCTCCCCGCCGCGGAGTTGGACGGCATTGACCAGGAGGTGCAGCGGCTGATGGACGACGCCATCAAGTTCGCCGACGACAGCCCGCTGCCAGACCCGCTTCAGCTCTACGAGGACGTGTACGTCAGCTACCCCAAGGAACTGATGAAACGCGGCACCCACATGGAGGTGTAAAGTAGCTCTTCCGTCAACTCACTTCTCGTTTGGGTAGTAGTTCAGTTTGCGGTGGTAGGCAATAGGATCTCTATCCGTCACACCGGCGAAGGCTGGTGTCCAGATAAAAGCGTGGTTGAGATGGGCTGATGGATTCCGGCCTGCGCCGGAATGACGAGGACCGAACTGAACCATTAGCCTCGTTTGCGAAGCGGGCGGTTCACACGATGAATAAACCAAAGCTGTTCTATTTCGAGCAAGAAGATATCTTGCATCTCGTAGTGTCGGAGGGGGAAGAGGCGAACAGTGTGGAGCTGAGTCCCAACATTACGGCTGAACTCAACGATAAGGGTGAGTTAATCGGCATCGAGATACTGAACGCCAGCATCTTCATGCGGGACTCCATCCTGGAGACCGCTCAAGGCAAGCTGCTCACCCTGGGCAGTCCTGAACAATAATCGGAGGCAACCGTGACCACCGCCACTGAAGTTCCCATGTCTCCCCCGGTGGGCGTCGCCCGGCAGATCCGCTACCGGGATGCCATCAACGAGGCGCTGCGCCAGGAGATGGAGCGGGACGAGACGGTCATCCTCCTGGGAGAGGATATCGCCGGCGCCGCGGGCCGGGAGCACCTGGGGTTTGTGGACTCGTGGGGCGGCGCTTTTCGCACCACCCAGGGGCTGATCCAGCAGTTCGGCAACCAGCGGGTGCTGGACACGCCCCTGTCCGAGGCCGCATTCGTGGGCGCGGCCATCGGCGCCTCCTCCACCGGCATGCGGGCGGTGGCGGAGCTGATGTTCGTGGACTTTGTGGGCGTGTGCATGGACCAGCTCTTGAACAACGCCGCCAAGATGCGCTACATGTTCGGCGGGCAGGTCAAGGTGCCCTTCACCCTGCTCACCCGCATCGGCGCCGGCTTCGGCAGCGCCGCCCAGCACTCCGAGTCTTTCTACTCCATCTTCAGCCACATCCCCGGCCTGAAGGGCGTGGTGCCCTCGGACCCTTACACGGCCAAGGGCCTGCTCATCGCCGCCATCCGGGACGACGACCCGGTGGTGTACTTTGAGCACAAGGGCCTCTATGGTGATACCGGCCCGGTGCCCGAGGAGGCCTACGCCCTGCCCCTGGGCAAGGCCCGCACCGTGCGGCCGGGCACCGACGTAACCCTGGTGGGCATCTCCCGCATGACCTGGGTCTGCATGGAGGCGGCGGCGGAGCTGGCCAAGGCGGGCATCAGCGCCCAGGTGGTGGACCTGCTCAGCGTCTCGCCCATCGACTACGACCACATTATTGACTCGGTGCGGCGCACCCACCGGGTGGTGGTGGTGGACGAGGACACCCCCATCTGCAGCATCGCCTCGGACATCTGCGCC